>PATB01000009.1 GCA_002712255.1 Alphaproteobacteria bacterium
AAACCGTTTTTTTTTTTAATTAACCATTTCTTCATAAAATTACTTGTACTAAATATAAATAACAATTAATTCTTTTAAATGGATGATTTTTTAAATTTAAAAAAAATTCAGGAAAAGTTAGCCGCAAAAAAATGGAATTTATATGATTATCAAAAAGAGTTCTTAGAACTTCAATTATCAAAAAAATTTAGGCAATTCTTAATAACCTCTGAAATTGGAACTGGCAAAACTATTACTGCATTCTTACCTTTTTTTAAAAGCGCACTCGACAAAGTTACAAAAAAAGTAATTTATGTTTCACCTCTTAAATCAATTAACACTACGCTACATGAGAGACTTATTGAATTATCAAGATATTTTGGAATAAAGTGTAAAATTGAAAAAAGAACCAGCGATATTTCTTATACAAAAAAGAAAAAGCAACTTTTTAAAATTCCTGATATACTTCTCACTACTCCGGAGTCTTTAACCTTGATGATTGCCAATCCATACGCCGCATCATTACTTCAGGACACAGATTATTTAATAATTGACGAATTAAATGAATTCATAAATTCTAAAAGAGGTGATCAATTAGCGTTAACACTTACCAGAATTAATAATATTAATCAAAAATTTGAAATTTTTGGAATTTCAGGAACAACATCAAATAAATCATACCTGGTTGAATGGTTATCATTTAATGGAAAAACTAAATTAATTAAAAATCATGTAAGAAAAAAGGTTAAAATAAAAGTTGTTTGTTCGGAAAACATACCAACATCAGGGCATTCATCATTTTGCTCACTAAGTTTAATTAAAAAAATAATTTCTAACAAAAGGTCAATCATATTTGTTAACACCAGAGCTCAAGCTGAAATATTATTTAAAAATTTATTTTTATTATTTAATGATAACCAAAAACTTGGTTTACATCACGGATCCCTATCAAAAGAGCATAGAAAAAAAACTGAAGAACAATTTATCAAAGAAAAAATTAATACAATCATTTGTACCTCCTCTTTGGAACTAGGAATTGATTTTAAAAATATTGATCAAGTAATAAATATTGGCACTCCCAAAAGCATTAATAGATTAATTCAAAGAACAGGAAGATCACACCATTATTTCTTTGGAATCCCAACTTCTTATTTAATTCCTACAAATAAGTTTGAATTTCTAGAATGTATTGCATCAAAAAAATTAGCAGAGAAAAGTGAATTTGACTACATAGAATCTAGATACGGTTCAAAAGACGTTTTATGTCAACATCTAATGTTATTGTCATGTAATGAAGGAGTAAATCCAATTGAAACATTCAATGAGATTAAAAAGTCTTACTTATACAGTAAACTAGATTATAAAGTTTTTTTAGACATTATTAAATTTATAAAGGATGGTGGATATGTCTTAAATAACTATAAGAAATGGAATAAATTAAATGTTCATGAAAACGGAATTCTAAAAATTAATAGCGTAAAAAATAGAATAAAAACTTTAATTAATATTGGCACTATAATAGATAATTCCAATTTGAAAATAAGACTTAAAAGCGGAAAAATATTAGGTTTTGTTGATGAATCATTTGTTCTGTCAATTAAATGTGGAGAAGTATTCACTTTTTCTGGGCTAAATCTTATGTGTACTTCAATAAATTCAGAAGAAATATTTGTTGATATTGTAAAAAGAAAATCTCAAAAAACTCCAATTTATTGGGGAGGTAACTTGCCCTTAAATCCAAAAATATCTGAAGAAATTTTTAATACTTTTATTAATAAGAAATACTATCCGCTAGAGATCAAAGAATTTATTATTAAACAAAAAAAAGAATCTTCTATTCCAAAAAAAAATAAAATTCTAATTGAAAACTTTTCATACAAAAATGGACAGTATCTATGTATTTTTACATTTATGGGAAAACAAACAAACCAAACTTTATCTGAATTATTAATAAATTATCTTAAAACAGAATACAATGTTATTACATCAGATTACTCACTAAACGAATATTCATTAGCTATATTTATAAATAAAAAAATGAACTTTGAACCTAAAAATTTAAGTAGTTTTTTTGCTCAAAAAAATAAAAAAATTGATTTTTTAAAAACCTCAATAGCAAAAAAAATATTTAGGGAAATTACCCTAATTACTGGTTTAATTGATAAAAAAAGTATGAATAAAAAAAACTTTGTTAACAGTGATATTATTTTTGATACACTATTTAAATATCAACCAAACCATATTCTTCTTAAAATCACTAAAGAGGAGATCGGAAGATATTTTTCAGCAATGACGCAAATAGATTATTTATTTAAAAAGAAAATTACTTTTAATAAAATTCCGAATCCCTCACCTTTCTCTAAAACCTTAATTTATCAAAAAGAAAAAAATAAAATGACTGTCCACAATCCAGATAATTTATTTGAGTTTTTTAATAATTAAATTAATGAATATTGTAAAAAAAAAAAAAAATTATACTCTTGTATTTGATTCAAGTGGATCAATTTTTATCCCTAAATTTAGCATTTTAGTAATTTCAGATTTGCATATTGGAAAAAGTTATTCTTTTGCAAAACATGGGAATTTTTTACCACCATACGATATAGATGACACAATTGAAAGGATTAAATTTAATATCAATCTTTATAATCCAAAAAAAATAATTTCTCTTGGAGATAGTTTTCATGAAAATTCTACACTGAAAGTTATCAATAATAGTCACATTAAAAAAATAAATAAAATTTTTAAAAATATAGAAGTTTACTTAATCGACGGGAACCACGACGCTGAATTAAAATTCAAAGAAAAAATAAATGCTTTTTTTAAGGAATCCTTAAAATTGGGTAATTTTAATTTTAAACATATTAAAGACACTCAGAATGTTAATAATCTATTTGAGTTTTCTGGTCACTTTCATCCCAAGGTTACAATAAGATTTAATAAAGTCAGATACTCATTTAAATGTTTTGTATTAGGGGAAAATTTTTGTATCTTACCTTCATTTGGAACATTTACAGGAGGCTTGAATATTAACTCAAATGTATTAAAAAAAATTTTGCCAAAAAAGAAAACTATTATAGCTTTAGGGAAAAGTAAATTAATAGAAATTTAAATAACAAATGATACCACTTAAAGACGAAAACCCAACTCAAAAAAAATGTTATACTAGATATGTAATACTTTTAATATGTTTAGTAGTTTTTTTCATTCAAATTTCATCAGATCAGTCAAATTTTATAACCTATTATTTTGGTTTCAAACCAGCTAGTTTTTTTAGTAACTTCAATCAACCAACATTCTTCCCCATACTTACATTATTAACATCTATTTTTATGCATGGTGGGTGGATGCATTTAATTGGAAATATGATGTACCTGATAATTTTTGCGGACAATGTTGAAGATGTTTTTGGCACAAAAAAATTTATTTTATTTTATTTTCTTGCTGGATGTTTTGCGTCATTTAGCCAAGCTTTAATTAATATAAGCTCTGAGATTCCAATGATTGGTGCATCAGGAGCTATCGCTGGAGTATTGGGGTCTTATTTATACTATTTTCCTCGTGCAAAAATACTTGTTTTAGTACCTTTTTTCATTTTTTTCACTATTAGGGTTCCAGCTTCTGTTTTATTAATATTTTGGTTTATTTTTCAATTTTTTAATCTATCAAATGTTGAATCATCCGTTGCTTGGATGGCACACATCGGAGGCTTTATTTTTGGGTATATTTTTTCAGTTCTAAACGGTAAAAAACCATTAAAAAGGAAAGGTAAGTCAATTTTTCTTAAGAAAAAGAAAGGACCTTGGGGTTAAGTCAACTTAAAATGCTTCAAAATATATTCTCTATTTTCATCTAAATCTGGGGCTTTTAATGTTTCATTATTGTCATCTAAAAAAGATAATTTAATTGGATTTCCAGATACTTTAAAAGCTTTCACCACATCATCATTATAATTAATTATCATTTTTCTATTTTTTATTTGTTTATTATTAAATAAATCTTTCACTGTATTTATTTGTGAACAAGGTATTTGATTTTTTTGAAGTTTTTTTATCCAAAATTCATTCTTTTTTTTTTTAAAATAAATTCTATTTTTTCTCTCAATTTTGTTAAATTCTTATTTCTTAAATTATTATTAATAAATTGTTTATTTGTAGCTATATTTTCGTCACCAATTATTTTACAAAATCTTGCAAACATTTTATTGTTTCCAATTGCAATAACTATTAAACCATTTAAAGTTTTGAATGCACCGAATGGAGTTATGGATGGATGGTCAGTTCCTAATGGTTCAGGTACTCTTTTCTCCACTGAGTATCTTGAAATAGCATTTTCTAGTATAGCCACCTGACAGTCCAACATGCTTAAATCTAATCTTGAACCAAGCTTTGTTGTATTTCTATTAATTAATTGTATTAATATTCCAATAACCGCATATAATCCTGCAACTATATCACCAATTGAAGAGCCAACTCTACATAACTCATTTTTATTATTTCCTGTTATACTCATTATACCACCCATAGCTTGAACAATCATATCGTATGCTGGGAACGATTTCATTGGACCAGTTTCACCAAAACCACTGATTTTTGCTTGAATTAGTCTAGGATATTTTTGGCTCAAGTATTTTGAAGAAAAACCAAACTTTTCAATTGTTCCTGGCTTGAAATTATCAATTAAGACGTCGGAGTTACTTAATAGTTTTTTAAAATAAATATTTTCTTTTTTATTTTTTAAATCAAGAACTATACTTTTTTTTCCTCTATTTAAAGAAATAAAATAACTAGATTTTCCTTTAATAAATGGTCCAAAATTTCTCGAGTCATCTCCACTTGGTTTCTCTACTTTAATAACCTCAGCCCCCATATCTGAAAGTATTTGCGTTGCAAAAGGACCTGATAAAACATTTGTAAGATCTAAAACAACAATTCCAGTAAGTGGGAGTTTTTTTTTAGTCAACTAATTTAATCCTTTTACTTAAGATTTTAAGTTATTAATATAAAAAATGAAATGAATTTTGAACTTTTTAATGAAAAAAGTAAAATCCTAATTAATGATGCTCAAAATAAAGCAATATCATTAAATCACCAGCAAGTTACACCTGAACATCTTATTTTTTCTATACTTTCAGAAGATAATAATTTTTTTTTGCAAATCTTTAACGAACTTAGTGTCAATCATCTTCACTTAAAAAAACAAATTGATGATTTAATCCAAGATAAACCTAAAATAATGGGAGAGGATTTAAATATTTTTTTTTCTAATGATCTTATTAAAGTCTTTGAGACAGCACAAAAAGTTAAAAATGACTTTAATGATGATTATATATCACCAGAAATTTTGTTTTATACAATATTATGTTGTGAGGAGATAGATATTTATGATTTACTTCAAAGGAATGGATTTAACAAAAATAAACTAAAAGAAGTAATTTTAAAGCTAAGAAAAGGAGAAACCATTAACTCACATTCTAAATCAATTAATTCTGATTCACTAAAAAAATTCTCTACTAATTTAACTGAATTAGCTAAAAAAGGTCACCTAGACCCAGTCATTGGAAGAGAAGAAGAAATTAGAAGAAGTATTCAGGTTCTTTCCAGAAGAACAAAGAACAATCCTGTGTTAATAGGTGAACCTGGTGTAGGTAAAACAGCAATTGTAGAGGGATTGGCCTTAAGAATAATAAACGATGATGTACCAGANTCACTNAAGAATAAAACTGTCATTTCCCTTGATTTAGGTTTAATTATAGCAGGAGCAAAATTCAGAGGAGAATTTGAAGAAAGATTAAAAAATATTCTTAAAGAAGTTTCTGAAAATCAAGATTCAATTATACTATTTATAGATGAAATTCACACGTTAGTAGGTGCAGGAAAAGCTGATGGTTCATTAGATGCTTCTAATCTNTTAAAACCAGCATTAGCCAGAGGAGAACTACACTGTATTGGAGCAACAACATTAAATGAATATAGAGAGAATATTGAAGCTGATGCAGCTCTTGCTAGACGTTTTCAACAAATTCTTGTGGAAGAACCAAATATTGAAGATACAATATCTATTCTAAGAGGTTTAAAAGAAAAATATGAAGTACATCATGGCGTTAAAATTCTTGATTCTGCAATTGTATCAGCTGTAGAATTATCAGAAAGATACATCAATGACCGGTTTCTTCCTGATAAGGCAATTGACCTTATGGATGAAGCTGCTTCAAGAATTAGGCTTCAGATCGATTCTAAGCCTGAACAATTAGATAAAATCCAAAGAAAGCTATTACAAAGCAAGATTGAATATGAAAGTTTAAAAAAAGATGATGATAAAAAATCCCTTGGTAGATCAGAAGATTTAAAAAAACAAATATCAAAACTTGAGAGTGAGTACCATAAAGAAAACGATGAATGGCTTAATGAAAAGAATAAAATTATTGATATGCAAAAGCTAAAATCTGAAATTGATTATGAAAAAAATAAGCTNAATATACTTCAAAGAGAGGGTAAGTTGTCNGAAGCAGGTGAGTTAGCATACGGAAAGCTCCCAATGTTGGAAAAGCAATTATCAGATTTAGACGAGCAAAAAAATCAAAATAATATGTTAAGCAAATCAGTTACTTCATCTGAGATTGCGAGTGTAATCTCTAAAACAACAGGTATACCATTGGATAGAATGCTAGAAAGTGAAAAGGAAAAGCTCTTAGGAATGAATGAAGAACTTAAAAAAATGGTTATTGGTCAAAATGAAGCTATAGAGAAAATATCAGCAGCAGTTTTAAGGTCTAGAGCAGGAATACAAAATCCAAACAGACCAATTGGTATTTTTTTATTTTTAGGTCCTACTGGAGTTGGTAAAACTGAATTGTGTAAGGCACTATCAAAATTTCTTTTCAATGAAGAAAAGTCTCTTTATAGATTGGATATGTCTGAATATATGGAAAAACATTCAGTTTCAAAATTAATTGGTTCACCTCCAGGGTACGTAGGATATGAAAGCGGAGGACAATTAACAGAATCTATAAGAAGAAAACCATATCAAGNAATTTTATTAGACGAAATAGAAAAGGCTCATTCNGATGTTTACAATATATTNTTACAGGTTTTTGATGATGGTAGGTTAACTGATTCACATGGAAGAGTTGTAAATTTTAAAAACACAATCATTATAATGACATCGAACATTGGAGCTGAGCATATAAACTTCTCAGAAGACCAAAAAAGTAAAATAGAAGTTTTTACTAAAGAAAAAGTTTTTGAAGAAATAAAAGTAAATTTCAAACCAGAATTTATAAACAGAGTTGATGAAATTATTTTATTTAATAGACTTACAAAAAATGAAATGAGAGAAATCTTAAAAATTCAGATTTTAGAACTAACAAAATTATTAAAAGATAAAAAAATAAAAATTAATATAGATAAAAATGCTGAAGACTGGATTATTAATGAAGGCTTTTCTGCGTCTTATGGTGCAAGACCTTTAAAAAGGATAATCCAAAATTTTATTGAAGACAAAATTGCTTTAATGATTATAGGTAATGAATTAAATGAAGACAAAGAACTTTTAATTTCTTCTAAAAATAATGATCTAATATTTAAAATAAAATGAAAAAAAAAGTTGGGTTTATAGGTCTTGGTGTAATGGGTTACAATATTGCCGAAAATTTAATTAAAAATGTTTCTCAATTAAATATAATTTCAAGAAATTCAAAAAAAACTCAGATTTTTATTTCTAAATTTAAAAAAAATAATAAATTAAGAATTTTTGATTCACTTGAGGACTTNGCAAAAAATTCTAATNTTATTATATCTTGCGTTGGAAATGACAAAGATTTAAAAAATATATATTTAAATAAAAATGGTATTTTAAAATTTGTTTGTCAAAACTCTACAATAATAGATCACACAACTGCATCAACTAAAATAACTGAAATCTTATATAGAAAATTTTTAATTAAAAAATGTTTTTTTTATGATGCACCAGTTAGTGGTGGTGAAATAGGTGCAATAAATGGAACACTTTCAATTATGGTTGGTGGTAATAAAAAAAATATTAATTTAGTTAAAAGAATCCTAAATNATTATGCAAAATCAATTGTATACATGGGGAAAAGTGGGAATGGTCAAGTAACTAAAATGGTAAATCAAATTTGCNTAGCCNCAGTAATACAGGGAATAGCTGNGGGTTTGTTTTTTGCAAAAAAAAAAAAATTAAATGTTGATAATTTAATCAAAGTAATAAGTAACGGTGCAGGTCAATCTTGGCAATTTGACAATAGAACTAAGACAATGTGGGTAAATAAATTTAATTTTGGATTTATGAATAAACTCATGCTCAAAGATTTAAAAATTGTTCTTCAAGAATCAAAAAATATTAAAATAAATTTACCTAATACTAAACTCATTAAAAATTATTACTCAGATTTAGTAAAAAAAGGATATTCAAATGAAGATACTTCAAATTTAATTAGATTATTAAAATAAGAAATCAACTTAATATTCTTTGAAAAATCTTGTTTTTTAAATTTTCAATACCAATTCCCTCAAGTGCTGATATTAAAATTGTTTTTTCATCGACTAANTTATGTAACTTATTTTTATTATTAACAAGATCAACTTTATTGATNACATCTATAATTTTCTCTTCTTGATCATCTATTCCTATTTCTTCAAGAATTTTTAAAACCTCTTTCTTTTGTTCTAAGTAATAATCATTTGAAATGTCTCTAATATGAAGAATTAAATCTGAATATATGATCTCATCTAATGTAGATTTAAATGAATCAATAAGTGTTGTTGGTAAATCACTTATAAAACCAACAGTATCAACAAATAGAAGATTTACATTTTTTAAGAAAGATTTTCTAATTGTTGAGTCAAGTGAAGCAAAAAGCATATCTTTTGACAAAACGTTTGATTTAGTCAATTTGTTGAATAANGTTGATTTGCCAGAGTTAGTGTATCCAACAAGCGCTATAACTGGAACTTTATTTTTTTTTCTTCTGTATCTTTGAATATCTCTAATTGAAATAATCTTTTTTATTTTTTTTTTTAATCTATTAATTTTTTCTGTTAATTGTCTTTTATCAGATTCTATCTGTTTTTCACCAGGGCCACCCATAAAACCTGCACCNCCTCTTTGTCTTTCTAAGTGTGTCCAAGATCTAACAAGCCTACTTTTTTGAAATTGAAGACTTGCTAATTCGACGCTTAACTTTCCTTCATTGGATTTTGCTCTTGATCCAAAAATTTCTAATATCAAGCCTGTTCTATCAATAACTTTTGCATTAAGCTCATTTTCAAGGTTTCTTTGTTGTATAGGAGATAAATTGACATTAAAGAAAACTATATCTAAAGATGATTCCTTAATTTGTTTTTTAAAATATACTATATTTCCTTTATTGATAAAAGTTTTTGGGCTTATTTTTTCTAAACCTATCATAAAACTTTCTTTGCATTTTAAACCAATTGCCCTAACTAAATTCTTTGCTTCATCTAAATAATACCTTTGTTTAAATTGAGAAGATTTTAAAAAAGGATGAATTATAAAAATATCATTATTGTTCATTTTACTTGTTTAGTTAAGTACTTGTTATAGAGATNCATAATTTCAAGTGTAATCTTTCCAGGTTTACCATTATTTACAAGAAACTCATCAATTTTAATAACTGGTAAAACACCTACTGTAGTACTGGTGAGAAATGCTTCTTTACATTTTTTAATATCGTTAATTGTAAATGCATTTTCTTTTACAAAAAAATCATTTGATTTGGCTATATTAATAACGCAATCTCTTGTGACACCTCCTAAAATTAAATTATTAGCAGGATGTGTCATAATCACATTCTTTGAGTCAATTATAAAAGCATTTGAAGTGGAACCTTCAGTTATTTGATTATTTCTAGATTGCCAAATTTCGTAAAACCCCTTTTTTGAGGCTTTTTGTTTTTCCAAAAGATTTGGTAGTAAAGAAATAGATTTGATATCACACCTTAACCATCTCAAATCTTCTGAAATCCCAACTTTGACTCCTTTGAGCAGATTTTTTATGTCTTTATTAAAAAAAGTAAAAATAACTATATTTGGTTTAATATTATTTGGGAATAAATGATTTCGTTTTGCGCTTCCTCTTGTTATCTGTAAATATATAAAACCATTTTCAATATAATTATGTTTAATTAGATTTAATATTATCAATTCCAGTGATTTGAAGTTTTTAAAAGGATTTGATATCTTTAATTCATTCAATGATTTTTTCAACCTTCNGGTATGTTTCTTAAAATTTAATATTTTTTTTTTTTTAAACCCTATTACTTCATACACACCATCTGAAAAATTAAATCCTCTATCCTCTACTGAAATTAAAGCGTCAGCTCTATTTTGGTAGGAACCATTAACATAATAAATTGTCATTAAAAAAACTCAATATTAACTTCTGAATACTTTTCTATATCTTTAATTGAAGATGGTTCAGAAAAAATTATTAATTTATCTTTTACAAGTAAAGTTGTATTTTCATCAGGAAATATTAGTTCATTATTCCTTACTATACCTCCAATGACAACACCTTTTGGAATTGTTAACTCAGTAATTTTTTTATCAGCAAATTTTGTAGTTGGCAAGATTTCAATCTCCATTATTTCACCACGTTCATTTCCAAAATCATGAACTTCTTTAACCTTACCCCTTCTTACATATTGAAGTATAGCAGAGGTAGTTATATTTCCAGGGTTTATGAGAACATCAAGATTTAATTTTTTTGAAAGTCTTCTATAGTTAGGGTTTCTTACTATTGCCATAGACCTTTTACAACCCAAATCTTTCGCTAACAAGGATGTAAATATATTTACTTCATCATCATCTGTAACAGATATTATTGCTTCAGCAGAAGATGCTCCAGCTTCTTTTAATAAATCAGCATCAAGTGCATCCCCACATAATATGGTATTTTGAGTTGAAAGTTCTGAAGCTATATTTTTTGATCTTTGAATATCACTATCTATTATTTTACAGCTNATATCTTCATAGTCATTTTCTAAGATTTTTATAATACTTCTTCCAATATTACCTGCACCAACAATAACAACTTTTCTATTTTCTTGAGATTTAATTCCAAATACTCTCAAAGCTCTTAATAAATCATTGTTTTTTAAGCAAATATAAATGTCATCACCTGGATATATTTCAACCTTTCCTGTAGGTAAAACAATTTCATTATCTCTGAAGATTGAGAGAATTTTTACTTCAAGTCCTGAAAAAATACCAGGTAACATTCTTAATGGTGTATTAATTATAGGACAAGATTCGTTTATNGATATACCTATTATTCTTGCTATCTTTCCACCTAAATAAAATGAGTCAAAAGAACCTGGAGTATTTAATTTTCTTATTATGGCTTTTGCAATTTCAAGTTCAGGCGAAATAATAGCATCAACATCAATTTTTTCTTTAGCAAATAAATTGTTATAATACTTTGGGTTTAAATAGTCTGAATCTTTAACTCTAGCAACTTTTATCGGTATTTTAAATAAATGCTTAGCTAATTCACAACTTAGAAGATTACACTCATCTTTTTCAGATACTGCAATTATTATATCAGCATCGTCTGCACCTGCCTTCTCTAAAGTCTCTGGCAAAGCTGTAGGTCCACAAACACTCTTTAAATCAACATTTTTACTTAATGACCTTAATAGAACTTCGGATTCGTCAATTACAGTAACATCATTATCTTCATAGACAAGTTGCTTTGCAATATTAGATCCCACTTCACTCGCACCACAAATAATTACTTTCATGTTTTTTATTCCATTTTAATATTTAATGATTTTAATTTTCGATAAAGAGCGGTTCTTTCCATACCAATTTCATTCGACATCTTTGATATATTTTTTTTAAATTTATTTAAATTATGTTCCAAGTATTTTTTTTCAAACATCTCTCTAGCATTTTTTATATTATGATTAAGTATGTCAGAGTCACCTAGCAAACTTGTATCGCCAATAAAATTTAACATCAATGCAACTAAGCTATCCTTTGTTATTTGAGTGTCNTTTTTATCACATAATACAGANAAACTCCACTCTAGGAATTTTTTTAGTTCGGCAGTACTTTTAAAATACTTTATGTTCATTACAAAGGATAAAAAATCTTTACTTATATTCTTGAAATTAATTTTCTTTTTTTTAACAATATCATTTACAAACTCATTAATTAAATCATCTTTGTCTTTAGTTCTCTCAAATAATGAAGGAACATATATTTCATAAAAATTTAGACAATTAATCAGGTCATTTCTTAAAATTTTTTCTTTTTTAAGAAACTCTAATGAAAAAATTGAAGAGCATATTAGTCTAAAATCAATTTNTTTAAAGGATCCACCTCCAATTCTTCTATATTTTTTTTCCTCAAAAACTCTTAACAATTTTCCTTGATTTTTTGAACTTAAGCAATCTATATTCTTGAGAAAAAGCGTTCCACCATTCACTTCTTCAAAGACCCCAGTTTTTTTTAAAATTTGGTTTTCTTCTTTACCAAAAAGTTCAATTTCAATTTCATTTTCCAAAATATTACTAAAATCAAAAATTTTAAAATTTTTAAAAAAACGATTTGATTCACTATGAATTTTTTTTGCTAAAAACTCTCTACCACTTCCTTTTTCTCCATTAAGAAAAACTAATGATTCTGTTTTAATTATTTTTTTTAAGCTATATAGAGTATTTTTTGAAGATTCAGATTTTGCTATATAATTATAATTTTTATTTTTGAAAATACTATTTATACGAGATTTTAGATCAAAATTTTCTAAGGCTTTTTTTACTTTNAAAATTAAAAGATCTCCATCAAATGGTTTTTCAATAAAGTCATAAGCACCTTTTTTAATTGAATTTACAGCAGTTTCAATATTTCCATGACCACTAATCATAATTATTGGAACATTACTGTTTATCTCTNTAATTTTTTCTAATGTTTGAAAACCATCCAATTTTGAATTATTTAACCAAATATCTAAAATTACCAGTGAATAGTTTTTTTTTTTAAAAGCACTTATACCATCTTCAGATGAGATCATTGATTTTGTTTCATAACCTTTGTCATTCAGCAAACCAGAAATTTGTTCACAAATATCTTTTTCATCATCAATAATTAAAATATCGTTTAATTTACTCATATTGTCTTAATATTTTTATAAAGTTTAATTCTTACTAAAGCACCTCCGAGTGACATCCCATCAAGTAATTCAATTTCACCATTATGATCTTCTATAATTTTTTTACATATAGCCAAACCAAGACCGGTTCCATTTAATTTGTTAGTAATGTAAGGTTCAAATAATTTTTCTCGGTTATTAGGAAAGCCATTACCGTTATCCTCAATATCTACAAAAATAAATTTTGATTTATTTATAATTGAAATAAAAACTTTTTTTTTTTTTTTTTGAAATTGACTCTATTGAGTTTTTCAAAATATTCATAAATAACCTATTCATTTGATTAATATCACACATAAGGTTAATCTTTTTAGGCTTAATATTTATTGTAAATTCTACATTTTTATTGGCAATTTTTTGAGTATTAACTTGGTTTTGAACTATACTATCTAAACTAACTAATTTTAATTTTCTCTCTGGCATTCTTGCAAAATTAGAAAACTCTGATACTAAATTTTCAATTGAATTAACCTGTCTCACAATTGTTGAAGTACAATTAGTAAAAAAATCTACATCTGACATTTTTTTTTCTTTAGCTGAATTTTCAATTCTTTGAGCAGATAATTTAATTGGAGTAAGTGGGTTTTTTATTTCATGTGCCATATATCTTGCAATATTAGACCATGCTGCATTTTTTTGTGCAGAAATTAATTCCGTTATATCATCAATACTTAAAAGAACTCCTTTTAATAATTTATTTTCATAAACTTTGGAGAGATTTAAATTTAAGATTTTTAATTTACCAAAAATTAAATGTTTAATTTGAACTTCTTTGTGGTCAAGATTACTACTTTTAAATTTATTAATTTCTGAGGATAAATTTGTGTTAATCTTAAAAAAGTTTTTTTTTGCATTTGAACCCAAGAATTCATCAGTCTTTTTATTCATTAATAAAATTTTATTATTTAAATCAAAATAAATAATAGCATTACTTACTTCATTAATTATTTTTTCAGTAAATTTTCTTCTTAAATTAATTGTTTCTTTAGCTCTTAATAGTTTATTTTTTTGAACTTTTAATTTTTCAATCATCTTATTTAAAACCCTTGATAAAAAATTAAATTCATTATTTCCTTCAATTACCTTAATTTTTGAAGTGAAATTATCTTCTATAATTTTTTCTGAATCCTTAATTATACTTAAAATTGGACTTAAGATTCTATTTGAAAATTTTAAACCAAACCAAATTGATAAAAGAATCATTAAAAAGTTTATTGCTAAAAATAATTTATTAAATTGATATTGAAAGTTATCCAGTTTATTTGTGATATTTACATAATCACTAGCAGTTTTATTTACGGATTCAACACGACTTAATACATTTGAATCAACATTTTTACCTATGTAAAGGTATGTTGGAACTGCTCTCTGAATTTTTAAAAGGGCTCTTACTTTTGTTTGATCATTATTAGGAAAGATTGCTATATCACCTTCATCTGCAATTAAAAATGTCCATAANGGCGGAGCATTTTCAGACTCAACAAGAAAACTTCCTACTCTGGCTAACAATTGACCTGAACTTTCAAAAATTATTGCCTCATCAAGCTCTCTTACCTCTTTAAAATAATTTAAAAATTCAGTTAATCTATTCCTGTCAGAAAAAAAAAATACCTCTTCACTGCTAAGTTCATTATTAATATATACAATGTCTTTTTTAATACTATTTTTATGTTCATTAAAATATGATTCTGAAATTTCTTTTGAACCATCCACCACTTGACTAATTTTTTCATTAAACCAATTTTTAACNCCTTGATCGAAAAAAACTAAAGAAAAAATAGTTATCAAAGAAGTTGGAATAAAACTTATTATTATAAATAATGAGGTAAATTGTATTCTGAATTTAGACTTTAGTTTTTTCTGAATAAAGATTTTAAAAATTTTATTTAAAGATATTAAAATTAATAATATTATTAGGAAAAAGTTTATAGAAATTAGTAATGAAACGTCTTCAACTTGACCAAGATTTGATAAATAGCCTGATAAAGAAAGAAAAATAGTCAAACTAATTAAAAACGAAGTTAAAAAAATTAATAAAAAGAAAAGATTTTCAAAATTTTGATATAAGCTTTTGGTCTTTATAGAAGTTATCATTTTTATTTAGTAAATTTTTTAGGGATATTATGCTTGGCAATTTTTGATCTTAGCGTATTTCTATTTATACCAAGAATTTTTGCCGTTTTAATTTGATTTCCATTAAAATATTTTAATGTTTTAGTAATCAAAGGTTTTTCTATTTCACATAAAAATTTATCATANAGATTTAAATCAATATTTTCATNTTCAACTGTTTCAAAAAATTGNTCTAAAAAATCATTAAAAAAGTTTGAAAAAGCTATNTTTTTANCTGATTTATCTGTGTTAACAAAATTATTGATTTTAGGTTGGTTATCAATTAAATTTTTTATCGTATCAGCCGTAACAATTTTTTCACTACTTAAAACACTCACTCTCTTAAATAGATTTTCTAATTCTCTTACATTTCCTGGCCAATTATATTCTTTGATAAAATCTAGTGCAGCATTATCAATTTGTTTTGAATTATTAGAAAATTTAGATAGAAAATGATTTGATAAATAAGCTATATCATTTTCTCTTTTTCTAAGCGGAGGAAGCTCAATATTTATTACATTTATTCTGTAAAATAAATCTTCTCTAAATGTTTGGTTTTCTACACAAGTCAATAAATTTTTATTTGTTGCAGATATTATCCTTACATCTGTNTTAATTATTTCTCTTCCACCAACTCTTGATAATTCCCCGAACTGTAAAACTCTTAATAATCTTGCNTGAATATCTATTGGCATATCACCTATTTCGTCTAAAAAAAGTGTGCCGCCATTAGCTTTTTCAAAGTAACCAATTGTTTTTTTTTCAGCTCCCGTAAAAGCACCTTTTTCGTATCCAAATAATTCACTCTCTATTAAATTTTCAGGTAAAGATGCCATATTTATAACAACAAAAGGGAATTCTGATCTGGGACTAAAATTATGTATTGCTCTTGCTACAAGTTCCTTTCCAGTTCCAGATTCACCGGCTATAAGAACAGTGTGATTAGTTTTTGTTATCTTAGCTATATTTTTATAAACTTGTTGCATCACAAGAGAGGTGCCAATCATTGGTAATTTTTCATCAATCTGTACTTTTTGTTTCAATGCTTTTTCCGTATTTAGGCATTTATTTACGCAAATAGTTAAATCATTTAAATCAAGAGGTTTTGGAAGATATTCAAAGACTTCAAGTTGATCAGCTTTAATAGCTGTTAGTATATTATTTTTTGCACTAATAATTATAAATGGTTGATTAGATTTTTTTTTTTTAACTTTCTTAACAAGTTCAAGACCATCACCATCTGGTAACATTACATCACAAATAATTAAATCAAAAGAATTCTTCTCAATAATCACCCAAGCCTCAGATAATGTTGATACACTTTTTACAGAGACCTTAGAACTACTTAATGCCCTTGAGATGACTTTTCTTAAAGAGAAATCATCATCGATAATTAAAATTCTTTTTTCCATATCTTTTCAACTATAATGGTAGTTTAATATAAACTTTTGTACAGTCATTGTCACTTTTGATTGATATCTGACCATTATGATAATTAATAATTTTTTTTACCAAAAAAAGACCTATCCCTGAACCATTTTTTTTATTAGAAAAAAAAGGGATAAAAACCTTTTCCAAATTTTTTTTTTCAATTCCTATTCCATTATCCTCGATAACTATAAGAAGAAAGTTTTTTTTTATTTGATCTTTCAAATTTGGTATTTTGATAGTCTTACCATATAGGAATTTAGAAGTAATTTTTATATATGAGTTTAAATTGTTTGTGAGGGCATCTTTAGCGTTCAATAATAAATTATCAAAAACTTGAATCATAGAATCCTTATCTACTTTTATTAGCGGTAATGAAGGGTCGAAATTTTCAATAATTTTTATTTTTTGATTTGCTTTGTTTAATCTAAAAATAGAGTACCTTAAAATTTCATGAATATTTTCATCACTTACCTCCAATAAATTAATTTTAGTATTAACATATGATAAAGATTTAAAAATCTTTGAAATTCTACCTGTTTCATTCGTAATTATATCTAAAAGTTCATTATCAAAATTTTTTGATTTGCTCATAATTTGTGATGCCATTTTAATAGAGCTAAGTGGGTTATTAATTTCATGTGAAAGTATAGAAAATGTTTCATCAAATATTATATATTGACTTTGTTCTTCAATTTTTCTTTCATCATTAATTTTTTTAAATATCATCAAAATATAATCATTTAAATTTTCAGGAATTATACATCTAACTTCATAGGAAAAATTTTTAAATAAAGTAGCCTCTTTTATTAGAAACATTCCAATTTTTTCATGCAATTTTTTTAAATGACTTATTAAAAAAGATTGTTCACTAAAAATATTAATTAAGGAGATATCTTTAATTTTAGACAAACTCTTCTCAAAATGAATTTGAAACTCAAGGTTTGCAAAATAGATTTTAAAATTTTTTTTTTTTAATTATTATTATTGGTTCTGGTATTAAATCCAAACAAATTTTATATAAACTAAAATCTTTCTCATTTTTCATAATTATGTAAAAAAATCTTTAATATACTTTTGTATTATTGTTTTTTCAGAACAACTATTTATTTTGTATCTAAATTCATTAGAGTTTTTTAAAGATTTTGAATACCAACCAAGATGTTTTCTAAATGATTTTAATCCAATATCTTCTCCATAATGTTCTAAAGCAAGATTCAAATGCTCAAGAATTATATTTTTCTTTTTTTCCATATTTATTGAAAATTTACCTTCAATTTTCTCTCGATAATGCTTGATTTCCTCGAAAATCCATGGTCTTCCATATGAACCCCTACCTATGATTACAGCATCATATTCAGATTGAAATTTTGATTCATAGTAATCATTAATTTCATTAATATCGCCATTAACTACAACTGGAATATTAACAAAATTTTTAACTTTTTTTATAAAATTCCAGTCAGCTTTTCCTTTAAACATTTGACTTCTTGTTCTTCCATGCACAGTAATCATCTTAATTCCCTCATTCTCAGCAATTTGAGCTAGTTTTGGTGCGTTAAGATTTTTTTCGTCCCAACCCTTTCTCATTTTTAAGGTAACTGGAATATTAACACTTCTTACAACTGATTTAATTATTGAAGATGCTAATTTTTCATCTTTCATCAATGCTGAGCCAGCATATCCATTAACAACTTTTTTTACAGGACATCCCATGTTTATATCAATTAAATCAGCACCTGAGTTTTGACAAAGTTTAGCTGCTTCAGCCATTATACTTGGTTCACATCCAGCTATTTGAATTGCATAGAGTTCACCGGAATCTTTTTTTATCATTTTTAATGTTTTTTTATTTTTTTCAACTAGCGCTCTACTCGCAATCATCTCTGAAAAAACTAAACCAGGTTTAAATTTTTTAACAATTTCTCTGTAACAATAGTCTGAAACACCAGACATTGGTGCTAACAACAAATCACTTTTTAATTTTAAATTGCCAATTTTCATTATAACTCAAATATTTTAATACCAAAGTACGCTATATTAATAAACAAATAAGATAAAAGCACTAATTTAAAAGTGGTAAAGCTCGAACAACCTTTGATTATTCTATAAATTAAAAATAAAATAATAAGAAAAAAACTAAATATACTCAAAGAAACTTTATAATTAAAAAACGAATAAAAATATTTGTACTCAGTAATATGGAAAAGTAATCCTGATAATATTGATGAAAATAAAAAAAACATTGTCAGATACAAAAACCTAATAGTTAAAATTTCACTTTGATGTAAAGAAGGTAACAAATTAATCAAGATAGGGTTAAACTTGATTCTTTTTATGAAAAAACTTTTAATAAAAACACTGAAAGAGCTTATTGCACAAATAGTGAGCATTGAATAAGCAAAAAGAGAGCTAAAAATATGAAATAATAAATATCTATTTTTAAAAAGATCTAATGTATTACTATTTGATTCTGTTCCTAAAGAAGTCAAATATCTGAACAAAACTAAAACAATAAAAAAAGGGATAAAAATAAGTCTTAGTCTTACAAATTCAAAATAAAAAATAGAAATTATAAAATAAGAAAAAAGTAAAATGGCAAGCAGTAACGCAGTTATTTGACTTAAGTATGACGCACTTTGTGATGATATATTTTGATAGTAAATTAAATTAACAATACTAATAAGTAATAAACTAGATAAGTATACGAATTTATTTAAAAATTCTTTATTATTGATATTTACAAAACTTGTAATTAAAAATAATAAAAAACATATTAATGTCAAAATTTCTGTGTAAAAGTTACTAGTCATAATAAAACAATTATAGTTTACATGAACAAAAAAAATATAGCATTAATTCTTAGTGGTGGTGAAGGAAAAAGATTTGACAAAAAAAAACCAAAACAGTTTTTTAAAATTTATAATAAATCTATATTGGAAATAACAGTAAGAAAGTTTATTGATTCAAAATTATTCAAAAATATAGTTATCGTTTGTCCAAAAAATTACAAAAAAGAGACCTCAAAGATTTTAAAAGAGTATAAAGTTAAAATTGTTATTGGGTCGGATACCAGACAAAAATCTGTTTTAAATGGTATAAAGGAATGCAAAAAGTTTAATGTAGAAAATATTATTATTCATGATGTGGTAAGACCTTTTTTTTCAATTAGTTTACTAAAGAATATTTTAGAAAATTTAAAAAGAAAAAAGTGTGTTGTTCCGTCTCTTGATGTTTACGATTCAATAAGAATTTACAAAAAAAAGAATTATGAAAATATAAATAGGGAAAATCTTAAACTAATCCAAACACCTCAAGGTTTTAAGTTTAATACAATTTACAATGCTCATAAAAATACAAAAGTAAACAATTTTACAGACGATTCAATGTTGGCATTTGAAGATGGTAATGTTATATCATTAATACCAGGTGAAATATTAAATTTTAAAATAACAGAGAAAAAAGATTTAAATAAATCATTAAGTCTTTTTAGAGAATTTATGAATAGCTCAAATATTAGAACAGGGAATGGATTTGATGTTCATAAATTTACAGATGGAAGTTACATTAAATTNTTAGGTATAAAAATTCCATTTAGNAAATCTTTAGAAGGACATTCTGATGCTGACGTAGGTTTTCACGCAATAGTAGACGCAATTCTGGGTTCGATAGGAAAAGGTGATATAGGAGAGCACTTTCCTCCAACAAAAGATAGGTGGAAAAATAAGAACTCTTTATTTTTTTTAGAATATGCAAATAATCTACTTAAACTTGAAAATTTTATAATAAATAACCTAGATGTTACAATAATATGTGAGAGACCAAAAATAATTCCTTATAAAAAAAAAATGAAAGAAAAAATTGCTAATATACTAGATATTGATGTTAGTTTAATTAACATAAAGGGCACAACAACAGAAAAATTAGGCTTTCTTGGTAGAGAGGAAGGTATTGCTTGTCAATCTACAGTGACAGTTTCTAAGAAAAATGATTTTAATTTCTAAAATAATTTGCACTGGATTCGGTATAGGGAAATCTCCTTTTTTTCCAGGAACATTAGCCTCCTTTTCTATTTTACCAATTGTCTGGATAATGAAAAAAAATCTAACCTTTGATATTTTTTTAATATTACTTTTTATTTATACAATAATTTCTTTTTTTCTAATAAAAAATTGTCTTAAAAATGAAATAGATAAAGACCCAGGTTATATTGTTATAGATGAACATATAGGNCAAGCTATNACACTAATATTTTGTAATGAAATTTTGTATGAATATTTTATCGCTTTTATATTATTTAGATTTTTTGATATCTTAAAACCATTCCCAATAAACTATTTCGATAAATTAAAAAATCCAATTGGGGTTATTGGAGATGATATTTTAGCNGGTCTAATTTCTGGCTTAATAATTTTTTTCATTCTATGAAACAAAATTTAATAAAAAATAAATTAATAATAAAACTAAAGAAAAAAGATTTAAAACTTTGTATTGCTGAATCTGTAACAGGAGGAAAGTTTGTCTACGAATTTATAAAAAAAAAGGGGGCAAGTAGTTATATAGACTATTCATTGATTTGTTATAGTAACAATTCAAAAAATCAGTTATTAGGCTTAGAAAAAGAATTAAAGAAAAATGACGTTATCAGTGAAGTTATTGCAAAAAAAATGGCTATAAATGTTACAAGATACTCAAAAAATAAAAATGTAATAGGTGTTTCGTGCACTGGTTTGGCTTCAGAAATTAATAAAAACTTATCTAAAATGAAAATAGGCACAGTATTTTTTGCAGTCTATTATAAAAATAAAGTCAAAGTTAAAAAAAAAGTTTTTAAAAACCTTACAAGATCTCAAATGATTTCAGAAACTGTTAAGGAGATGATAATTCTTTGTTATTCAATTATCTAATTTATAAAATATTAATTTATCATTTTCATTTTTTAAAAATAACTTTTCTTTTANAATTAATTCNTTATAAACCTCACTATTTGTAAAACTATCAATTTNTTTTTCTAATTCATTTTTTATTTCTTTTTTCTCAGATAATAAGATTTTATTATCATTGATTCTATTTTCATTTTTGAATAAAACAAATAAGTTTTTCTCACCAATAAATAAGTAAAAAATTCCTAAAATTATTATTAAAAAATAAGTAAAGTTATATATTTTTAATTTTCTAAACATTAAAAAATTTTTTAAAAGGCTCTTTTCCAGAAAACTTTATTTCACTATTCTTGTCTTCAATTCGAATTAATTGNTTGTATTTTGCNACTCTCTCAGACCTTGAGAGTGATCCAGTTTTAATTTGACCTGAATTCATAGCAACAGAGAAATCAGAGATAAATGTATCTTCTGTTTCACCTGATCTATGAGATATAATTGTATTAAAATTATTTCTTCTAGCTTCATTTATCGTCTCAATTGTTTCACTTACAGTTCCTATTTGATTTAGTTTTATTAATATTGAGTTACCACATTTTTTGTTTATCCCCAGTTTTAATCTATCCACAGAAGTAACAAAAAGGTCATCTCCAACAAGTTGGCAATCTTTTCCAACTTCTTCAGTCATAATTTTCCATCCATCCCAATCATTTTCATCTAAACCATCTTCGATAGAAATTATCGGATAGTTTTTTATTAAATTCTTATAATATTGAATTAATTCCAAGGATGAGCATTCCAACCCTTCACTTAAAAGTTTATATTTTTTTCCATTAAAAAATTCAGACGATGCGACATCTAGTGCAATAAAAACATCCTTACCAGCTTTATAGCCAGCCATATCTATTGAATTAATTATAAAATCTAGACATTCTTTATTATTTGAAAAATTTGGTGCGAAGCCTCCTTCATCTCCAACAGAAATTGAAAAATTATGCTTATTTAACAAACTTTTGAGAGAATAAAATATTTCACAACCCGCTCTCAACGATTCCTTAAAAGATTTAAATCCCATTGGAACTATCATAAACTCTTGAAAATCTAATTTATTATTAGCATGNCACCCTCCATTGACAATATTCATCAATGGTGTTGGTAAAGACAATGANATACCTCCAATGTAACTGAATAATGGTATTTTTAAAAAATTTGCAGCTGCTTTGGCACAACCTAAAGAAACTGCAAGAATTGAGTTGGCTCCAAGTCTAGATTTATTTAATGTTCCATCAAGTTTAATCAATGTTTCATCAATTTGTTTTTGTTTAGTAACATTCATACCTAAAATTGTTTCATTTATCTCAGTATTAATTAAATTAACAGCCTTAGATACACCTTTAGAAAAAAATCTTTTTTTATCATTGTCTCTTAATTCATGAGCTTCAAATGTTCCAGTTGATGCACCGGATGGCACGGATGCAATTGAACAGGNATTTTCAACATAAACTTCAACTTCAACAGTTGGCGTCCCTCTGCTATCAATTATTTCTCTTGCAAATATTTTTTCTATGGCTGACATTTTGAATATCTAAATTAACTTATTTTTTGATAAATTATCATATAATTTTAGGCAATGAATTAATTTACCTAAATCTCTCAATGGTACCATATTTGGACCATCAGAAGGAGCATTTTTTGGGTTTTCATGTGTCTCCATAAATAAACCTGAGATAGAACTAGTTACTGCAGCTTTTGCTAAAACTTCAACAAATTCAAATTGTCCACCAGATTTATTCCCATCACCCCCAGGTAATTGAACAGAATGTGTTGCATCAAATATAACTGGGTAACCTGTTTTTTTCATTATTGGAAGGGATCTCATATCTGATACAAGATTATTATAGCCAAAAGTTGTACCTCTTTCAGTTAATAATATTTTTTTATTTCCTGTGAAAGAGATTTTTTTACAAACATTTTCCATTTCCCATGGAGATAAAAACTGTCCCTTTTTTATATTCACTGGTAAATTAGTTTTACCTGCTTCTAATAGAAGATCAGTTTGTCTGCACAAAAAAGCTGGAATTTGTATTATATCTATATATTCCTTAGCGATATTACACTGTGACATTTCATGAATATCGGAAGTAACGGGGCAACCAAATTTATCTTTAACCATTGCAAGAATTTCAAGACCTTTTTTTATGCCAACTCCTCTCTTACTTTTATGACTTGACCTATTTGCTTTATCAAAAGAACTTTTATATACATATTTAAAATCAAGTTTTTTTGAGAGTTTATCTATTTCAGAGCAAATTTCAAAAGCATGAGACTTACTTTGAATTTGGCAAGGTCCTAATATGAATTTTAAATCAAGTTCATTTGAAAAAATGAATTCATTAATAATTTTAATTTTTTTCATTCTTATTTTTTTTTGAAATAATTAATGATTTAATAAATGAATTAAAAATTGGGTGGGGCTTAAAAGGTGTGGATTTTAATTCAGGATGGAACTGTACACCAATAAACCATGGATGATTTTTTCTTTCCATAACTTCAACAAGTTTTCTATCAGGTGATAAACCTGAAAGTATAACTCCACTTTTTTTTATTGCACTTAAGTAGTGATAATTTACCTCATATCTATGGCGGTGTCTTTCATTGATTTTATTTTTTTTATAAATTTTCTCAATTAATGTATTTTTTATTAAAACTGATTCATATGCACCTAATCTCATACTTCCCNCTAAGTTTTTTAGATCCTGTTTATACACTTTATTATTTTTTTGCCATTCGTTCATCATCGAAATAACAGGTATTTTAGTTGTACCAAATTCTGTTGAAGATGAATTCTCGTAACCTTTTAAATTTCTAATTGATTCTAAAATCGCTAACTGCATTCCAAAACATATTCCTAAAAAGGGAACTTTTCCTAATTTAGCAAAATTAATAGCTTTAATTTTTCCTTCAGAGCCATCTTTTCCAAATCCTCCAGGAACAAGAATACCATCAAATGATTTCAATATCTTCTCTGTAATTTTTTTATTTTTAAGTTTTCTTGAATCTATCCAAGAGATATTAACGGTTGAATTATTAAATATTCCACTGTGAAAAAGTGCTTCATTTAATGATTTATATGATTCTGACAAATTTGTGTATTTTCCCACAATAGCAACGTTTACTTCTTGACTCAAATTATCAAATTTTTCTAAAAATTTTTCCCATAATCCTAATTTTATTTTTTTTTTTTCTTTCTAATATCAAAATGTGAATAAATCTGTTTAATAGCTCCTTCTTTNAATAATTTTAAGGGAACTTCGTATATTGACTTAGAGTTTTCTACCATAATNACTGAATCTAGTGACAAATTACAAAATAATGAAATTTTTTGTCTTGATTCTTTATTAAATTTTCTTTCGGTTCTACAAAAAAGAATATCTGGTTGAATACCTAATCCTAAAAGTTCTTTTACTGAATGTTGAGTAGGTTTGGTTTTGAATTCATTTGCTGAACTAATATATGGAACCAATGTAACATGTATAAACAGAGTCTTAGTTTTTCCAAGTTCGTTTCTAAGTTGTCGTAAAGCTTCAAGAAATGGTAAACTTTCAATNTCACCAACAGTTCCACCAATCTCACAAATNACAAAATCTTCACTCTTNAGATCCTTTTTTATGAATTTTTTTATCTCATCTGTAACATGAGGTATTACTTGTACNGTTGAACCTAGGTATTCCCCTTTCCTCTCTTTACGTAAAACCTCNTCGTAGATNTTTCCAGAAGTAATATTATCACTTTTCTTAGAAATTATTCCCGTAAATCTCTCATAGTGTCCTAGATCCATATCAGTTTCTGCACCATCATCAGTTACAAAAACTTCACCATGTTGAGATGGATTCATTGTTCCAGGATCTATATTTAGGTAAGGATCAAGTTTTCTTATTCTTACTTTATAATTTGACAATTTTAATAATGAAGCTAGTGATGAGGAAACTATGCCTTTTCCTACTGAAGAGACAACTCCTCCAGTAATGAAAATCAATTTAGTCATAGTTTAAAATAAAATAAAAAATATAAAAGACTACTCCGATGGAACACTTACTCCCTCTTTATTATCTTGCTTTTCGACATCGAACTCCTCTGGAATTAAATCTAACCTGTCAATTATAGAATCTTCCGATGAATCAATAATTGATTCTTTTTTGTACTCTTTATTAGAAATTAGAACTAATGAAAAGCTGGTAAGAAAAAAACACAAGGCTAGAAAAGAAGTAGTCTTTGTTAGTATGTTAGAGGTGCTTCTTGCAGATAAATAATCTCCCAAACCACCGCCACTGCCTGCTTGACCGATTCCAAGGCCACCTCCTTCAGATCTCTGAAGTAAAATCATGACTATCAAAAACAAACAGATAATAATATGAATTGAAAGGACAATAGCAAACATGACTAAACAATATTAAAAAAAATTAAAAAATCAATAAAAATTAAAAATAGAGATTATTTTTGTAATTTCTTTGTCAATTAAACTGGAACCTCCTATCAGAGCACCATCTATATTGGAATTATCAATTATACCTTTTATGTTTTTAGATGACACGGAACCTCCATATAAAAAACTAACTTTTTTTATTTTTTTTTTTTCTTTTAAAAATTTTTTTACAAAATAATTCACTTCTAATATATCTTCAAAACTTGGAATTAAGCCTGTTCCAATTGACCATATAGGTTCATAAGCAATTATGATTTCCCNAATACTAGGCACACATTCATTTAATTGACTTTTTAAAAAGTCCAAATATTTTTTTTTTTTTTCTCAAATGTATTGATTCACCAATACACAATATTGGTTTTAAACCAAATTTGTATGCAGTTTTTATTTTTTTTGAAATAATTAAATTTGAATCCGCATTATTTTGTCTTCTTTCTGAATGACCGATAATTACATATTTACATCTAAAGTACTTTAATAATTCAATACTTGATTCTCCAGTAAATGCACCATTTTCCTTATAATGACAATCCTGAGAACCTAATAAAATATCAGTTTTTTTAGTTATACTTGATATATCAGGGATTAATAAAAATTGAGGACAAATAATTTTTTTAATATGAGGTTTCGTATTATTGACAGATTTAATGATTTGATTTATTAATTTTTTAGAATCAGTTAGTTTTAAATTCATTTTCCAATTTGAAACAATTAATTTATTTTGAGCCATAATTATGTTATACAATTTTAATTAAAAATTAATACTATGTTAACTACCTTAAGAAACAGTTCAAAAAATACAATATTAAAATTTGTGTTAGGCACATTGTTAACAATTTTAATTATCAGTTTTGCTATGTGGGGTACTGAAGATTTGGTAGGAGTCTCAAAGAGACAAAATACTGTAGCTTCAGTTGGGAAGCTCGATATTTCAGCACAAGAGTTTTATTCTCTTTACTCAAGACAAACAGAAGAAATTAGAAAATTATTAGGTTCTTCATTAGATATTAAGAAGTCAAGGGAGTTCGGTTATGTTGACAGGGCTTTAAGTTCTTTNATTAATAGGGCTTTATTCAATAATGAAGCTCTAGAATTAGGATTATCGGTTAGTGATAGAAATGTTAGAGATAAAATTTTAAAGGATGATGCCTTTAAGGATGATCTTGGTCAATTCAGTGAACTTTTGTTCAGACAACTTATATCTGAATCTGGTTATTCAGAAGATTCTTATGTTGAAGGAACAAGACAAGATCTTGCAAGAGAACAAATGGTAGAGACAATAAGATCTAGTCTAATTATTCCTAAAGTTATTCAAAATAGTTTAGGAGAATATAATCTTCAAGAAAGATCAGTGGATTATTTTGTTATTGATTCTAAAAAACAAAAAATTAAAAATTTAAAAGATGATGTACTTAAAAAACATTATGATGAAAACAAAAGTAACTTTTTATCAAGTGAAAGAAGAAGTTCTGAAACGCTTCTCTTAGATGCAAAGAAATATGCAAAAAAACTAACCGTAACGACCGAGGAAATTGAGTTATTGTTTGAAGAAAGAAAGGAACTTCTTAAAGAACCTGAGCAAAGGTACATTCAACAAATACTTGTTGATGACAAGAGTATTGCTAACAAAATTTATAAAGAGCTTAATGGGAAAAAAAATAACTTTGTCAAAGTTGCAAATGAATTAGCCAATTTAACTGAAGAAGATATAGATCTTGGTTGGAACACAAAAAGTGAAATGCCTGAAGAAATAGTAGACAATGTTTTCAAAATTGAAATTAATAAATATTCAAAACCCCTTCAAAGTTCGTTTGGTTGGCATATTATAAAAATATTAGATATCAAAGAAAAAAAAGAAATAAAGTTTGAAGAAGTTAGAGATAAATTTAAAAATGAAATTCTTCTAGACAAGGGTAAGGAGGCTGTTTATGACCTTCAAGACGAACTTGAAGACTTACTTGCATCTGGGAGTACATTTGAAGAGATATCTAAAACATTAGACGTTAAACTTATAAC
Organism: Alphaproteobacteria bacterium; assembly: GCA_002712255.1. Lineage (GTDB taxonomy): Bacteria > Pseudomonadota > Alphaproteobacteria > Methylaequorales > Methylaequoraceae > MED-G10. The sequence continues at coordinate 28,093 of PATB01000009.1, forward strand.
TTCCAATCAAATTGACAGAAGTGGAATTAGTATTGATGGAAAAAAAAATGAAGACTATCAGGATGAGAGGATACTCAGAACTGTATTTAACCAAAAACTTAATGAAGAAGGAAATATAATAAACATAGATAAAGATGAGGGATTAGCTATAACAATAGTAACTGAAATTTTTGCCCCAAAGCAATTAAGTTTTGAAGATTCAAAACAACTTGTTAATGAAGAATTAAAAGCAAAACTTCAATTTGAAAAAGCAATGAAAAAAGCTAAAAGTGTAAAAAAAAGAGTTAGTAATGGTGAAAAATTTGAAAATATTTCTCGTCAATTAAATTTAGAGTTAAAGGGTGTTAAACCATTTTCAAGAATACTTCCAGATAGCAGTCAACTTCCAATACCTTTGGTAAGTAAGATTTTTGAGTCAAAACTTGGTGATGTAAATATTGAGCAACGTGGCACTAATGAGATTATAATTGCCAAAACCGTTGAAATTCTTAATAATTTATCTAAAGATGAGAAGGAAATTAAAGAACTTTCTAACAAAATTAAAGATGATCTCACTATAGATCTTTTAGCTCAATTTTCTGAGGCTCTAAGAAAAAAATACAAAATTACCATCAATGATGATGTAATCAATCAATTAAATTAATTTCAAATGGATATTTTAAAGCCTGATTTTAATTTATTTAAAAAAAAATATAAATTAGGTCAAAGGCAAATCCTATACACCTCTTTCGCAGCCGATGTTCATACGCCAGTATCATCACTAATAAAATTAGAAAACGAGAGTTATGCTTTTTTGTTCGAGTCTGTTGAAAAAGGGAGCCAAAAAGGTAGATATTCTGTAATTGGCTTAAAACCTGATTTAATTTGGGAGTGTAATAACAAAAATTGTAAAATAGTTGATAAAAATTCAAAAAGAAATTTTTACGAAAAAGATATTACTCCTCTTAACAGTTTAAGAAAATTAATTAAAAATAATAAATTAAAAATACCTGATGAAATTCCTTCCATATCATCAGGACTTTTTGGTTTTATGGGATATGAAATGATACAATATTTTGAAAAAGTTGCTTTATCAAAAAAAGATAATCTTAAACTACCAGAATCAGTATTTATAAGACCTTCAATGACACTCGTATTCGATAATGTAAATGACAAACTATTTGTTACTAAGACAGTTTCTCCAAATGAAAAAGATCCAATTAAATCTTTCAACAATGCTAAGAAAGACATCCTAAATTTAATAAAAAAAATCAATGAACCTTTAGATAAAAAATCCTTAGAGCTTCAAAATTTTAAAAGAAATGTTGATGTTTTTAAAAATGTTAAATCTAATACTGACTACAACGATTTTAAAAAAATGGTAGAAAAAGCAAAAAAACTAATATTTGAAGGTGAAATATTTCAAGTAGTACTATCTAGAATTTTTAAAAAAAAAAATTAAAAATAAACCACTTTCAATTTATAGAGCACTGCGACATTTAAACCCATCACCATACCTTTTTTATATGAGTTTTAAAGAATTTACAATTGTTGGATCAAGTCCTGAAATATTAATAAAATTAGATAATAAGAAAGTTACTATCAGACCAATTGCTGGAACAAGAAAAAGAGGAATTAATAAAAAAGAGGATGAAAAACTTAAGAATGATTTATTAAATGATTCTAAAGAAATATCAGAACATTTAATGCTATTAGACCTTGGCAGGAATGATATTAGCAGAGTATCTAAACCTGGTTCGGTAAAAGTCACCGATAAGATGTATATAGAATATTTTTCTCATGTAATGCACATAGTATCAAATATACAGGCAGAATTAAAAGATAAAAATGATAGTACAGATGTTTTATTCAGTGGCTTCCCAGCAGGGACAGTTACAGGAGCTCCAAAAATAAGAGCAATCGAAATTATTGAAGAGTTAGAAAAAAGTAGAAGAAATATTTATGCTGGGTCTGTTGGATATATTTCAAATAATGGAGATTTAAATACTTGTATTGCATTAAGAACTGCGTTAATAAAAAATAATTATATTTATGTGCAGGCAGGAGCTGGAATTGTTGCTGATAGTAAGCCAAAAAATGAATTTAAAGAAACTGAAAACAAGGCACTAGCTATTTTAACAGCTTGTGCATATGCTAATAATTTTAAATAGATTCTATGTTAGTTTTGATCGATAATTATGATAGTTTTACATACAATTTAGTCCATTACTTTGAAGAAATTGGACAAAGAGTTAAGGTTTTTAGAAATGATGAGGTTAGTACAAAGGATATTTTTGATTTTGACCCTAATTACATAGTTATTTCTCCAGGACCAAGCACTCCCAGAAACTCTGGAATTTGCATAGATTTAATTAAAGAGAATTCAATGATAAATAGACCAAAACCTTTGTTAGGAGTATGTTTAGGTCATCAAGCTATTGCTGAAGCTTTTGGTGGAAATGTTATACAAAGTGGCAAACCAATACATGGGAAAGTAAGTAAAATTAATCATTTTAAATCAAATTTATTTAAAAATATCAAAACACCTTTTAATGCTACTAGATATCATTCGTTAATAGTCCAAAAAGAATCATTACCAGAATGTCTTGAGGTGACGGCAATAACAAAAAATAAAATTATCATGGCAATTCAACATAAAAAGTTGCCAATTTTTGGTGTTCAATTTCATCCTGAAAGTATAGCTACAGATTTTGGGCATCAATTATTAAAAAATTTTCTAAGTTTAAAAAAATAGTAAAAATTGTAATATTACATTTAAAATTAAAATAGTTAAAAAATGAAAAATTCTATACAAGATATTTTTAATCAACTGTTCAAAAAAAATAATTTAAATGAAAAACAGTCAGATTTACTTGTAAAAAAAATTTTTAATGGTGAATTAAATAATATCCAAACTACAATAATACTAACTCTTCTATATCAAAAAGGTGAATCTTTTGAAGAAATTTACTCTTTTGTAAAGTTTTTAAAATCAAAATCATTGAAACTTAAATTAAAGGGAAGCTTTATTGATACTTGTGGAACAGGAGGAGATAATAAAAATAGTTTTAATTTTTCAACGGCAACATCAATTCTTCTTTCAACTTTTGATATTAAAATTATTAAACATGGAAATAGAAGTGTAACTTCTAAATCTGGTAGTTTTGATGTTTTAGAATCACTGGGAATAAAAATATTTGCAGATCCAAAAAAAATTGAAAATTTTTTTTTTAAAAATAATATTTGTTTTTTATTTGCACCTTATTTTCATGCAACCTTGAAAAATATTGCAGATATTAGAAAGTCAATTCCATTTAGAACAATTTTTAACCTTTTGGGACCACTCCTTAATCCGGTAAAGCTAAAATATCAATTATTAGGTGTTAGTGATGAAAAGAACTTAATGACTCATGCCAAATGTATGAAACAATTAGGCATAAAAAAAGGTTGGGTAGTTTACAACGAAAATGGGTTTGACGAATTAACAACAACTTCTAATAATATTTTTGTTGAGATTAAGGATGGTAAGTTAAAACCTAAAAGAAAAATTAATCCTATAAGTTTAGGATTTAAACTTAGAACAGAAACTGAATTAAAAGGAGGTTCTCCAAAAGAAAATGCTTTTTTAATGAGAAGGCTTTTTGATGGAGAAACTGGTGCGATAAGAGATAACGTTGTTTTAAATACAGCTGCTGCACTTGTTGTTTGTGAAAAAGTAAATTCTTTAAAAGAAGGTATTAAATTAGCTCAAAAAAATATTGACTCAGGGCTTGCGCAAAAAAAACTTAATAAATTATCGAGTACTTAATATGAGTATTTTAAAGACAATTTGTTCAAAAAAATTAGATGAAGTAAATTTTTTAAAAAAAAAAAAAATTTTCGATAAAAATAAAAAAATAAGATGTAGAGGGTTTCTCAAAAATCTTATAAAAAAAAATGATGAAATATATAATATTATTGCTGAAATAAAAAGAAGTTCTCCAAGTAAAGGTGTTATTAGAGAAGACTTTAATTTAATAGAAATAGCAAATTCTTATGAACACGCTGGTGTAAAATGTATTTCTATTCTAACAGAGAAAAATTACTTTGGTGGAAATTTAAGTTATATTGAAAAAGTAAAAGAGNACACATCAATACCAATTTTAAGAAAAGATTTTATACTTGATGAATGGCAGGTCTATGAAAGTTTATACTCCGGAGCAGATTGTATATTATTAATTTTAGCAATCTTAGATGATAAAAAGGTCGCTAAATTTTATCAATTAGCAAAAGAATTAGGATTAGATGTAATATGTGAAGTTCATGATTCTGAAGAATTATCACGAGCACTAAAAATTAACGTAGAATGTATTGGGATTAATAACAGAAATCTAAAGACTCTTGAGATTAATTTAGAAACATTTAACCATCTATCCAAATTGATTCCAAAGGATATAATAAAAATATGTGAAAGTGGTATAGATAAAAACATCCAATTAAATCATTTCTCAAATAATGGAGCTGACGCTTTTTTAATTGGAGAGTCTTTAATGAAATCTAAAAATATTTTAAAAAAAACACAAGAGTTAATTAAGAGATGAAATTTAGTCATTTAAAAGAAAAAAANATAAACATGGTTGATATTTCCAAAAAAAAAATCACAAGGAGAGTTGCCCACGCATCATCAAATATTATTTTCTCTAAAAAAGCTTTTCTGAAATTTATTGAANCTGGATCTCCCAAGGGTGAAATTTTTAATACAGCAAGATATGCTGGGATTATGGCTGCTAAAAAAACAAGCGAATTAATTCCTCTATGCCACAATATAAATCTAAGTAATGTAGAAATTGATTGTAAGATTGATCAAAAAAAATTTATATTAAAAATTCTTGCTAAAGTCAGCGCGTCATTTTCAACTGGAGTTGAAATGGAAGCACTGACAGCATGTGCAGTTGCTTCATTGACAATTTACGACATGTGCAAATCAATTGACAAAAAAATTGTTATTACAGATTTAAAGTTAATATATAAATCGGGTGGAAAATCAGGAACTTTCAAAAATGATAAGTTATAATAACGCATTAAAAATAATGAAAGAAAATATAGAGATTTCAAAAAAATCTGAAAAAGTTAATATTTACAGCTCATACAAGAGAATCATTTCAAAAAAAATTTTATCAAAAAGTAATAGTCCGATAAATAATATATCGGCAATGGACGGAATTGTAATTTTTAAAAAAGAATTAAAAAAAACTAATGTTTTTAAAGTTGTTGGTGAGTCTAAAGCAGGAAACAAATTTTGTACGGATTTTGACAAAGGTGAAGCAAAATTTATTTATACTGGTGCGCCAGTTCCAGGAAAAAATAAAACAATAATTCCTAAAGAAAACTATATTTTTTTTGAAAAAAAAAAATTAGTGAAAATCACAAAGATTGAAAATAAAACATTCAAAAGGTTTAAAGGGGAAGATTTTAAAAAAAACAAAGTTTGTTTTTTAAAAAACGAAATTGTCAAAATTAGATCCATGTCACTTGCAAAAACAATGGGATTGAAAACTATAGATGTTAAAAAAAAACCGAATGTATATGTAATTATTACAGGTGATGAATTAATTACAAAAGATAATCCAAAAGGAATAATTGAATCATCTAATGAAATTTTAATAAACATGTTAGTTGAAAAATTTGGAGGAAATCTAAAAGGTACTTTTACTGTTAAAGATAACGAGAAGGATTTTTTATCATTACTTAAGAATCTTAAGAATTATGATTTACTCATAACATCAGGTGGAATTTCAAAAGGTAAATATGATATTGTAAAAAAAGTTTTAAAAAAGAAAAAATTAAGAGTTTTATTTGATCGAGTAGCTGTAAAACCAGGAAAACCTACTACCTTTGGAAAATTAGGTTCAAATAAATACTTTCTAGGCCTACCCGGTAATCCAGTTTCATGCTTTATTTCAATGTTATTTTACTTTTCAAAATTTATTAATTGCTTTTACGGAATTAACTTTATTAATTTGAAACAAAAGAAAATGAAAATTAATCATATGGCAAAAAAAAATAATGCTCTTACAAATTTCTTGAGAATAAGTTTTTTGGGGAAAAAAACCGAAAAATTCTTAGTTTATCAAAATCAAGATAGTTCAATGCAAACGGTTTTAAAAGAATCTGACGGTATTTGGATAAGAAAACCAAATGAAAAAAAAGTTAATAAGGGTGATTTATGCAATATTACAGTACTTAATAACTCTTTTCTTGAAGAAATATAACTTGACTTTATAGTAGAACTTATGTAGAACATTTCTATGCTTACTTTAAAACAAAAGAAGTTACTGGATTATATAGTAGAATACTGTAATTCCAATAAAATTTACCCCACTTTTGACGAGATGAGAAATTACCTTAACATAAAATCTAAATCCGGCGTCCATAAATTACTTTCAAGTCTAGAAGATAAAGGAGTAATTGAACGTTTACCTCATAAAGCTAGAGCACTAAAATTAAAGAAAGTAATTGACTTTCCCAAGTCTGAGGAAAGCGCCCTACCCTTTCTTGGTAGAATAGCAGCTGGAAACCCTATAGAAGCAATTACAGGAAGTTTTGAACAAATTTCAGTCCCTAATTACCTCATTAATGGTAAAGATGAACATTTTACTCTAGAAGTAGCGGGAGATTCTATGATTGATGAAGGTATAAAAGATGGCGATATTGTAGTTATCAAAAAAACTAATTTAGCTGTTTCAGGTGATATCGTTGTTGCACTAATTGATGATAATGAGGTAACTTTAAAAAGATTTAGATCATATAAAAATTCCATAGCATTAGAACCTGCTAATAAAAACTATAAAGCTAGAATATTTGGCGAAGATAGGGTCAAGGTTCAAGGTAAACTTGTTGGATTAATCAGAAAATTTTAATTTTCTAATGCCAATAATTACAAGATTCGCTCCATCACCTACAGGGTCACTTCATATTGGTGGAGCAAGAACTGCACTTTTTAACTATATTTTTGCAAAATCTAATAATGGCATATTTAAAATACGAATTGAAGACACAGACAAATCAAGAAACATCCAGGCCTCCATAGAATCGATTATAAATGGTCTTAATTGGCTAGGATTAAATACAGACCAAAAAGTAAACTTTCAAAGTAAAAATAAAAATAGTCATATTTCTATTATTAAAAAAATGGTTGATTCTGGTTTAGCTTATAAGTGCTTTCATACGGAAGAAGAATTAATTGTAAAAAGAAAGCAGAATAAAAAATTTAAAAGTGAATGGAGAGATAAAAAAGAAAATTCTTCTAAAAATGGAAATTTTTGTATAAGAATTAAATCACCAATAAATGGTAAAAGTAAAATTATTGATAAAATACAAGGTGAAGTTCAAGTTGAAAACAATGAACTAGATGACTTTATAATTTTGAGAAAAGATGGTTCACCAACTTTTCTTCTGTCGTCCGCAGTTGATGATAACGAAATGTTAATTACTGATATAATTCGTGGTGATGATCATCTAACTAATTCTTTTAGACAGTTAGAAATTTTTAAATTTTTAAATTACAAACCAAATTTTTCACATATGTCACTCATTCATAATGAAAAAAATGAAAAATTATCTAAAAGAGATAATGTTTTATCAATAGACGATTATAAACGAAAAGGTTTCCTAAAGGAAAGTTTGATTAATTATATGCTTAGAATGGGCTGGTCTTACGGAAACAACGAGATTATATCAATTGATGAAGCAATTAAAAATTTTACTTTAGAGAAAGTTTCTAAATCTCCAGCGATGATAGACGAAAAAAAATTAATTTTTTTAAATAATTATTACATAAATAACACTCCTGAAGAAAATATTTTAGAAATTTTCAATCAACTCGATATTTCAGAATTTAAAAAAATTAATATTGATATAAGTGTAAAATTAAAGTTGATCTCATTATTTAAAAAAAGGTCATCATCAACCCTAGAAATTAAAGATAAAATTATTCAAATCTACAAGAATAAATACACACACATGGAAAATGAAAAAATAATTTTAGATTCTTTAAAGAAAAATAAATCTTTTATAATTGACGAATTTAGTAGTATTGTTGAATGGAATGAATATATTATTGAAGAGAAATTAAAATACATTCTAGAAAAGTTAGACTTGAAATTTAAGCAACTTGGGCAACCATTAAGGTTATTACTTTCAGGAAGCCTCAATGGCCCATCTATTTCTAAACTTATGGAAATTATCGGTAAAGATCTTTCTTTAGAAAAGTTAAACCATAATTGGTAGTGTTAAATGAAAAAAGAAACTATAACATTAATAGATAACAGGAATGGTAAAAAATTTGACTTCAATATTAGAAAAGGTTCGTCTGGACCTGATGTTGTGGACCTAACAACTTTTTTTTCTAAAACCGGTATGTTTTTGTATGACCCAGGCTTTACATCAACTGCCAGTTGTTCATCACAAATCACATATATCGATGGAGAAACAGGAACACTTCTTCATAGAGGTTATAGAATAGAAGATTTAGCAGAAAGATCAGATTATCCAGAAGTTTGTTATCTTCTTCTTAATGGTGAACTACCAAGTAAAGAAAATAAAGAAAAATTCATGAAAATTTTAACTCATCACACAATGTTACATGAGCAAATACAAAGATTTTATAGTGGTTTTAGAAGAGATTCTCATCCAATGGCAGTTATGGTTGGAATAGTTGGAGCTTTATCTTCATTTTATTCAGAAAAAATTTATGATTTTTCGTCAACAGAAGGGACATGGGTGGCTGTCAGCAGACTACTCGCAAAGCTTCCAACTATGGCAGCTATGGCCTATAAATATTCTTTAGGTCAACCCTTTATATACCCAAAGAATGAACTTAATTACGCTGAAAATTTTTTACATATGATGTTTTCCACACCGTGTGGGGAATACAAAGCCTCTCAAGCTAGTATAGATGCGTTAGATAAATTGTTAATACTTCATGCGGATCACGAGCAAAATGCTTCTACATCAACCGTTAAGATTGCTGGATCTTCTGGAGCAAACCCTTTTGCATGTGTAGCTGCAGGAGTAGCATCTTTGTGGGGACCAGCACATGGTGGCGCAAATGAATCAGTTATCAGAATGCTTAAAGAAATTGGAAATGAAAATAATATAAAAAAATATATAGATAAAGCAAAAGATAAAAATGACCCATTTAGATTAATGGGATTTGGTCACAGAGTTTATAAAAATTACGACCCTAGAGCTAATGTATTAAGAAAATATTGTCGTAACTTACTTCAAGAATCAGAAAATTTTAACCTCCCATTATTTAAATTAGCAAACAAATTAGAAGAAATTGCACTCAATGATAATTATTTTATTAAAAAAAAACTATACCCTAACGTAGACTTTTATTCTGGAATTATTTTAAAAGCTCTTGGTTTGCCCGAATCAATGTTTACTGTAATTTTTGCTGTTGCAAGAACGGTAGGGTGGATTTCACAATGGAAGGAAATGACGGAAGGAAAGGTTAAAAAAATAAGTAGACCACGACAGCTTTATATTGGTAATAAACATAGAGAATATGTAGATATTAGTAAGAGAAAAAAACAAAAACAAATGTTTCCAGGAGAAATAAAATAAAATTTTACTTAGTCCAAAATTGATTTTACGATTATGTCAGATGGGTTTGTATTATTACGTAACATTTTTTTTGAAAAATTATTCATCATTTTAACTTGATATGCCCTTTTTTTTTTATTTTTAACAAGCTTGTGTATTTCACTAAAAACGTTTTTTTGATTAAATTTTTCAAAAAGAAACTCAGGAATAATTTCTCTATTATAAAAAATGTTTATTAAAGATGCAAAATTAACCTTCACAAATAATTTTAAAATTAACTTTGTAATAAAATGTGTGTCATAAACAATAATCGAAGGCACTTGATATTTACAAAGTTCAAGTGAGACACTTCCGGAGGCAGCAATCGCTAAAAAAGATTTTTTCATTACTGCCTGTTTTTTCTTAAAATCTATTAGAACTTTTACATTTAAATCATCTAACATTTTAACTACCATTTTTTTACTATGTTCAAAAGTTAAGAGGAAAAATTCATATTCACTAAAATGTATTAATGATTTTCTAATTAAAGGTAGCATTTTAGATAAATTTTTTTGGATCTCGATATTTCTAGAACCAGGTAAAAAACATATAACTTTCTTTTTTTCTTTTATTTTATTTTTAAAAAAAATTTGATGTCCTACATATTCTGTTTGTAACTTAAACTTTGTAAAATATTTATTTTCAAATTTAAACAATGTAAACATTTTATCATAAAGNTTTGCAAATATTTTTGCTCTGTATTGTTTCCAAGCCCACACAGTAGGTGCTACATAATGAAAAATTTTGATTTTTTTTCTTTGCCTTAGATCTTGAATTTTTTTTACTAATCTATAATTCAAACTTGGTGAATCAATAGTGATTAATATATTAGGACTAACTGACCTAATTTCATTTTCTATTTTTTTAATAATTTTAATAAATTTTGTTATTCTAATTAAAACTTCAAATAAACCTATAGTATTAAACTCTTCAATTGGGATCCATGATTTTAATCCAACACTTTCCATTAAAGGACCACCTACTCCATTAATAATTAAATTTTTATTTTTCTTTTTAAGAGATTTAATCAAATTAAAACCTAAAAAATCTGATGATGCTTCCGTTGCAATAATTACAATTTTCATCTACAGACCAAACAAAAAAATTTTATTACTTTCACAATAGTTTATTACATCAATTTTATTAAGAATTATAGTTTTGTTTGCACTATATGCGACTCCTCTTAATGAGTATTTTTTTAAATTTTTTACGGTTTTTAAACCTATTGTTGGTAAATCAACTCTAGAGTCTTGTTTTTTTTTTACCATTTTAATTAAAACACCTTGATTAATACCTCTTAAATAAGGGTATGATTGTTTAATTAAATTATCAGTACCCTGAGCGGCTTCAATACCTATTACTGAACCATGTTGTATTATTATAGATTGACCAATATCAAACTTTGAATTATTAATAAGAATTTTCATACCCTTATTTATATCTAAAAGATTTGACCTTGAGGGCTTAAATTTAGTTTGATTACCTATACCAAGAAAGATTTCTGGTAAGAAAGTTTTAAGATTTAAGATTTTAAATCCAAATCTTTCTAATTCATTAATTACTAACTTTAGTAAATTATTATCACCACCTTCCATTATCTTTTTTACAAATTTAGGAAGTAACTTTATTGAATTTAAGTCTGGTTTTAAATCTTTAAAATTTGGTCTACTTATTGAACCTGCCATAAGTATTTGATTAAATCCCTTTTTTCTTAATTTTTTCAATTCAGTTAAAACATTTCCAAAGGTAACTTTTAAAGCATTGGGATATTTTTCTAAATATTGTTGATTTGAGAAATAAAGTACATAAAAAAAAATTTTTTTAAGTTTACACTTATTTATTATTAACTTTGGTAATAGACCATTTCCAGCTAATATAATTATTTTTTTCATTGTAATATTAGGGTAATATTAAAGATCTTCCTGAATCAATTGATAAGAAATCCAAAAGAACTTTAATGGTTTTTTGTTTATATTTTTTTTTTTTAACTTCATTGATTCTAAACTTAAGGGTAGTTTTTTTATCATAAAAAATATATTTAAAAACTTTTCTCAACTCTGCAATTTCATTTTTTTCTGTTAATCTTCTTTTTAATCCTAATATATTTAGGCCTGATAGTTTTGCGCGATTACCCATTACTGTCGAAAAAGGAACAACATCAGCAGTCACACCCGACATGCCTCCAATCATAGCACCTTCACCAATTCTAGAAAATTGATGTATAGCACTCAAAGCTCCAACCACAACATTATCTTCAACCACAACATGGCCAGCAAGCGTTGAATGATTGGCAAAAATTACATTATTTCCAATTAAACAGTCATGAGCTACATGCGTGCCAATCATTAATAAACAATTATCTCCTATTGAGGTTATTTTACCTCCTCCTTTTGTTCCTATATTTACAGTCACATATTCTCTTATTTTGCAATTTTGACCAATTTTTATTTTAGTTTTTTCTCCTTTATATTTTAAGTCTTGAGGAATTGAACCAATAGAAACAAAAGGAAATATTTCTGTATTTTTACCTATTTCTATATCACCTTGAAGATTAATATGACTGTGAAGTTTACAACCATCTCCAAGTTTTACATTTCCACCTAATGTACAAAAAGGTCCAATTTCAATATTTTTTCCAACTTTAGCATTTTTGTGAATTATAGAGAGCTTATGAATCATATTGTCAAATTATATTATTTAAATAAAAGAACAAATAAAAAAAAATTTCAAATTATTACAAAATTAGTAATTTAAAATTGCTGATATTTCGGCTTCTGCTACAAGTTTTGAGTCAACATGTGATTTACAAATAAACTTCCATATATTTTTAACATTTTGCTTTTTTTCAACNGTATGTTTTAAAACATCACCTGGAAAAACTGGCTTTCTAAATTTTGCTTTATCAACAGTTAATAAGTAAACAGAAAGATTATCAATATTTTTTCTTAAGCTATACATTACTAAAGTACCTGCTGCTTGTGCCATTGATTCTATTATTAATGCACCAGGCATCACTGAATTTGATTCAAAGTGACCTTGAAAAAAATTTTCATTGAAAGTTACATTTTTAATACCCGTTGCACTTACATTTGGCTTTATGTCTTCTAACTTGTCAATTAACAAAAAAGGGTATCGATGTGGTATCAATTTTTTAATTTCCTCAATATTTAGAGATGTTTTATCTGTCATCGATTTTTCCTAATAAATAAAGTTCCTCTATGCCAATCAATAATATTTTCTGCAGGGTAACCACCAATGTTAGTGTTGTTTGGAATATCTTTCATAATTCCGCTTTTTGCAGCAATTTTAACATTATCACCAATTTTAACATGACCACTAATTCCAACTTGTCCGCCTATCATAGCATTTTTTCCAATCTCTGTACTACCAGAAATTCCAGTCATTGCAGCAATAATTGAATTTTTCCCTATTTTTACATTATGTGCAATGTGTACAAGGTTATCGATCATTGTATTTTTTGATATTACAGTGTCACCAATTGATCCTCTATCAATAGTTGAGTTACAACCAATTTCTACATTTTCATTAATTATTACACGACCTAATTGCGGGATTTTTTTGAAAAAATTTTTTTTTGCTATAAAGCCAAAACCTTCACCACCTATTTTAACACCTTGATAAAGTTTAACATTATCTGAAATTTTAGCNTAATAAATACTTACATTATCTCCTATCAAACAGTTATCACCTATTGAAACTCCTGGACCAATTTTAACAAATGAACCNATTTCACAATTCTTTCCAATTCTNGAATCCTTATGAATAAAGACATTTTTTGAACATTTAACTGAATTATGAAATGATTTTTTTAATTCACTGTCATTAAAATAAAAATTTTGATACTCACAGTCAGGATAAAATACAGAGGCTAGTTTTGCCATAGCAATATAAGGGTCTTCAACTACTAAATAGCTTTTATCACTTTTAATTTTACATGATTTATCAACAACAACAACTCCTGCTTTTGTTTTATCAAAATCATCTTTATATTTAGAACTATGATAAAAACTTATCTCGGAATTATTAGCATCATTCAATGCTGCAATATCTAGAACCTTTTTATTTTTATCTCCATGCAACTCAGCTTTTATTTTTAATGCAAGCTCAGATAATGAAAAAGGACCAAAGTTTGTATAAAAATCCCTATCAATCAAGTAAGCGTCCTAATCTTTTTTAAAAGAAATTTTCGGCAAAACTTTATTTAACTCTTTTATTGCCTGATCAGTAATATCTATTTCTTTACCAACAAGTAAAACTTGACTTTTGGCTAAAACTAAATCCAACCCACGTTTACCAGCNATCATTGACAAAACATCTACTAATGCTCCTTGTATTTTATTTGTTGATTTTTCAAATTGAATCTCAAACTTTTTAGCATCAGATGCTTGTTTTGATTTTAACTCATTAATCTTTTGATTTAATTGCTTTACTTTGTCTGCATAAACCTCTTTGGATAAAACATTTTTTTGTTTTAGAAGATTACTTTCTTCATCTCTGATTATATCCTCTTGTTTTGTAAAAGTATTTCTATGTTTTCTTCTTATATCTTCAAATTGTTCAACTATGCTTTGGTATGCAGTTGACTGGNCTAAGATTCTTTTCATGTCAACAACTCCAATACCTGTATTAAATTTATTAGTATTTTTTAATTCTACTTTTTTTTCCTGAGAATTGGCTGCTGTTACAAAAAAAATAGCTAAAACAATTAAAAAAAAATTTTTCATAATACTCCTTATTTCTGTTATTAATATGTTGTACCAAAACTAAACCTAAAAATCTCTTTTTTATCATAATTTTCTTTCAAAAGAGCTTTTGATAAATAAAATTTTACAGGACCAAAGGGTGATAGCCAAGATAAACCAATGCCTGCTGATGCACGTAAGTTACTCTCATCATGAATATTTGAAGCTGAAGAAGACTGATTATAAATAGATCCAATATCTGCAAAAATTAGTCCCCCTATACCAAGATCATCTGGAAGTCCAAGAGGAAAAGTTAATTCATTCCTATTTACATAATAAATTTCACCTCCCAAAGCATCAGAAGTTGATGAGTCCCTTGGTCCTATACCTAAATTTTTAAAACCTCTAAGTTGATCTCCATTAAGATTAAATCTATCATTTATTTTTACTTCCTTTATGGATGCGATATACCCGCCTTCTAAAAAATTTGCTAAAACAAAACCATCTGCAATTCTATAAAAATTTGCAAACTTTAGTTCTGTTAAAATATGTTCTGAATCACCACCCATTCCAAAATAATCAACATCCAATCTAAACCTGAAGCCATCAGTTGGGTTAATTCTATCATTTAATTTATCAAATTGAATGGCCTGTCCTATGACTGAAGTTACCCTTTTTCCTTCCTGAGCTTGGATATATATTGANGTATCNTTATCTATATCATGAATTTTATCTCTCTTTAAAGTATAGCTAGAAAAATGTCTCAGATTATCAATTATTTCATAGCCTGTNCTAAGTTTAAATCCAATAATATTATGCTTGTATCCACTATACGTTTTTTGATTTCTTCTTACGTTAAATATATCAATACCTGCAGCNAGGTCTCTATTTAGAAAATACGGATCAGTATATGAGAGATCAATCTCTGATTTTCTAGTTGATAATCCTAAATTTAGACTTAATTCTTTTGCTTCTCCAAATAAATTAGACTCTTTAATACCTATAGAACCTAATGCACCGTCAAGGGATGAAAAACCTGCACCAACTGTAAATTGACCTGTAGACCTTTCAGCAACGTCTACATTCACCTTAGTTTTGTTAGTTCCAACCATTTCATCAAGTTTAATTTCAATATTATCGAATAATCCAGTACCTTTTATTCTTCTTTCACTTTCTTTAATTTTAGACAAATTATATGCATCACCTTCAACAAATTGAAGTTCTCTTCTTANAACTGAATCATTTGTTTTAACATTGCCTGATATATTAATTCGATCTATAAAGATTTTTGTACCCTCTTGTATTTCAAAGGCAAGTTCTACTTTATTATTGCCGAACTTCTTTATTCTAGGAGAAACATTNACAAAAGCGTAACCCATTTGAGAAGTTCTATCTGTAATTTTTTTTATAGCATTATCAATTTCTAATGAACTAAACCAATCACCAACGTCCAGATCAACCAAATCTTTAATTTGCGAATTTTTTAGGTTTCTAATTGATGAATTAAAACTAATTTTTGTTATTTTATATCTTTTACCTTCAAACACAGTAAAATTTACAATAAAATCTTTTCTATTATCCACTAAACTTGAATTAACAGAAATAATTTCAAAATCTATATAACCATTATCAAAATAATATTTTTTAAGTAAATCTTTGTCATAATTAATTCTGTCCCTATCAAAACGATCATTACTTCCCCAAAATTCATACCACCTATATTCAGACGAACTAATCACATCTTTTAATGTTGAATCAGAAAAAATTTTATTATTTATAAAATTAACTTTTTTAATTGTTGCTTCCTTACCTTCAAATACTTCAAAAACTAAATTTACTCTATTTTCATCTACTCTTATAATTTTTGGGTCAACAAAAGTAGAAAAGAAACCCTGTCTTTTATAGAGTGTTAGGATTTTTTCTGAATCTAACTTGACCTGATCGGTTGAAAAAACATTTCTAGACCTTGTACTTATTTCCTCTAAAATAATATCATCCGTTATTTCTTTATTTCCTTCGATTGATATTTGGTCAATTATTGGATTTTCCTTTACATTTATATAAATAATATTTTGATTTTTAAAAATTTTTACATCCTCAAAGTAACCAGTTTTAAATAATTTTTTAATAGCTAAACTTAAACTTTTGTCATCAGTTCCAGTTTTTTCAATTTCAGATGACCTAAGAATTAGTTCATTTTCTAATCTTTTATTCCCCTGAATTATTATCTGATTTTGTGCTACTTGTGGAATTTGATTAACAACGTTTTCATTTACAAATTCTTTTTTTCTATTTGAAAAATAGTCATTATTATAACTTGATGATGGAGTTCCTGGAGAGTTAGCAAAAGTATTCGAGACCAAACAAAGTAAAAAGATAAATACTTTAATACTCTGTAAAAAAAAAATCATTTAATTACCTAATTATTCTTAAGACGTCGTTGTATGTTGCAAAAACCATTAAAGAAAGTAACAAAAATAATCCAACGGAATGAATAATTTCTAAATATTTTTGCTTTAATGGTGACCCTTTTACATATTCAATAAAGTTAAGTAAAAGATGACCACCATCAAGCATTGGAATAGGAAATAGATTTATAAGGCCAAGGTTTAATGAAATTATCATCATAAACCATAATGTACTTTGAACACCTTTACTCCAAAAATCTCCAGATAATTCTGCAATTCTGATTGGTCCACCAAGGTCCTCAGTTCCTCTAGTTCCTGAGATCATTTCATAAATTCCTATAAGTGTAATCTTAACAAAAAAATATATTTGATATGCAGATTTCATAACAGAATCAACAAAACCTAACTTAACGGACTCAACGGTTCCCATTACACCAATTTTTTTATTGGTAACCATTACATCTAATGAATTAATTTTATTATCTCTACTGTAAACTATTCTCAAAGTATCTAATTGATTATTACTAATAATTTTTT
The DNA here is from genome assembly GCA_002712255.1 of Alphaproteobacteria bacterium. Classification (GTDB taxonomy): domain Bacteria; phylum Pseudomonadota; class Alphaproteobacteria; order Methylaequorales; family Methylaequoraceae; genus MED-G10. The sequence goes on from PATB01000009.1 coordinate 45,347, forward strand.
TTAATGATTCAAAATTTAGTACTTTTTGATTATTAGCTTCAAGGATAATATCTCCTTTTTTTAAACCTGAATTGTAAGCAGGACTATCAATTTCAACATCACTTATAATCGGTTTAGTAATTTTATAGCCAAAAAAACAATTAATAAAAATTAGCAGTAAGAATGAAAAAATAAAATTGGCTGCAGGACCAGCAAAAAGTATAGTTGATCTTTGTGCTATAGTTTTATTATGAAAAGAAAGGTTTTNATCAACTTTATTTTTATCATCTTTTTTTGAACTAGCTGCNTCNGCATCTCCGTGCATCTTAACATAGCCTCCTAGTGGAATTAATGAAAATTTCCATCTTGTACCGGATTTATCNGTAAAACCAAATAATTCCTTCCCAAATCCTATTGAAAAAACTTCAACCTTAACATTATTTTTAATAGCCGCTAAATAATGTCCTAATTCATGAACAAAAACTAAAATTGTTAATATAAACAAAAAAGGTATAATCGTATTTGTCAATAACTCAAACATATAAAATCAAATTCTATGAAGTGTTATAAATTCTTTAGCAATTCTTCTTGATTCAGTATCAATCTCTACTACATCTTTTATACTATTAATATTAGAAATTGAAGCTTTATTTAAAGTTTTTTCAACAATTTTATGGATAGATAAAAAAGCGATTTTTCTATTTAGAAAAGCATCAACTGCGATTTCGTTAGCAGCGTTTAAAACTGTTGGAGCACTTTTTTTAATTTTTAAAGATGTGTATGCTAGTTCAAGGCATGGAAATTTGTTAAAGTCAGGCTCAAAAAAAGTTAGTTTTTTTATTTCACTAAGTTTTAATTTTTCGACGTGTGTTGGAATTCTATCTGGGTATGCTAAAGTATATGAAATTGGAGTTCTCATATCAGGATTACCCATTTGAGATAGAATTGAACCATCAGAATATTCTACGCATGAATGTATAATTGATTCTGGATGAACTACTATGTCTATTTTTTCATGTGGCATGTCAAATAGATAATGCGCCTCAATTAATTCAAGTCCTTTATTCATCATTGTAGCAGAATCTACTGAAATTTTTTTTCCCATTGACCAATTTGGATGCTTGATTGCTTCTTCAGGTGTAATATTTTCTAAATCATCAAGTTTTTTATTAAGAAAAGGTCCCCCTGATGCTGTTAAAATTAATTTAGAAACATTATTTTTATTCTTTAAGTCTAATACTTGATAAATAGCATTGTGTTCAGAATCTACGGGCAAAATCATTGATCCATTTTTCTTGGCTAATGATGTAACAAGTGACCCTGAACAAACTAAACTTTCCTTATTAGCTAATGCAATTGTAATTCCTCTTTTTACAGCACCCACAACTGGAAGAAGTCCGGCTGAACCAGTAATCGCTGCAACTACTATATCAGTTTCATAATCTAGGATATCATCAAATGAATCATTTCCATTAAGAATTTTAAGATTTTTCAAAGTATTTTTATTTTTGAATTTTTCAAAAGACATTGAATCTTTAATAGAAACTATTTTTGGTTTAAATTTTGATACCTGCTCAAGTAATTTTTTATAATTATTATTGATACTTAATCCAACAATTTCATACTTATCGTTATGTTGATTAATAATATCAAGAGTTGATAAGCCGATTGAACCAGTTGACCCAAAAATTGTTACTTTCTTTTTCATTCCAATTAGCTTTACATTATAAAGAAAAAATTAAAATTGAAAAACTTTAAAATATAAACAACAAAGATCAATAAAAAAAATCCATCAAACCTATCTAAAACACCGCCATGACCTGGGATTAAATTACTACTTTCCTTAACAAAACAAATTCTCTTAAAATAAGATTCTATCAAATCACCTGATTGAACAATAAAAGAAAAGAATATAGACGTTAAGAACACAAGAAAAAATGGAGTTTCATTATTTGTAAAAATAAAAATCAAAATTGTAGGTATTAGCAGTCCTCCAATTGAGCCAGAAATTGTCTTTCCAGGACTGATTTTTGTAGCTAATTTCGGTCCCCCAATTAACTTTCCAGTAAAAAAGGATGAAATATCAGTAGCAATTGTATAGAAAATTATAAAAAGAATATATCTTTGATAATTTGGATCAAAATTTATTAAAATTAAAAAAAATATAGTTGAACTAATATATAAGGTTCCAACCAATTTTCTTATATAAATTTTTTGTAAATACAAAAAAAAAAAGCAAAAAAAACCAAAAAAAAGAAATAAGTAGAATAACTTATGCATTAAAAAAAAACATAAAATATTTAAAAATATTATTAACAAATAATCGAAAGAATTTATTCTTTGTCTTGTTAGGTAAAATCCAGAATTAGTATCTATATTTTTATCAGAAAGAAAATTTGATAATCTTAAAAATTCCCACAAAGACATTGTAATTAGAAAATGGATACAAATTGAAAATAACACACCATTATTAATTATAAGAAAGTAGAAAAAAAAAAATAAAAAAAAACTTGAAATTATTCTTAAAATTAAATTCTTCACCTCAATCCCCACCAAACCTTCTTTTTCTGCTAACATAATTTTTAAGAGCTGTTGTGAACCTAGAAACATTGAAATCAGGCCAAAGTGTTTTGGTAAAATATAACTCAGAATAAGCTATTTGCCATAAAAGAAAGTTAGATAACCTTTTTTCTCCAGAAGTTCTAATTACTAAGTCTGGATCAGGAAAATTAGATGTCATTAAATTTTCACTAATGTCATTTTCATTGATTTTTTTTATGTCTTTTTTAATTTTACTAACAGCACTTATTATTTCATGTCTTGAGCCATAACTTAAGGCTAAGACAAAAAAAAGTTTTGAAAAACTAGATGTAATTTTTTTTAAGTAAATTAATTTTTTTCTAACAACTAAACTAAATCTAGTTATATCTCCAATAAAACTAAAATTTATTTGTTTTTTTTTAAAATTTTCGATCTCTGAATCTAGATAAAATTCAAGTAAGTTTTGTAATTTTAAAACCTCACTTTTACTTCTGTTCCAGTTCTCTGTGGAGAAACTATAAAATGTAAGATATTTTATTCCAAGTTTGAGAGATCTACCCACTATCCTTTTTATTATTTCAGAACCCATTTTATGTCCTTCAATAATCGGTAAATTATTTTTTTTTGCCCACCTTCGATTTCCATCCATTATAAATGCAACATGTCTTGGCAATAATTTTGTAAAATCTTGACTTGAAGCCATTATACTCTAAGGATATCTTTTTCTTTTTCACTGAACAATAAATCAATTTTTTCAATTAATTTGTCAGTAATTTCCTGAACTTGATCAGAAAACTTAAATGAATCATCTTTTGAAATTTCTTTATTTTTCTCATAGTTTTTAATTTTATCCATTGCTTCTCTTCTTATGTTTCTAATGGAAACTTTACAATCCTCTGAATATTTTGAAGCAATCTTTGCTAACTCTTTTCTTCTTTCTTCAGAAAGTTCAGGTATAGGAATTCTTATTAAATTTCCCTCTAACATGGGGTTTAAACCCAAGTCTGAGTTCCTAATTGTGCTTTCTACTAAACTAACCAATGTTTCATCCCATACTTGAACAGTTATTAGTCTCGATTCAGGAACACTAATATTTGAAACTTGATTTAACGGCACTGAACCTCCATAAGCATCAACATATATAGAATCAAGCAAAGAAACTGATGCTCTTCCTGTTCTCAATCCATTGAACTCCCTTTTTAAAACGTCAATGGATTTATCCATTTTTATTTCATATTCTTTTAAATCAATCATATAAAAATTATTTTATAATAGTGTAAGAACCTTTTCCCTCAATTATTTTGACAAAAGAGTCTTTTTCGAGAATTGAAAAAACCAAAATTGGAATTTTATTCTCTTTAGCAAGCGAAATTGATGCAGTATCCATAATCCTCAAATTATTATTAATAACATAATCATAATTTAGGTCATATAACTTTTTTGCATTTTTATTAATCTTAGGATCTTTATCATAAATTCCATCAACCTTTGTTGCTTTAAATAAAACATCACATTTCATTTCTGAAGCCCTTAATGCAGCTGCCGTGTCTGTTGTAAAATAAGGATTTCCAGTACCTGCAGCAAATATTACAATTCTTTTCTTTTCTATGTGCCTTATTGCCCTTCTTCTGATATATGACTCACAAACAGTGTCCATTTTTATTGCTGATAAAACTCTTGTTGCTATACCCTTTTGCTCTAAAGAATTTTGTAAAATTAATGAATTTATTACTGTTGCCATCATTCCAGTATAATCAGCTGACGATCTATCCATACCTTCAGATGAAGCTGAGATACCTCTAAAAATATTGCCACCTCCAACTACCAAAGAAAGTTTAATACCTTTATTAAAAACTATGGAAATTTGATTTGTAATTGAATTGATAGTATCTAAGTCGATACCAAAATCCTTGCTACCCATTAGTGCTTCACCAGAAAGTTTAAGCATAATGTGTTTATTTTTAAAGTTTTTCAAAATTCTAAAATTTAATCTTGACCGAGTTTGTATATAATATAACTGTTAATTCTAAAATCACTTTTATTTTCTTTATTAAAATTATCAATACATTCCTTTATAGGTGTTTTATTATCTATAACAAATGTCTGTTCAAGTAGACATACATCTGAGTAATATTTTTTTATTTTACCCTCTACGATTTTTTCAATAATATTTTCAGGTTTACCTGAAGACTTTAATTGGTCAAGATAAATAGATCTTTCTTTATCAATTATTTTTTGGTCTAAACTATCTATATCAAGTGATATTGGATCTGTAGCTGCAATATGCATACATAATTGCTTTGAAAACAGATCAATTTTTTCGTTATAATCATTTGTTTCAAACGACAAAAGCACACCAATCTTTCCTGCGTTTTCAGAGATAGCATTATGTAAATATTTTTGAAAAAAAAATCCGTTCTGAGAAACAAAATTAAGTTTTTTTATAACAATATTTTCACCTAATTTGGATATTACATCCGTTAATTCATTCTCAACTGTTTTATTTGAATCTAAAAATTCTGTCTTCAAAAGTAATTCCTTATTATCTATTTTTTTTTTTAAACACAAAGCAGATATATCACTGCAGAATTTTTGAAAATTATCATTCCTTGCAACAAAATCAGTTTCTGAATTAATTTCAACAATTACGCCACTTGAATCATCAATAGCAATATTAATAAGTCCTTCAGTAGCCAAACGTGCAGATTTTTTTTGTGCAGTATTTATTCCTTTTTTTCTTAACCATTCTTCAGCTTTTTCTATATCTCCATCCATCTCTGTTAAGGCTACCTTACAATCCATCATACCGGCCCCTGTTTTTTCTCTCAGTAGCTTTATATTTTCAGGTTTAATTGTCATTTTGAGACTTTAAATTGTTTTTTTTGTCTTGTGAAATGCTCTTTATTGTTTCTGAAACTGCGCTACAATAGTATTCTATTGATCTTATAGCATCATCGTTTCCAGGAATTGGGTAATCAATACCTTCTGGGTTAGAGTTTGAGTCAATTACAGCAACAATTGGAATACCTATTTTATTAGCCTCTTTTACAGCAAGAATTTCCTTATTTGTATCAATTATGAACAAAATATCTGGTTTTCCATCCATATTTTTTATACCCCCCAAGGCTTTATTTAATTTTTGTGCAAAATTTTCGAATCTTAAGACTTCTTTTTTTGTGTAAGATGTTATTTTATTTTCAAGAATATCTTCAATTTTTTTTAATCTTTTTATAGAGTTTTGAATTGTATCCCAATTGGTTAACATACCTCCCAACCATCGTTTATTAATAAAGTATTGGTTACATTCTATTGCGTACTTTTCAATAATTTCAGAAGCTTGTCTCTTTGTTCCAATAAAAAGAACATTTTTTCCTTCTGAAGCGTATTCTTTTATAACTTGCAGGGCTTGGTTAAAAAAAACAACTGTTTTTTGAAGGTCAATTATATGAATTCCGTTTCTGTGCCCAAAAATATACTCAGACATTTTAGGGTTCCATCTATTTTTTCTGTGACCAAAATGAATACCAGCATCAAGAAGGTCTTTGATTGAAATTTTCATCGTTTTTACTCCGGTTTTACATTCACACAACATCATATCACCAGAGTTGTTGTGCGTTTGAAATATTTATGTGAATTTACATTTTTATTAATTATTATCAATAGTTTTTTTAATTAATTTGGATTACATCTAACACACCTTCAATTTTTTTAAGTTTTGAAATTTCATTAAAATTAAATTCAAATAATTTAGAACTTTTTACTCTTATTTCATATTTATTAAAAAGAATTTTAAATAGCACTTCACTGTCTCCATTATTACTTCTTGAAAAAAAACCTTTAAATTTTTCGTGATTAATAATTTTAGAATTAATTGATACTTCAAATTTATTTTTTCTTAAATTTATATTTTCCATGTCTGATAAAGAAGTTACAACATATTTCTTTGAATCCTTCATTTTTTGGAGCACTAGGTTAACAGAAATAATTTTACCTTCCTTCAATTCAAAGTTTAAATTTTCTAAAACTTCCGAAAAACAAATTGTATCAATTTCAGCTGTATCGTCTGAAAGTTTTAAAAAACAAAACTTTTTTCCAGTTTTGGTATTTCTTTCTTTTTTTTCTGATACCAAAGCAATTAACTTTTTCGAAATATTATATTCATCATTATAATCATCAACTAAATTTTTTATATCAAGATACTCTTTATCTTTAAATAAGCTTTTATGTAATTTTGTGGGATGTTCAGATAAATAGAAACCAAAAGCATTAAACTCCATTTCTAATTTTTCACTGAGCTCTAAGTTTTGGTAGTTAAACGAATTGAAAAGAGTATTATCATTATCATCTGAAAACAGACTGTTTTGATTTTTGGTATTATTTTTGTGATAATTTACATTGAAAGCAATTATTTCCTCTAATTTTTGTATTAAAAAGTTTTGATTTTTTTCTAAAGAATTTAATGAATTAGAAAAAATTAATGCCTCAAGTATTTTTTTATTTAAAGTACTATTGTTTATTCTTTTAAGTAAATCCACAAGAGATTTAAATTTGCCATTTTCCTCTCTTTCCTTAATAATTTCAAGAACAGAGTTTTCGCCAATATTTTTTATAGCACTTAGACCATATTCTATCCCTATCGCTTTTTGATTAATATCATAAATAACCTTAAAATGAGCTTCAGACTTATTAATATTAGGCTTAAATAATTGGTAATTAAATTTTTTAACTTCATTAATATAACCTGAAATTTTTTCAAAATTTCCAATATCACAGTTCATTAGTGAGCATAAAAATTCCAATGTATAATTAGCTTTTAAATATGCTGTTTGATAAGCAATCATAGCGTATGCTGCTGCATGACTTTTGTTAAAACCATAACCAGCAAATTTTTCTATTTCATCAAAAAGTTTAACTGCTTTATTATTTTTTAATCCATTTTTTTCACATCCTATTACAAAATTATTTTTCTGAGCTACCATTTCTGACTTAATCTTTTTCCCCATTGCTCTTCTTAATAGATCTGCCTTTGCAAGACTAAAACCTGCTAACTTTTGTGCAATTAACATAACCTGTTCTTGATAAACCATTATTCCATAGGTCTCATCAAGAATGTTTTCTAATTCTTTATGAATATATTCATATTTTTCTTTTTTTTGCTTTCTATTGACATAAGTAGGAATATTATCCATGGGTCCCGGTCTATAAAGTGAAACAACAGCTATTAAATCTTCAAATCTATCTGGCACTATATTTTTTAAAGTTTCTCTCATACCTTGACCCTCAAGTTGAAAAATCCCAGTCGTATTCCCATTTTTTAAGAGATCAAATGTTTTTAAGTCATCTAAAGGAAGATTTTCAATATCTAAAAAAACATTTCTCTTTTTTAAATATTGAATTGTTTCATGAATAACAGTTAATGTTTTTAAACCTAAAAAATCAAATTTTATTAAACCAATTTTTTCAACATATTTCATAGAAAATTGAGTTACAGGAACCTCTGATTTGGGATCTTTATACAATGGAACTGATTTATTTAGATCTTCATCAGAAATCACAATACCAGCTGCATGCGTAGAGGCATGTCTTAATAAACCTTCTAAATTTCTCGAAATTTCAAAAAGTTTTTTTATATTAGGTTCGCTTGAAATAATTTTTTTAATTTTTTCATCTTTTTCAATAAAGTCTGACAAACTTATTTGTTGCGCAGGATTAAAAGGTATCATTTTACATATTTCATCAATTTGAAAAAGTGGTAATTGCATTACTCTTCCAACGTCTCTAATTGCAGCCCTAGCTTGAAAAGAACCAAAGGTTATAATTTGTGCTACATTTGAATTCCCATACTTTTTTTGCACATACCTAATAACCTCATCTCTTTTATCCATACAAAAATCAATATCAAAATCAGGCAGAGAAATTCTTTCAGGATTTAAAAATCTTTCAAATAATAAACCAAATTTAATGGGATTTAGATTTGTTATAAATAGACACCATGCAACTAGTGACCCTGCTCCAGACCCCCTGCCAGGACCCACTGGAATATCATTACTTTTAGCCCAATTAATAAAATCTGAAACTATAAGAAAATAGCTTGCATAACCCATTTTAACAATTGTATCTAATTCAAAATTAAGTCTATATTTATAAATTTCATATTCGTTTTTATCTATTGAATTTTTTTTTAATCTTTTATCTAATCCTTCTAATGATTTTTTTTTTAGAAAGCTATTTTCATCATAGCTTTCAATATGTATTTTTGGTAATTTAGGAGATTTTTCTTCAAGAAAAAAACTGCATTTTTGTGCAATCATTAAAGTATTTTCAATTGCATCTGGTACTTCTTCAAAATCTTTAATCAAATCGTCATCGTATTTGAAACAAAAATCTTTATTACTTTTTAATCTATCTTCAGATTCAATATATTTTTGCTCAGATATACTTAGTAGAGCATCATGTGAATGGTAAAAATCTTCATTAAGAAAAAAGTTTTCATTAGTTGCCACTAAAGGAATTTTTGTTTCATTTGATTTTTTTATTATATACTTTTGCAAATCAAAAGTTTTATTGTTGTTTTTTTGAATTTCTAAATAAAAATTATCTTCAAAAATTTCCATTAAATTTTTTATCGCTTCATCTGATTTACTGATAGTTTCTTCTAAATAGTTTTTTGATATAAATCCAAAGTTTCCACCAGCTAAACAAATTAAATTTTTTGAATAGTTTCTTAAATTTTTAAAACTAACATAAGGATTATTATAATTACCATTATCTAAGTAGGAAATTGAGACTAGCTTTGATAAATTTTTAAAACCAATTTCATTTTTTGCAATTAGAAGTAAATAACCATCTACAAAATTATTGTCTGATAAGAAAATATTACAACCAATTATTGGCTGAATTCCCTTTATTTTACACTCCAGTGAAAACTCCATACAACCAAATAAGTTTTCAAAATCTGAAATTCCAACCGCTGGTATTTTATTATTCACACATTTATTAACCAAATCTTTAATTTTTATTGCACCCTTTGAAAGAGAATATTGTGTGTAATTTCTAAGATGAATAAATTTTTTATTAGATTTCAATTAACTGGCCTCGATCAATTTTATAGCAAACATCAAGTTTACTTATAAACTTTATGTTATGGGTTGCAATAATAGTTAGAGTATTATTTTTTTTTGATAAATCTGTTATATTTTTAAAAACTATTTCTGCAGTTATGTCATCAAGACTTCCAGTAGGTTCATCAGCTAGCAAAATCAGGGGTTTTTTTATCATAGCTCTAGCCACAGCTACTCTTTGCTGTTCTCCGCCTGATAAAAGTCCTGGTTTAAATTTGATTCTATTTTCAAGACCAAATAATTTTAAAAAAGATAAAGCTTTTTTACATGCTGTTTTATAACTCTCTCCGTTTAAAATCAATGGTAAGGCAATATTTTCTTGTACAGTAAAATCCTCTAATAATTGATTATTTTGAAAGATATAACCAATATTTTTTTTTCTAAATTCAGTTTTTTCTATATTATTAAAAAGTAAGCAATTTAAATTTTTATAAAAATATTTTCCAGATTTTGGTTTTTCAATCAGTCCAATAATATTCAATAGTGAGGTTTTACCAGAGCCAGATGGTCCTATTATTCCAATATTTTTTGGTTTATCTATTTTAAATTTTAAATTTTTAAAAACATTTACAGGTAACTCACCTTGAACGTATTTTTGCTCAATATCTAATAACTCAAACAAAATCAATCCCACTTTATTAAATTTATTGGCTCTACCCTACTTGCTTTAATCGATGGGTAGATTGTGGCTAAGAAAGATAAAGTTAAAGAAATTATAATAATATTCATGATTTGTCCAAAATCTAAAATTACAGGAAGTTTTGTAAAAAAATAAATTTCTTCTGAAAAAAGTTCAAAATTTAAAAAAAATTCTATTGCTTGTTTTATCTCATTAATATTTAAACAAAAAGTTACTCCAATTATAAGACCTAGAATTGTTCCACATAATCCAATAAAAAATCCATTAATAATAAATATCTTAAGTAACTGTCTCTTACCTACTCCCAAAGTTCGTAAAACACCAATATCTCTTGATTTTGTAGAAACTAAAATAATCATTGAGGAAATTAAATTAAATGCGGCAACTAAAATGATAAGTAAGAGAATTAAAAACATAACATTTCTTTCAACCTCTAGTGCATTAAATAGAGTTGGGTTTAATTCTCTCCAATCAATTATTTTAAAATAATCTGGAATAAATTTATAAATTTTTTCCTTTAAAGAATTAATTTCTGAAAAGTTATTTGTATAGATTTCAAGAAAATCAATTTTTTTATTTAAATTAAGAAATTTCTGCATTAAAGAAATTGGAACAAAAATCAAGCTTGAGTCATATTCATACATTCCAATACTAAAAAAACCAACTATTTTAAAATTTGCTGATCTTGGTATGCTTCCTAAAATTGTCTCAATGTTATCAGGTGAGATTATATTGATATTGTCACCTATCTTTAAATTCAATTTTTCTCTCAATTTTTCACCGACAATAACACCTTCTTTTTTTTTAAATGATGATAAGGTTTTATTTGCTATTTTTTCGTTAAAAATTTTTCTATCTGTGAAATAATCAGTTTCAACACCTTTCATAATGGTTCCTGAAGAATATGATCGGTAGTTTAATAAACCTTGACCAACAATAACTTTATGTACTTTTACATTATTGATGTTTTCTTGGATTTCAAGTTTAAGTTGCTTATGTTTTTCAATTTTTAAATTATTAAAAGTTTTAATTTTAAGATGGCCATTAACACCTAAAATTTTTGATGTTAACTCATCTCTAAATCCATTCATTACAGACATTACTATTATTAAAGTAGCAACACCCAAGGAAATTCCTGCAAAGGAAATAAATGTTATAATAGAAAAAAATTTTTCTTTTGTTTTTGGAAAAAGAAATTTAAAAGATACCCATAACTCAAAAAAACTTAACATTTTTCTAACTTATCAATTCTTTTATTTTTTGTTGAATTTTGTTATCAGGAATTTCTAAATCTTGATTTGTATATTTATTCATAATAGTAACACTTTTATTATTTAAATAATTTTTTCCGATAATTATGACAAAAGGTATACCCAATAAATCTGCATCAGAAAATTTTACACCTGGTCTCTCATTCCTGTCATCATAAAGAATATCCACACCTTTACTTTTAAAATTTGAATACATATCTTAGCAGAATTTATTTACCAAACTATTTTGATTTAATAGATTTAGTATAACAACTTCAAAGGGTGAAATATTTTTTGGCCAAACTATAGCATCTTTTTTATTTGAGCTTTCTATTAAAGCTGCAGGTATCCGTGAAACTCCTATACCATATGAACCCATAAATGGAAAAAATTTATCTTTTTCACCATCGATTAAAAAATCAAATGATTTAGAATATTTTGTACCAAATAAAAAAATATGCCCTAACTCTATACTTTTGAATTTTTTTAAATTCATTTTTATTTGATTTGTTTGATAAAATTCATCAGTATACGACTTTAAAGACATGACGTCCTCAATGGAATATCTATTCAAATCCTCAGAAAATATTGCCTCATCAAGGTAAATTTCAGATTCCCCACTATCTACAATTAAATGAAATTCATGTGAAAGATTTCCTCCGATCTCACCGGCAGGAGCCCTAACTGGAATAATATTCATACCTAATTCTTTAAAAATACTTAAATATAATTTAAAAAACATAAGATATGTTCCCTCACCTTTTTTTTCGTCAATATCAAAGCTATATGCATCTTTCATTAAAAATTCTCTAGCCCTCATAACCCCAAATCTCGGTCTTATTTCATCTCTAAATTTTGATTGTATATGGTAAAAATACCTTGGAAGATTTTTATAACTTTTAATAAAACTTTTAGCTAAAACTGTTATCATTTCTTCATTGGTAGGGCCATAAAGAAGCTCTTTTTTATTTCTATCAGAAATTCTTAGCATTTCTTTACCGTATGTATCGTATCTATTACTTTTTTTCCAAATCTCTGCACTTTGTATTGTTGGCATAAGAATTTGATTAATTCCAGCTAATTCATGCAATTTTTCAATTATTTTAATAATTTTTGTTAAAATTCTAAAACCCAAAGGTAACCATGAATAAATTCCTGAGGTTTCTTGTCTAATCATACCCGACTTTATCATCAATATATGTGACTTAATTTTTGCATCAGATGATTTTTCTTTTTGAGTTGGAACGAAGAAATCAGAATATTTCATTTTTAATAATCAGTGTTATACAAGTTAAAAGGAAAGAAATTATTGTGGTAACTAAAAATTTTTTTTTTAACATAGGATTATTTGGTGCTCCGGGATCATTTCCAAATTTCACACTCTCTTGTTTTTTTACTCCAATTGGAAGAATTAGAAATAAGATTAACCACCATAAAATGACAAATATTACTAAAAAAGTAAGCAAACTTACTCCTGCTCTAATTCTATTAATGTACCAAAAAAATCCTTTGGATGTAGAAATATAACTGGTTTATTATGTGCACCATTTTTTGGAATACCGTCACCTAGAATTCTTACATTTTTTTTCTTAAGATCTTTAGCTGTTTCATTTATATCTTTAACTTCCAGACAAATATGATGGATTGCTCCATTCATATTTTTATCAAGAAAGTTTTTAATTGGAGAATCTTCTCCATATGGGTGCATTAGTTCAATCTTTGTGCCTCCAATTTCAACAAATACTACACTAACACCATGTTCTTCATAATCATTAATCTCTGAAACGTTTGCTTGCAAAATATCTTTATATTTTCTTTTTGCTTTTTCTAAGTCAGGTACAACTATAGCAACATGATTAAATCTAGTTAACATAATTTATTATATTCTAAATTCTAACAATCTCAATATATGTTAGCGGTTTTAAACCAATTTTTTTGTTAATAAGTTTTTTAACATTTTTTTTTAACTCGTTGCACATAATATTATCATCAATAAAATTTTTGCCAAATTTAATAATATCATCCGATATTTGATCCTTAATTTCTTTAATTAATAATTCATCTTCAGAAACAGTTGGGCAAAAAATAATTGGGTCATTTAGTAAATTATTATCTAAATCTAAAATAATATTTAAAAAAATTTCACCATCTGTATTGACATGTTTTAATTTTCGAAAAATTGGATTATCCAGCGGTAAAATATTTTTTCCCTTTAAAATATTTCTTCCAGTAAAAACCTTATTTTTTTTTTTAATTTTGTCTTGGTTTATTTCAACAACATCTCCATTCTGAATTAATAATTGATTTTTAACACCGCATAACTTAGAAAATCTTACTTGTTCACTTAAATGTCTGTATTCTCCGTGAACTGGAATTACAGTATCTGGCACAATCCATTTATACATTTTTTTTAATTCATTTCTAGATGGATGTCCTGAGACGTGCACCTTTGACATTCTGTGATCTAAGTATTGACAGTTTTTTTTTAGTATTTTTTCTTTAAGTAAGTTTATTTTTTTTTTCATTTCCTGGAATTTCTCTAGAAGAAAAAATTATTAAATCGTTTTTATTAATTTGTATGTTTTTATTATTTTCCTCAATTAACTTATTTAAAGCAGCATTTTCCTCTCCTTGGCTTCCTGTACATATTAATACTAGATCATCATCGGATATGAGCTTTGATTGCTTTTCTGAAACAATATTTCTAAAGTTAACTAAATAGTCATTTTCAATAGCTGATTCATAAATTCTATGAATTGATCTACCCACAAAAACACATAATTTATTTAATTCCTCTGAAACTTTTAAAATTGTTTCTAACCTTGCTACATTTGACGCAAAACAGGTAACAACTATTTTTCCTTTTTTTTGTTTTGAAAAAATTTCTCTAAAAACTTCTCTAACTTCACTTTCGCTACCTGATGGGTTTTCGTTAAAAACATTTGTAGAATCACATATCATTGCGTTAATACCATCCTCAGAAATAAGCTTTAATTTGCTTTCATTTATTGGTTCTCCTACCAAAGGGTCAGGGTCAATTTTCCAGTCCCCAGTATGGAAAATATTTCCCTTTTCAGTTTTGAGAATTATAGCATTAGGTTCAGGGATGGAGTGTGTTAAAGCAAATATTTCAATCTTAAAATTACCAATAGAAATATTTTTATTATAATCTAAAAGATTAATTTCTGCAGGTTGCATACTGTTTGATAAAAACTTTCTATTTAAAACTGAAGCAGTAAAAGAAGTTGTAAACATTGGAATTCTTCCAAGTTGTTCATAAAGGTAAGGAACCGCTCCAATATGATCTTCATGTGCATGAGTTAAGATTAAACCATCAAGTTTAATTTTATTTTCTAGTATAAAATTAATATTTGGCATGATTAATTCATTATTTGATACTGAAGAGTTTCCAAACATTACACCTAAGTCAATCATTATCCAACTCCCTTTATAATGATAAAGGTTACAATTCATACCAATTTCACCAGATCCACCAAGTGGAATAAAAATTAATTCATTTTTTGAAATTTTCATCTGTTGTACTCATCAATTATATAATTTAAACCTTTTGAGGTAAAAAGATCATCTATATCATCAACATTATTAAACATATTCTTGAAAAATTTAGCATTACCTCCTGTCAAAATAATTTTATTTATTTCTTTGTTTTCTAAATTAATCCTTTTTATCAAACCTTCAATCATAGAAACGTAACCCCAAAAAAAACCAGATTGAATAGCACTAACTGTAGAAGTTCCAATTACTTTTTTTGTTTTTTTAAATTTAACTAAAGGTAATTGAGCAGTCATACTTTTTAAAGAATTAAGTGAAAGATCGATTCCAGGAGTTATAACACCTCCGTTATATACACCATCTTTATTTAAAACATCAAGTGTTGTTGCTGTACCAAAATCAATAACAATAACTGATTTTTTGAATTTTTTTTTTGCATAAATCATATTAGCAATTCTATCATCACCAATTTCATCTTTATTACTAATTTTTGTTTTAAAATTAAAACTTAAAATAAGATCCTTAAGAAAATAAAAATTTAAAGATTTTTTTTTAAAAAAATTTATAAAAATTTTTTCAATACTTGGAACAACACAAGAAATAATAATGGATAAATTTTGTTTAAAAAAATTAACTGGTTTTTTTTTAATAATCTCAACTAGTTTTGATTCAGAAATGTCTTTTGTTTGAATTCTTTTTGTTGAAATAACTTTATTATATGAAAAGAAACAAAATAATGTATTTGTATTACCAACATCTATTGTTAATTTAATCAAATAACCTCTCCGTAACTTATAAAATTAAGTTTATCATCCTTTTTTAAAATTATTTCTCCATTATTACCAAGACCAAAAAAAATTCCTTTTATAATTTCTTCATTTTTTTTTATATTAATAAATTTGCCAAAATCTTTAAAATTTTGTAAGAATTTTCGATCATTTTTATAAATAAATCTCTCTTTTAAGTTTAAAATTGAGTTGCTAATATCTTTGGTTAAATGTAAAAAAAGGTTTATTGGGTAAACATCTTTTGAAAAAGAATTTACAGCTATAGTTTTATAATTAAGATCGCTAGGACTAGATACAAAATTAACACCCAATCCAATAATTAAACTTTTAATTTTTTTTTTTTACTATACTTGTTTCAATTAAAACACCAGCAATTTTTTTGTTATTAAGATAAATATCATTAGGCCATTTAATTTTAAATTTTTTTTTCGGAAATTTTTTTTTAAGTAAAGAAAGTAGAATATATGTGAACCATAAATTTATATTTCCGATTTGACTTATTTTAAAATCTCGATTGATAAGAAATGAACATGTTAAATCCCCTTTTTTACTTATCCATTTCCTATTTATTCTGCCTCTACCATTAGTTTGTTCTAAAGAAAAAAGCGCTATATTATTCTTTTTTTTACAATTCTTGTAAATTTTTTTAACTTCATCATTAGTGCTAAAGGATGTTTTAAGGAAATAAAAATCAAATAAAAAGTTTTTCATATTATCTCAAAGCAAAAAGTGACAAAGTGATTGATGCACATAAATTCAAAAAGAACTGAGGATAAAAAATTACAGATAAATTAAATAGTCCAAAAATTGATAATAATAGTTTGGATTGGGTATTTCCAAGCAAATCTAAGTCATCCTTTGGAGAGTCAAAAAACATTGATTTTACAAGCCTTATATAATAAAAAGCCGAAATTACCGAAGTGATAACAGCAATTACTGCTAGAAAAAATAAATTATTATCTATTACTATGTTTAATATTAAAAGTTTACCTATAAATCCAGCCAATGGAGGAATACCTGCCATAGAAAAAAAAAGGATTGCTAAACAGCCTGCAATCAAGGGTTCAGTTTTATAAAGTCCTGAAAGGTCTTTTATCTTTGTTACATTTAATTGGTCTCTTCTCATATTTAAAATAAAAAGAAAAACCCCTAAATTCATGGTTACATAAATTATCAAATAAATACAAATTGCGGTAACACCATCCTCAGAACCAGGAACTAAACCCATTAAAATAAAACCTATATGGTTAATTGTACTGTATGCCATTAATCTTTTTAAATCATTTTGCTTTAAAGCTCCAAAAGAACCAATAAGCATTGAAAAAATTGATAGAATGATAACTATTTTACCCCAGTCAACAATTATTTCTCCAAATGGATAAACTAATACTCTGATCAAAACACCAAAAACTGCAATTTTTGGAGCGGTTGACAAAAATGCTGTAACTATTGATGGTGAACCTTGATATACATCTGGGGTCCACATGTGAAAAGGTGCAGCAGAAATTTTTAAAGACAGTGAAACTAAAATAAATATTAACCCAACTATTAGTAATAAAGGGACAGAATATTGATCTGACATAAATTGACTAACTTCTGAAAAATTTGTTGAGCCTACTAGTCCATAAATTAAGCTAGCTCCAAACAGAAAAATACAGGTAGATAAACTTCCAATTACAAAATATTTAACTCCAGCCTCAGACGAGTTGAAATCCTCTTTAGAGAAAGAAACTAAAATATATAAGGCTAAACTTTGAAGCTCAATAGAAACAAATAAGGATAAAAGGTCATTAGACGAAACCATTAACATCATACCAATAGTGGAAATTAATATTACCATTGAAAATTCTGCACGCTGAAGGGATATCTCATTCTTCACAATTAAATAAAAATAAAGTACAAAACCTGTACATATTAGAATTATTGATTTTAGGAACGATCCAAAAGAGTCAATTACAAAAAAATTATTAAATATTTCTTCAAAAAGGAAAATATCTTTTAAAACAAAAAACTGTGTTAAGAAAATTAGTAACAATGATAAATAACCAATAACAATATGTTGATTTTTTTTTATAAAAACTGATATTATGAGGATTGCTAAAAATCCTAATGATAAAAATATTTCAGGGATATAAAACAAAATAAATCCTTTAAAAAATTGATATCGGATACAATTTTATAATCCTCTCAAGAGAGGAAGATGTATAATCAAGTATCAGATTAGGTTTAATTCCATAAACTAATATTACAATTATTAAAACTGAATAAGTTAAAAATTCAAATAAGTTTAATCTTTCTGCTTTTTTTTCTATCGTTTGATTAACTACTCCCAGAAAAATTCTTTTATATAAAATCAACATGTATGCTGCAGCTAGAATAACTCCTGTTGCAGATAGAAAAGCGACTAAAGTACTTTTACTGTATACTGATAATAAAGTTAAATATTCACCGATAAAACCGGATGTGCCTGGAAAACCAATTGCTCCTAAAGTAAAGATAAGAAAAAATACAGAAAATCTTGACATTTTTTGGCCTAAACCACCGTAAAAATTAATATCTTTTGTTTTATATCTGTTATAAATTGACCCTATACTAAAAAATAATGCTGCTGATATAACTCCATGTGAAATCATTTGCATAATAGCACCGTGTAACCCTTGAATGTTAGCTGAAAAAATTCCTATAGTTACAAAACCCATATGTGCCACAGAAGAATATGCTATAAGTTTTTTCATGTCTTCTTGGACCAAGGCTATGAGTGAAGTATAAATAATCGCTATAACAGATAAAAAATAGATAAAAGGGGTAAAAAATATAGATGCATCTGGAAGTATTGAAAGATTGAACCTTATAAAACCATATCCACCAAGTTTCAATAAAATTCCAGCAAGAATTACTGAACCCTCTGTTGGAGCTTCAACATGAGCATCAGGAAGCCAGGTATGAAAAGGCCACATTGGAATTTTTACTGCAAATGAAGCAAAGAATGCTAACCATAACCATACTTGGATATAAAAAGGAAGAGAAAAATCAAAGAGTCTAGGTATACTTGTAGTTCCAAACTCTTGGTATAAAAAAATTATTGCAAGTAACATTAAAACAGATCCAAGAAGAGTGTATAAGAAAAATTTATATGCTGAGTAAATTCTCCTTTCACCTCCCCAAAAGCCTATTATTAAATACATAGGAATTAAAATTGATTCAAAAAAAATATAAAAAGAAAATAGATCTATAGAGCTGAAAGTTCCAATTAAAAAAGATTCTAGCAAAATGAAAGATGCTAAATACATCCTCATATTTTTTTTTTTTTGTGGATAAAGAAATATTACACATAGTAAAATTAAAAATGTTGAAAGAACTATGAACGGCATTGATAAACCATCAATACCCAAAGAAAATTTTAAATTTTCACTATTAAACCATTCAAAGGAATTTACAAATTGAAAATGGGGAATATCTTTATCAAAATTTAATGGAAGATAAAGAGAAAGAATAAAATTGCTTCCAGAGGTCCATAAAGCTGATCTTTTAGATTGCAATGCAAATTCATCATTTTCAGAAGATAATAAAATAAAAACCAACCCGATTAGTGGAATACAAATTAAAATGGGTAATATCGGAAGATTTAACATTAAAAAATATATGTATAAAGACTAATTAATAAGGTTAAGCCTATTATTATTGATAAAACATAATGATACAAAAAACCAGACTGCATTTTAGAGACTAAAGAACTAATTGATCGAATTACTTTACTCATTCCATTAGGACCTAAATTATCGATAAGGTCTCTATCAACTGATTTCCAAAAACCATTTCCCAGATAAAAAGCGCCGGAAATGAATGTATTTTTATAGATTTCGTCAATGTACCATTTGTTTTTAAAAAAGTTATGAATAATTTTTAATCTCTTTTTTATTAAGGGGATAAAGCTATCTAATGAAAAATAAGTTAAATAGGAAACTGTTACTCCAAAAATAATAATTATCAACGGAAGTTTTTTATAAAATATAGGCATGTTTTCATAAATATAATTTTCATTGAGTGTTTTATTAACAAAAATAATTTCAGACCAAGTGTTTAAATAATCACTTCCTATAAATAAGGAATGTGAAAACATTCCAAAAAAGATAGCAAAAATTGATAAAATAATTAATGGAAAAGTCATTATTAATGGAGATTCATGAATATGTGCAACTACTTTTTCATCAGCCATACTTTTACGATGAAAAACATAAATGATTAATCTTAATGAGTACAACGTTGTGAACAAAACTGCAATTATACCTATGAAAAAAGCATAAGAAGATAGTTGAGAATCTCTTAAATATAATGTCTCCAAAATTAAGTCTTTTGAAAAATAACCACTAAAAAAAGGAATACCAATAAGTGAAAGGGAGCCAATTATCATTGTCAAGTAGGTTAAGGGGATTTTATTATACAATCCTCCCATATTTTTAATATTTTGTTCATCAGACATTGAATGGATTACTGAACCAGCCCCTAAAAAGAGTAAAGCTTTAAAAAAGGCATGCGAAATCAAATGAAAATAAGCTACAGAGTAAGCGGAAGCACCTATTGCCATAAACATATAACCAAGTTGACTACATGTTGAATAAGCAATAATTTTTTTAATATCATTTTGAAAAATTGCGACCGATGCTGCAAAGATACAAGTTAAGGAACCAACTATTAATATTAAGTTGCTTGCAAACATTGAAACTTCAATTAATGGGGACATCAAAATTAATAAAAAAACTCCTGCAGTAACCATTGTTGCAGCATGTATTAGAGCTGAAACTGGAGTTGGTCCCTCCATTGCATCTGGTAACCATGTATGAAGACCAAACTGAGCAGACTTTCCCATACATCCAATAAATAATAGAACACTAATCAAGGTGATTGAGTGAATTTCAATTCCAAGAAAATCAAAGTATGTATCTGCGTAAGAGTTAACTAAAATCATAATCTCATTAATATTAAGTGTTCCAAAAACAACAAAAATTGTAAATAAAGCTATTAAAAGTCCAAAGTCTCCTATCCTATTTACAACAAATGCTTTTATTGCCGCATTATTTGCAGAATCTTTATAATTCCAAAAACCAATCAATAAATAAGAGGTTAGTCCTACACCTTCCCATCCAAGAAAAAGTTGAAGAAGATTATTAGATGAAACCAGTAACAACATAAAAAAAGTAAAAAGACCTAAATAACCCATAAAAATACTTCTTTTAGGATCTTTTTTCATATAACCAATAGAATAAATATGAATAAGTGTAGAAACAAAGTTAACCATTAATACCATTGAAACACTTAAAAGATTAAAATTAAGTGACCAATCTGCGCTAAAACTTCCAGAAGAAATCCAATTACTTATGAGAATAGTTGATTCTCCAACAATTTTTAAAAAATAAAAAGAAGACGCTGACAAAATTGTAGACATTATCAGTAGACCACAAGAAAAAAAGGCTATTTTTTTGCTGTTAAGATAATTTTTAAAGAAAACGCAAACACAATAACTAAGTAAAGGGAGAAATATTGATAAGAAAAACAATTTTTTATCCTTTAAGCCTATTTATTGAATCAACGCTTATTGAATTAGATTTCTTAAAAAAAATAGTAAGAATTGCTAAACCAATTGCTGCCTCTGCTGCTGCAACCACCAAAATAAATAAAGAAAAAATTTGTCCAGACAGGTCGCCCAGGATATTTGAAAATCCTACAAAATTTATGTTAGCAGAAAGTAACATTAGCTCAATGGACATAAGTATGGTAATTAGGTTTTTTCTATTAATAAAAATTCCTAAAAAGCCAAAAGAAAAAACTAAAGAGGAAAGTATAAGAAAATTAAAAGATTCCATTATTTCATTCAATTTAATCTAATTATATTTTTTTTTCTAACTGTTTTCTGATTAATCGCAGAATTTGATTTTATATTTTTTTCATCACCCTTGGCCAAAACAATAGCACCTATCATAGCTAACAATAAAATAAATCCAGAAATTTGAAAAATTATAAAATAGTCAGTGTAAAGATAAAGTCCAATTAATTTAGTGTTATTTTCTTCTAACAAGCCATTCTCATTTATATCAATTTTAATATTTTCTGCAATTTCGAACGTATCGAAATTAAAAACAATAAATAATTCTGAAATAAAAATAGTTATTAAAATAAGACCAAATGGAAAATATTTTAAAAATCCTTCTTTCATGACAGATTCTGAAATGTTAAGCATCATAACCACAAATAAAAAAAGCACAGCTATTGCGCCAACGTAGACGATAACTAAGGTCATTGCCAAAAATTCTGCATTCATTAAAATAAACAAAATCGCTGAGTTAAAAAAAGTGAAAATCAAAAAAAGCACAGAATGAACAGCATTATTAGAAAAAATAACAAAGACACTTGAAGAAATAATGAGAAAGGAAAAAAAGTAAAAAAAATAAATTGTC
This sequence comes from Alphaproteobacteria bacterium, assembly GCA_002712255.1. Classification (GTDB taxonomy): domain Bacteria; phylum Pseudomonadota; class Alphaproteobacteria; order Methylaequorales; family Methylaequoraceae; genus MED-G10. The sequence continues at coordinate 67,631 of PATB01000009.1, forward strand.
ATAAATATTTTGATTCCTTCTCAAGATTTTGCCTTATCTCAAGTTCCCATCTATCNCCATTTTCAAGTAATTTATCCTTATCATATATTAATTCTTCTCTAGTTTCTGTAGCAAATTCAAAGTTTGGGCCTTCAACAATAGCGTCTACTGGACAAGATTCTTGACAATATCCACAATAAATACATTTTGTCATGTCAATATCATATCGTGTTGTTCTTCGAGAACCATCCTTTCTTGGCTCCGCTTCAATTGTTATAGCCTGAGCTGGACAGACGGCTTCGCAAAGCTTGCATGCTATACATCTTTCTTCTCCAGAATCATACCTTCTTAGCGCGTGTTCCCCCCTAAACCTTGAGCTTAAAAAACCCTTCTCAAAGGGATAATTGATGGTGACTTTTGGTTTAAAAAAATACTTTAGTGTTAAGAACATTCCAGCAAGAATTTCAATTAACAACAATTCTTTTAATATGAAAAAAAACTTTTTAAGATTTTTCAATTTTTTTACCTCATTTATAGTAGTAAAGAACTACTGAAGTAATTATAATCCAAAACAAAGATAAAGGAAGAAATAACTTCCACCCCAGATTCATTAACTGATCATATCTATATCTTGGTAGTGTTGCCCTGACCCAAAGAAAGACAAATAATAAAAAAGATACTTTGATTATAAACCAAACAAATCCAGGTATTAAATTAAAAAAATCATTGTTTATCGGTGGTAACCATCCACCAAGAAACAATATAGTTGTCATAGCGCTCATTAAAATCATATTTCCATATTCGCCCAGAAAAAAAAGACCAAAGGTCATTGACGAATATTCAACATTATAACCTGCAACTAATTCTGACTCAGCCTCAGGTAAATCAAANGGTGCTCTGTTGGTTTCAGCTAATGTAGAAATAAAAAAAATTAAAAACATAGGAAAGTGTGGAATAATGTACCAATAATTTTCNTGACTCAATACAATTTCTGATAAATTTAAACTTCCAGAGGTTAATAAAATAGAAATAATTATTAAGCCAATAGAAACTTCATAAGAAATCATTTGCGCTGCTGATCTCAAAGCACCAAGAAAAGCATATCTTGAATTACTTGACCATCCTGCCATAATTATTCCGTAAACACCTAATGATGATATTGCAAATATATACATAATACCTACGTTAATGTCAGAAAGTACTATTTTGTAATCAACTGGAATAACTGCCCAGCTTAAAAGTGCTAATGCAAACGTAAGAATCGGAGAAAAAGCAAAAATAAATTTACTAGAATTCTCAGGAAAAATTGTCTCTTTAGTAAGTAGTTTTATACCATCAGCTATAGGTTGAAATAAGCCAAATGGTCCGACTACATTAGGACCCTTTCTAAGTTGTATTGCACCTATTACTTTTCTTTCAAAATATGTCAAATAAGCAATTGAAATCATTAAAGGAATAATAATTAAAAGTATTTTCAAAATTATAAATAAAATATCATAGATCATTTTTTTTAGTTCATTTTGAATTAAAGTTTATTGAACATTCAGACATAACTGGAGAGCTTCTACTNACAGAATCAGTCATATAAAAATTGTGAATTGGAGATAGAATTTCTTTCGACAAAAAATTATTATTTATTTTTCTATCTTTTAATAACTTATTTTCTGATATTTGATTTATCCTTGAGAGGTGCTGATTTTGTTGAAACATTAAATTTCTTAAATCTTTAAAGTTACTGAAGTTTAAATTAATATCTAATGAATCACTTAATTGTTTAACAACATCTGAAAAGTCCCTTACATTTGGTAATGGCAATTTTATTTGTCTCGAAATCTGCGGTCGTCCTTCGAGATTAAGATAAATACCCTCTTTTTCAGTAAAACAACTTATTGGCACAATTAAATCTGCACGTTTTACAGCTTTATCTCCATGATGACCAAAATAAACAACAAAGGTTTTTTTTGGTATTTTTTCAAAATCTAACTCATCGGCACTCAGTAAGAAAAGAACCTCAAACTTTCCACTGTAAATTTTTTTAATAAAAGACCTTGTTAAAACATTCTTTTTATTAAAGAAACCTAAATCAAGCGCACCAACTCTTGCAGAGAAATTTTGTAAAACATTGAAACCATTCCATTCATTATTTTTTACGTGTTTATTGTAAAGCATCAAAGAAAAATTAAATATAGATTCAGCATCCTTTGCACACATTGCGCCTTGACCAAGAATAAACATTGGTTTTGATGCTTTTTTTAATATATCTGTATATTTTTTTTCTTTTAACTTTAACAATGATTTTGAGTCAATACCTAAATCAATTGTTTTAAAAACTGTTTTATTTTTACTCCCAATCCTAAGAATCTGATAATTTTTTTCAAAATTTAAAAACCTTTGTCTTAATCTAGAAGAAATAACAGGAGCTTCTTTCTTAATATCCGTTCCAATTAAAACACATAAATCGGATTCATCAATTCCGCTTATTCTACTGTTAAAAATGTAAGATGATCTCTCATTAGGTAAAAAAAATGATTCATCTTGTCTACAGTCATAATTTAGTGCACCTATTCTATCCAACAAAAGCTTAAAAGAAAAAACAGACTCACAATCTACTGAATTTCCAACTACCGATGCTATGCTATTTTTATTACTATTTAAAATTTTACTTTTAATTATTTCTATTACATTTTCTTCTAATTCTTCAGATAATTTGTTGTCAGAGCCTCTTGCGTAAAATTTATCAATTCTCTGATAATTTAGACCGTCATAAGCAAATCTAGTTTTATCAGAAATCCACTCATCGTTAATTTCTTCATTAATTCTGGGAAGAACTCTTAGTATTTTATCAGCTTTTGAATCAATTCTGACATTACTGCCAACCGCATCAAATACATCAATACTTTGTGTCTTTTTTAATTCCCATGGTCTAGCAATATATTCGTATGGCTTTGAAGTTAAAGCACCCACTGGGCACAAATCAATCACATTAGCTGACATTTCCGAATCAATTGATTTTTCAAGAAAACTTGTAATTTCAGTATCCTCACCCCTGTTAAGTGAACCAAGTTGATCGTTACCTGCCACCTCTTCGGCAAATCTAATGCACCTTGTACAATGAATACATCTAGTCATGTGAGTCTTGATTAATGGTCCTAAATTTTTATCTTTTACAGCTCTTTTTTGTTCAATATATCTTCCAATTCCACTTCCATAAGCCATAGCTTGGTCTTGGAGGTCACACTCTCCTCCTTGGTCACAAATTGGGCAATCTAGAGGATGATTAATTAACAAAAACTCCATCACACCTTTTCTGGCTTTCTCGACCATTTCTGTATTAGTTTTTATTTTCATACCCTGAGCAACGGGCATTGCACATGAAGCAATTGGCTTTGCTGAATTTTCCATTTCAACTAGGCACATTCTACAATTTCCGGCTATTGAAAGCTTTTCATGATAACAAAACCTAGGAATTTCTATTCCAGCTTGCTCACAAGCCTGAATAACAGTAATACCATCTTCAACTTCAAAGGATTTTCCATCAATAAAAATTTCAACCATAATCAAGCAACCTTAGACTTTTTGTCTATATTTTTTAGAATATCATTTTTAAAGTGTTTTAATAAGCCCTGAATAGGCCAAGCTGCTGCGTCACCAAGTGCACATATTGTATGACCCTCTATTTGATAAGTAACTTCTTCCAGAAGATCAATTTCTTCTCTTGTAATGTTTTCACTTAAAATTCTTTCCATCATTCTCATCAGCCAGCCTGTTCCTTCCCTGCAAGGTGTGCATTGGCCGCAAGACTCATGTTTATAGAATTCAGATAATCTAGCTATAAACTTAACTATATTTGTTTGTTTATTTATTACAATTATTCCTGCGGTACCCAACCCGGAGCCAGAATCTTTAAGAGAATCAAAATCCATTAATACATCTTCACATATTTGTTTAGGTAGAAGTGGTACAGATGACCCACCAGGAACTATAGCAAGGAGATTTTCCCAACCTCCAATAACATCTCCAGCATATTTTTGTATCAGATATTTAAGAGGTACTCCAAGTTCTTCCTCAACATTACATGGTTTATTAACTTGACCAGATATGCAAAAGATTTTTGAACCACTATTATTTTTTGTACCCATGCTGCTAAACCAATCATGTCCTTTCTTCAATATTGAGGGAATTACTGCAATCGTTTCAACATTATTTACTGTTGTAGGCATACCAAAAAGGCCAACATTAGCTGGAAAAGGAGGTTTGAGTCTTGGTTGTCCTTTTTTGCCTTCTAAACTTTCTATCAAAGCAGTCTCCTCCCCACAAACATATGCTCCAGAACCATAATGAATAAAAATATCAAAATCAAAGTTACTTCCACAGGCCTTTTTTCCTAAAAATCCAGCTTTATAGGCTTCATCAATGGCGTTTTGGAGAATAGCGGCTTCATTAAAAAACTCACCTCTAATATATATGTAGCATTTTGAGGCTCTAATCGCATAACCTGAAATAAGGCAACCTTCTATAAGTTTGTGAGGCTCATTCCTTATTATATCTCTGTCTTTACATGTGCCAGGTTCGCCTTCATCAGCATTAATTACTAAATAATGCTGTTTATTATTTTCTTTTGGCATGAAACTCCACTTCATACCAGTTGAGAACCCTGCCCCACCTCTACCTCGAAGGCCTGACTTTGTTACTTCATTAATAATATCTAATGGTTTTTTTTTAAAAATTTTTTTTATATCTTTCCAATCACCTCTTTTAGTAGCATCCTTTAAAAGAGGACTTTCAAATCCATAGAGGTTGTTAAAAATACGATTTTCTTTTTTTATCATCTCAATTTTTCCTTGGTTCAGAACCTTTTCTCGAGGATTGAGGTCCTATTTTAATTTTTTTGTTAACGCGTAACTTATTTATTAATTCCTCAACAGATTGCAAGTTAAGATCTTCATAGTAATTTTGATTGATTTTGACAATTGGTGCATTTACACAAGCACCAAGACATTCGACTTTATTCAACGAAAAAACGCAATCTTTAGAAACTTCTCCAATATTTGCTCCAATTAATTTTTTTAACTTTACTAAAATTTCATCAGAACCTCTTAACATGCAAGGTGATGTTGTACAAACTTCAATATGGTTTTTCCCAACGGGTGATAAATTATACATAGAGTAGAATGTAGCTACTTCATAAACTTGAATGTAAGGAATTTTTAAAAATTTAGCTATATATTTCATGGCTATTAAAGGTATCCAATTATTATTTTGACTTTGAGCAATATATAACAATGCCATTACAGCACTCTGTTGTTT
>PATB01000010.1 GCA_002712255.1 Alphaproteobacteria bacterium
TTCTACAGTATTATCTTTCTCTTTTTTAATTGATTCTTCAGATTTAACATCGATTTTTTTCGACTTTGTAGTTTTTTTATTATCATTTTCTTTATTTTCTTCAGAAACTTCTTTACTTTTAGCTTTTTGGGTTTCTTCCTTTTCAGCGGATTTGTTTATTTTATTTTTTTGAAGGCTATCAGTTTCTTTACTTTCTGAAGTAGCTTCTTTTTTTGTATCTTTTTGAATCTCTTGCTTTTCTGCAGATTTGCTTATTTCATTTTTTTGAAGATTTGCATTTTCTACTGACGTAGCTACGTTTATTTGTAATTCTGATGCAACTTCTGCATGAAGTTTAATATTTATGCTATAAATTCCAATTTTTTTTATAGCCGAATGCAGATTTATATTTGATGGTTTGATTTCAATTTTCTTTTCATTAAAGTAATTTGCAATATCTTTTGGAGAGACAGATCCGTATAATTGACCATTATCACTTGCATTTCTAATAAATATAATTTCTTCTTTTGAGATTTTTTCTAATTTTTTTTTTGCCTCTTCTATTACCTGGCTGTTTTTTTCTAACAACTCTTGTTTAATTTTAGTGAAATGATCTTTATTTTCTTTATTAGCTCTCAAAGCTTTTTTACTTGGTATAAGGTAATTTCTAGCAAATCCATCTTTGACATTAACAACGTCGCCGATTTTCCCAAGTTTACTGAAACTTTCTAATAAAATAACTTCCATAAAGCCTTAAAATTAAGTAATTCTTTTTGTTATTCTTTTCAGGTTAACAAAAAAACCTATTAAAAATAATATTAGAAATAGAACATAACCTAAAAAAATAAAAAGTAAAAAGAATATTATAATTTTTAACTGATTATTTAATTCAAAATTTTTAAAAAATTTAAAGAATGATATAAATCCTTCAAAAAATATTAAAAAACTTAAAGCAATAGTACAATTTAAAAAAATATAGTGAAGATTTCCAGATGTTTGAGCGCTTAAAATAAACAATAAATTAAATAAAAAGAAAATCATAATTGGGATTTCAAAGACCAAGATATTAAAATTATATTTATTCATAAAATTTAACTTTTTAACTAAAAATCGCGTTATATTAAAATTTATTAAAAAAGTAATTAAAAATGAGAAAACATTTATTGATGGTATTACAAAAATAATGGTTTCAATTAGAGGTGTAGAGTCAATTTCATCTGACAACTTTTGAATTTTTAAGAATTCATTTATAAATTTCATTAGATATTCGCGAAGTTGGTTTTGTTCAACTTCAGAAAAAAAAAAATAATATATCAATGCTGAAGTAAATAATGAAAAAATAGTTAAATAAACAATAATTTTTTCATTACTTATTTTTTCATTTTTATTTTTATTCAANAAAATGGTAAAAAAAAAAACNATTGTTGAAATTGTAAAAAAATTCAAAAGAATTTTTAAAGAGATTACATTACCTAAAAAGTTCGTAAAAAAAGAAAAAAGAAAAAATACAAATGATATAATTANAGAAAANAAGAGAAGATTTAAACTGATAATTTGGGATAAAAATAGCAANGGAATTGTATTTATGATTGGATATATTTGAGGAGTTAATTTTATAAAAATTAATTCTAAGGTTATAATTAGAATGGAACCATAAATCATAGAGAGCAAATTTTCTCTATTGAAGTTATGCATCAATTTGAAACGTAAGGTATAAGTGCGAGAAACCTTGCTCTTTTAACTGCTTGAGATAGTTGTTTCTGCTTCTTTGTGGAAACTTGTGTTACCCTGCTAGGAAGTATCTTCCCTTTTTCAGTAGTATATCTTTTTAGAAGATTAATATTTTTGTAGTCTATTGTAGGGGCATCCTTACCAGATAATGGACAACTTTTATTTAAAAGTAATCTTGACGTATTATCAAATGCTTTATTTTTCATTCATCTTCTCCTTTGATTTACTTTCATCTAGAAAGGACAATTCTTTATCTACATTTTTGATTTTTATATTTAAAAATCTAAGAAAATCATCATCTTGTTTTATTTTTTGATTAAAATCTGTAAAAATTTTTGATTCACTATCGCTGTTAATCATGAAATAGTAACCTTTAGAATTTTTTTTTATTTTATAGGCCAAAGATCGCAGCCCCCAACTTTCTTTTTTGAGTATTTTTCCACCGGACTTTTTTATTAGTTCAAGTATCTGATTGAACTTTTCTTCGGCGACTTTTGGTGAGAGTTGCCCACTAAATACAAATACGCTTTCGTATAACATATTAACTCCTTATGGATAAATTTATTTTAACTTCTAATAAATTTAGCTAAATTTTTATTAGCAAGGTTTATTTATTGTCTTATAACATTATAAATGTATATTTTAAAGACACTTTATAAATTTGTATGAAAAAAATAGCTTTTGTTTTCCCTGGTCAAGGTTCTCAAAAAATTGGAATGGGAAAAGATCTTTATCTTAAACATAGAATAGGTAAAGAGATTTTTGATAATATCGATAATTCACTAAACGAAAAACTTTCTGATTTAATTTTTGATGGTAAGGAAGAAGATTTACAACTCACAAGAAATACTCAACCTGCATTATTGGCTGTAAGCATGGCAATTGTAAAAATAATTGAATTTGAGTTAAAAAAAAAAAACTGAGGAATTTGTTGAAGTTGTTCTTGGGCACTCGCTTGGTGAATATTCAGCTCTGTGTAGTATAAATTGTATTAGTGAAGCTTCATCGGCAAAAATACTGAGAATAAGAGGTAACGCCATGCAAAATGCAGTAAAAAATATACAAACAAGTATGGTAGCAGTAATTGGAATGGAANTAGAAAAAATTGAAAAAGAAATAAGCCAAATTGAAAAAGNAAAAGGTAATGTTTGTGAGATAGCTAATGATAATTGTCCTGGTCAAGTGATATTATCTGGTACTAAAGATTTAGTGGAATTAGTTTCAAAAAAACTAAAATTATCAGGGGCAAGGTCTATAATAGACTTAAAGGTAAGTGCTCCATTTCATTGTAGCTTGATGAAAAACGCTTCAATAATTATGAAAGATGCACTTAATGAAATAATAATAAAGGATCCAAATACAAAATTTATTAATAATGTTAATGCTAATTTTGTTGATAATGCCGTTGAGATAAAAAAACTTTTGATTGAGCAAGTTGAATCCAGAGTTCGTTGGAGAGAGAGTATTCTCAAAGCCTCTAGTTTGGATTTAGACTTTATAATAGAAATTGGCCCTGGTAAGGTTTTAACAGGATTAAACAAAAGAATGAATATTNAATCTCAATATTTTAATATATCAACATTTGATGATATAAATAATTTTCTTGAAAATTATGGAGATGTTCTATGAAAAAAAATGTTTTGATTACTGGGGCTACTGGTGGCATTGGAAAAGCAATAGTAGATGTCTTATCAATGGACTTTAACTTAATTTTAGTTGCTAGAAATAAAAAAAAACTTGATGAGATATCTCAAAATAATAGTTCAGTTCTTAAAAGTATAATTTGTGACCTATCAAAGTCTGAAGACATAAGAGTTTTAATCGAAAAAATTAAAAGTGATGAAGTTGATATTGATGTTTTAATTAACAATGCAGGAATAAATGATGACTCGCTTTTCTTGAGAATGGACTCTGAAAAATGGGAAAATGTTATAAATACTAATTTAACATCGAATTTTCGTCTAACAAGTCAAATTTCTAAGCTAATGATAAAAAAAAGATGGGGAAGGATAATNAATATTACATCTGTTGTTGGTCATACTGGAAATTTGGGTCAGGCAAACTATTGTGCTTCAAAAGCCGGGATTATTGGTATGTCAAAGTCAATTGCACTAGAACTTGCCAAGAGGAATGTTACAGTGAACTGTATTTCACCNGGTTTTATTGAAAGTAACATGACGGATTTATTAACTGAAGATCAAAAAGATATTATTCTAAAAAAGATTCCTTTAGAAACAATTGGCTCGCCCTATGATGTGGCACATTGTGTTAAATTTCTTGCTTCAGATGAATCAAGATATATAACCGGAGAAACAATTCATGTTAATGGAGGTTTGGCAATGTTGTAATTATAGTTTGATTTAAAAAAAAAAATAATTATTAATATAGACTTAAACTATAAAAGAAGGAAAATATTATGAGTGATATTGCAGAGAGAGTAAAAAAGATAGTAATCGAACACTTAGGTGTTGAAGAAGATAAAGTTATTAATTCAGCAAGTTTTGTTGATGACTTAGGCGCTGATAGTTTGGATACCGTAGAGTTAGTGATGGCTTTTGAAGAGGAATTTAGTATAGAAATACCTGATGATGTAGCTGAGAAAATAACAACTATTAAAGATGCAATTGAACATATTGAGAAGTCGCAAAATTAAAAAAAATGAGAAGAGTGGTAGTTACAGGAATTGGTATGTGCAGTCCACTCGGATATGGAGTTGAGCACTCTTGGTCCCAACTTGTTAATTCAAATTCAGGAATCAGCCAGTTGTCAGGATTTGACATTACAGGGCTAAGTTCCCAAGTAGGAGGACAGATATCCAAAGAAGGAAATTCTGAATTCTTTCCCGAAAAAGTTATCGAAATTAAAGAAGAAAAAAAGATGGAGCCTTTTATTCAGTTTGCACTTATTGCAGCTAAAGAGGCAATATTAGATTCAGGTTGGAAACCATCTAGTGAAATTGATTCTGAGAGAACAGGTGTTATGATTGGTTCTGGAATTGGTGGACTAGATGGTATAAAAAAAAGTGCAGAAAACCTAGAACGAAGTCCAAGGAAAATTTCACCTTTTTTTATACCATCTTGTCTTATTAACTTAGCCGCTGGACANATATCAATAAAATATAATTATAAAGGACCTAACCATTCAGTAGTAACAGCTTGTGCATCTGGTGCACACGCTATTGGAGATTCTTTTAGAATGATTTCATACGGTGATGCCGATGTAATGGTTGCAGGTGGAACTGAATCTGCATGTACTAGATTTGGAATTGCTGGATTCTGTGCAATGAGAGCATTATCTACAAAATTCAATCAAACACCGGAAAAGGCTTCAAGACCATGGGATAGGGATAGGGATGGATTTGTTTTATCTGAAGGATCTGGAATTTTAGTACTAGAAGAATATGAACATGCTGTTAAAAGATCCGCAAAGATTTATGCCGAAGTAGTTGGATATGGCCTTACTGGAGACGCATTTCATCCGACAGCACCACCTGAGGACGGTAATGGGGGATTAAGAGCTATGAAAATGGCACTGAGTAATGCTAAATTAAACACAGAATCGATTGACTATATAAATGCTCATGGCACGTCAACTCCATTAGGAGATGAAATTGAGTATAATGCTGTAAAAAGACTCTTTGAAAAAAAATTAGACAAAATTTTTATGTCATCAACAAAATCTTCAACAGGACATTTACTGGGAGCATCAGGCGCNATCGAAGCGATTTTTTCANTCATGTCNTTGAAAGATCGTATCCTTCCTCCTACACTGAANCTTGATAATCCATCAGATGATTGTAAGGAAATAAATTTAGTACCTCATCATAGCATTGATCACAAAAGTTCATTTGTCTTATCAAACTCATTTGGCTTTGGTGGAACCAATGTGTCTCTGATTTTTAAGAATGTTTAAATAAGGTGACAAAAAGTTTTGGTTTTTTATTATTAATCACTTTCTTAAATTATTTCTATTACCTATTTTTTTTTTCCGATAAAGAGATTAAAAATACATCAGTTGTCATAGAACAAGGAATGAAAATAAATGAAATTTCAAAAATATTATATAAAGAAAAAATTATTGCTAATGAATTTGCATTTAAGGCATGGATAAAACTAAATTTTCTTGAAAAAAAAATTAAATTTGGAGAATTTCAGATAACTGGAAAAAATTCTATTTATAACATTACTCAAAACCTTTTATCTGGAAAGTTTGTTTACAGACAATTTACATTAGTTGAGGGAATGTACAAAAATGAACTACTAAAGGAGTTAAAACAAATTGATCCAAGATCAAGTTTAAAAATCACTGATATTCCTGAAAATTTGTTAGCTGATACTTACAGTTATGTTGCTACTGATAGTGCAGAACGTATTTTAGAGAATATCATAATTTACAGCAAAAAATTTTCTGAAAATATATGGGTAAAAAGAGATAAAAATATTCCACTTAAAAATGTCAACGAAATGTTTATTTTAGCCTCAATAGTAGAAAAGGAAACTGCAATTAAGAGCGAAAAAAGTAAAATTGCAGGAGTTTTCTTTAATAGAATGAAAATTGGTATGAGACTTCAATCTGACCCAACTGTTGAGTTTTCAATAACCAAGGGAGAAAAAAAGCTTGGAAGAAAGCTTTTAAGAAAAGACTTAAAGTTTATTTCAGAATATAATACTTATATGAATAAAGGTTTGCCGCCTTCACCTATTTGTTACGCTGGTAAAGAAGCACTAATTGCAGTATCCAGACCTTACAATAGTAATTATTTATACTTTGTTTCTAAACAAAAAGATGGTCAACACTATTTTTCAACTAATTACAAAGATCATTTAGAAAGAATTAGGTCGATTAAAAATGCAAAATAATCAGAGAAAAGGTTTAATGTTAATTCTATCATCACCGTCTGGAGCAGGAAAAACATCAATATGTAAAAAGGTCTTAGAAACAGAGGNAAACTTAATAATGTCAATTTCTTATACAACACGTCCCAAAAGAAAAAGTGAAGAAGATGGAAAGGACTATATTTTTGTNAAAAAAAAAAAATTTGATGAGTTACAATCAAAAAATTTTTTTGTTGAAAGTGCATTGGTTTTTGATCACAACTACGGCACTCCAAAGAATTTTATTGAGAAAAATATAAAAAAAGGTACTGATATTCTTTTTGATATCGACTGGCAGGGTACTCAAAAGTTAGTGGATTATTCTAAAAATGATGTGGTCTCTATCTTTATACTACCCCCTAGTAATAAAATTTTGTTAGAGAGGTTAAAAAAAAGAAACGAAGACAGTAATAAAATTGTCGAAAAAAGAATGAGCAAGGCAAAATCAGAAATTAGTCATTGGATTGAATACGATTATATAATAATTAATAACGATATCAAAAAAAGTGCTGAAGAGGTTAAAACTATTTTAAATGCTGAGAGAAAAAAGAGAGTTAGACAAAAATTTATTTTTGATTTTATTGATAAATTAACAAAATAGTATTTCGCTTAATTTTATGTAATCACTGGGATTTAAATTTTGGGGTCTTAATAATAAGTTGATTCCACTTGCACAAATTTTTTTTTCAAGTTCAGTATTTAAATTTTTTAAATTATTTTTAAGTATTTTTCTTCTGTGAAGAAAAGAAATTTTTAAAATTTTATCTAATTTTTCATAGTTAAAATTTCTTTTAAATGGCACGATTTCAATTACTGTAGAACTAACTTTTGGTTTTGGAAAAAAATTTTCTGCACTAACCTCAAATTTTTCCGACACATTAGCACTTGCTTGAACAAGAACTGATGTTCTACTGTAAAATTTTGTTCCAGTTTTTGCGTATAACCTTTCAGCCACCTCTTTTTGAACCATTACTATTAATGACTTAAAATTTTCATAACTCCTCATCCATTTAATAATTAATGTAGTCGCTATGTTATAAGGAAGATTTNCAACTAAAATTATTTTTTTTTTTGCCAATCCTGTCAAATCAAAATTTAATGCATCATCAAATATAAGATTAAAATTTTTTATATTTTTTTGTTTTATTTCTTCAAGAAATGGTTTTAATGTTTTGTCTTTTTCAATTACTGTTAGTGCTTTTGGCGATTGTTTCAGTAAAAATTNTGTAAGTGCCCCTTTGCCAGGACCAATTTCAATCACATTTTCATTATAAAGTTCCTGTATTTTACTAATTTTTTCAAGTATTTTTTTGTTATGAAGAAAATGTTGGCCAAATGACTTTTTATGATAAAAGTTTGACATTAGCAGTATTTTTCTAGAAATTTTATTGAAGAAACAACACTATTTATTTTTGCTGAGTTACATTTTGCTATGTCAAAAGCAGGACCATGGTCTGGAGATACTCTTATAATGGGAAGTCCAGCAGTAACATTAATGGAGTTAAAAAAATCAAGTGTTTTTATTGGTGAAAGACCTTGATCATGATATAAACATAAAATACCGTCATAATTTTTTCTAATTTTTTTAAAGAAACAAGTATCAGCACTAAGAGGACCATGAATTTTCATTCCATTTTTATTGAACTTATCAATAACAGGTTGAATTAATTTTTTTTCTTCACTTCCTATAAGCCCTCCTTCTCCAGAATGAGGATTTAAGCCAGTAATACCAATAATTGGTTTTTTAATTTTCCAAATTTTTTTTAGAGAGTCATAAAAAATTAATAGTTTTTCTTCTATTTTCTTTTTGGTTAAATGCTTAAAAATATCTTTGAGTGGAATATGAGTAGTTACTAGTCCAACTATCAAATTTTTACCTTGATCTAATGGTTTTGTTGTAGATAAAATCATAATTTCCTTGTTACTGTGACTAAATTTTTTCATGGATAAGTTACCAATAAATTCTGTTTGTCCATTAAATTTAAAGCCTGAACTTTTCAGTGTTTTTTTACATACTGGAAGAGTTAACAAACCTTTAGCTTTTTTTCTTNNNACAAATTCAAAAGACTTTTTAATGGATTGAAGAATTANCTTTGTATTTTTTTTGTTTGGTTTTCCTAATTCAAATTCAATTTTTTCATTTATNTTGTAAATAGGTAGTTTTTTTGGAAAATAATCAATTGTTTCATCGGCATCCTCAATAATTTGAGTTTTAATGTTCAATTTTAAATAATCAATTATACTTTCTATTTTAGATATATTATCTACAATAAAAAAAGGATATAGATTAAATTTTTTTCTAGATTTCCATGCTTTAAGAATAATTTCTGAGGAGATTCCTGAAGGCTCACCCATTGAAACGACTATTGGTTTTTTTCTCATTACTTTATTTATTAAAAAACTTTATATTTGCATTTTGTCTAAGATTTGCAATGAAAGTACTGGCTAATTGATTGNATTTTTTTGCATATAGTGTGTTTTGAATCTTATTTCTTTTTTGTACTTCATTAGTTTCATTTTTTTTTTTCACATAGTTTTAGGACACTAAATTGATTGTTGTGATCAATAACAGTAGAGAACCTTCCAACTTCAAGTTGTTCTAGCTTTTCTAAGAAGATATTTACCATATCATTAGCAACAATATTTTTTATTTTTATAGCAGATATATCACTGTTTATATTATATTCATCATCTAAACAACTTATTGAAGAGAATTTTGAAAAATCTAATTTTTCAATATCAAAAGCTGAAATCTTAATGAATGAATATTTTAATTTTTGATAGCCAAAAATTCTTTTTTTATTTAATTTAATTATTTTGTATCCTCCATCAACTTCAATTCCCTCTGAAATTTGTCCAATTTGCATTTTTGATAATATTGGATTAATTTCTCTATCTATATTATCTTCAATAATCCAATTAGAACCAGATTGTTGGCTTTCATCAGATCCATATCCATATTTATCAGCAAGATTATTAAATGATATACCTTGATCCAGTAAAGTTAAAAAATTTGTCAATTTTTTTTTAGCTTCGTTCATGTCTTCGTTTTTATTACTTTCAAAAAAAACTTCAGTAAAATCATACTCATATTTACCTTGTTTTTTTTCTTCATCTTTAAGAACTTTCTCAATTTCTTGTTTACTTATCACAATCTTTGAAGAAAACTTTTTTTGTAATAACTTCTTCCACATTAACTCAGAGGATAATTGTTCCATAAGAACTTCGATATCTATTCCGTTTTCTTTGTTAATAAATAATTTAAAGTCTTCGAATTGCTCTTTTGGAAAATTATATAACATCGAAGCAAAACTAATTAACTCGTCTTCTGTATGTTCAATGTTTTCTTTAATGGCCTCAGATTTTTTAATTTTTTCAAGTATTAGTAACTCAAGCACTCTCTCACGTACTGTATCTCTATTAGAAATATTATCTTCAAGATCTAAAGCTTTTAAAGCAAGTCTTATTCTTTGCGAGAGGTCGTAAGTAGTTAGTACGTTTGAGTTTACACTTACAATTAATCCTTCAAATTTTTCAAGTGATTTTGATTCATTATTGAAAAAAAAAAATTGAGATAAAAAAATAAAATTGAAAATCCAAATAAATTTTTTATAGATCACTTTCCATCACTTCCTTTATGCTAAATAAAAAGGCAAAATTATTTGAAGTTGGATCCTCTGGATTATGAGTGAATTGTCTTGTCCACAAGAAAGACAATCCAAAACATTCATCCTCATATTTGAGTTTAGCTCCAAAATTATGCATTTTAATTTTATTTTTTTTATCAAATGTTGTAAAGCTAGAAAAGTTCCAATACTCAGCTATTTGCTGGTCATATCTTAAAGAGAATTGATTCTTACCATCAATCTCATTCTCACCACTAATATTAACTACAGGAGCTGATTTAATATTACTAACTGATAAAATTGAGTTTTTTTGTTGGATTAAAAAGTCGGAGTAGGCAGTTTTAATTGTAGCTTCTTCTTTATCAATTTTTAAGTATGAATTTATTTTTATACTTTGGTGAGGAGTTAATCTAAAATTTATCACAATGTCTGAAAATTTATCATTAATACCTGAGTTACTCTCTAGGTATTTATTTTTATTCAACTGATAACTTTGTCCAATTTCAATAAGTGTAATATTATCGTCGCTATAGGTCTTTTTTTTTAAAAAAGATAATCCATAATCTATTCTAGATGCAGAATCAAATCTGTCNTTNCCGGAAAGCCTATTTAGATTGAACAAATCAATATANTCAAAATCAAAGTTATTAACGTTACTTTCATCTGGGATTTCTCTTAAAAAAGCATTTTTATTTGATTTAACTGCTAAAATTTTAGGTGTAATTATAGAAATAAAGTTCTTATTTTTTTTATAATAGGACTTACTCAATTCTAAAGAAAATTGAGGAAAAAAGTTAGATCTAAATTTATTAAATTCGAATTTATTATTTTTTGGGTTTTGAAATTTTTCTACATTGTACAAACCACCACTTAAATATATAGCTGGCTTTATAAAAGTCCCATCGTTAAAAATCTTTGGAAATTCAAACTTTTGTTGAAAAAAGATTTTTTTAGTTTCATTTCCATCAGTTCTGATGATATTAGCAAATTCAAAATTGGTGTTGTAGTTGAAGCTATTATTTTGACTATCTGAGTTTAAATCTAATATAATTCTAGGTAAAACTTTTGGAGTTTCTTTTCTGTCAAATTCTTGCCTTAAATCCTGAAATAAATATGATTGAAAACTATAGAAATTATTAGATCTTAAACTTTCAATTTTAATATTTGATTCTAGAGAGTCTTTATAATTATATTTATAGGTGTTAAGATAATTTCTATCAGTTGTTCTATGAATTTGAAAATCAAGATATGAACTTGACGATAAGTCAAATGAGCCAGTTGATTTAATATGTCCTCTTTTTTTATCTTTTTTTAACTCATGAATCTCCTGGTTTTCAATTGTGCCGCTGAATTCGTTTTTTATCTCACCATTAAAAAAATTTTTTCTGTGCTCAATAAATAAGGCTGGATTTTTTTTTTGAGAAAATTTTGGAATAACAGTTATATCATGATGATCATTTATAGGATAATAATAAGGGATATCAGTTCCTAAACCAAAATAATGAGTTTGAAAAAAATTCGGTGCTAAAAAACCAGACTTTCTTTTAACTAAAGGAGAGGGATGGGAAAAATAAGGAAGATAGAAAATACTCGTACCTTTGAAATCAAAAAAAGCATCGTAGTATTTTACGTTTAAATTTTTTTTATCATGTATGATTTTTTTAGCTTTAAGTTGAATAAGAGGTTCGTCATACTTTTTCTTCTCTTCATTATAACATAATTTACATGCTGTAAATTTTCCAAACTCCATTTTTTCCCAGGTTTTATTTCTTCTCTCTACTTTTTTTGCGGCAATTTTTAAAAAATTTTCTTCCTCTTTAAATTTTTGACCTGGAATAAATAAATAATTATTTTCAATTATAGCGTTATTTAAATTTTGATCTGCAACAATTTTTTCTGCTTTTAGTACAGTTCCATCAATATTAAATATCCTTACATTTTCCCTTGCTGAAATTACTCTTGAAGAATTATTTACAAAAACTTTCTCTGCAAATAGTTTAAATTCTGAATCTATAATTTCAACATTACCAGTAGCATATATTCTTGTATTGTCTTTGTCGTAAGTAAATTGATCTGCATTTATTTCAATATTTTCATTTATTTCAACTTTATCATTTGGAAAGGTAGATGAACTTACAAAGATAAAAATAATGAAAAAAAAATTAACCATCTTCTAGATGAATCAAAGTACTTATTAAAACTAAATTAAAAATAATTGGAATTGACCAGACTGATAAAAAAATATTGAGTGTTCCAGTTTGACCAAAAGTTTTTATTATATCAGATAGAAAATGAAAAATAACTCCAATTATTATACCATAAATTACTTTAATAATATTTTTTTTAACTCTTTCTTTCTTAATTGACAGGATACATCCTAAGATAACCATTGAAATTAGTATTAAAGGGTATGAGTATAAATAATTTTTATATACTTGGTGTTTTTTTACAGTAAAACCTGATTCCTCAAGATTATTGATATAATCATTAAGTTTCCAAAAACTAATTGTTTCGGGTGGTCTAAAGTTTTTTTCAATTTTATTTGCATCAAGATTTATTTTCAAAAAGGTTTTTTTAAATGATTCTGGGTTTTCGTTAATTTTTAATCTGAAGCCATCTTCTAATTTCCAAAGTTCATCGTTTTCCATTTTTACATTGATAACATCAATTCTCTCTAAAAATTTATTATTTAAATCAAACTTAAAAATTTTGACATTTTTTAATGTTTTATTTTCAAATGAATAATGTTGAGAATTAATTACATATTCAAAACTATCATTTTTTTCTCTGAGCCATAAACCAGTCTCTGATATTGCAAATAAACCTGANTTACCCTTAAAAAAGATACTTTCATAATTTTTAAATTTAATATTCATAAAAGCAAAAATAGGATTAAAAACTAATAAATATAAAAAACTAATTATAATCACATTAAAAATTGCAGGAAATATTAGAGACCATATTGAAAAGCCAGATGCCCTTAGAACTGTTAGTTCATTATTTTTGTTAAGTTTCATATAAGTATGCATTGAACTTAGTAAAAATACAGTTGGAAGAATTAAAGGAAATAAAGTTGGGATGTGAAAAAGTGCCATTTTCAACAAAATTGTAAATTCTATTTCTTTACTAGAGCTTCTTCTTATTAATTCAATTAAATCTATTGAAATAAAAAGTAGACAAGAAAAAGAGAATATAATCAGAAATGAAAAAATATTTTCTTTAATCAGGTATCTTAAAATAATAGAGTTTTTAATCATAAATGAGTTTCCTTGATTTAAAAAGAAAAAACATAGAGAGAATGATAGTGAAAATTGAAGGAAAGAAATTTACGTAATGCATATTTTCAAATTTTATAGAGATATTAGATGAGAGAATTGATAGAACTTGTAAAATTACAATTATGGATAAAATTTTGATTGTTCTTGAAATATTTTCAATTCTGTCAAATTTCAAATTTAGTATAAAACTTAATAAGAATATACTAAAAGTTAACACATTTATTGGCATTGCAAATCTTAAAGTTACTTCTGCTTTGAATGCTTGAAGATTATTTATATCATCTAAAGAATCTTTATCAGGAGAAATTAATTCATTTAATGTTCTCTCAGAAGGAGACTTCCACCTGGTTAAAAAATTATTATTACTTTGTTGATTTATGTTTAATAAGTACTCATCAAAATACAGAATCGATAATTTTTTGTCTTCTGATTGAAATTGTTGTGATCCATCTCTTAAAAAAATCTTTGTTGCCGAATCAGTATTTATAATATTTCCTTTTTTTGCAATCAATGTTGTAGGTTTTTTTTCATCTCTCGTATCATGAATGAAAATATTATGAAGACCATCTTTGTTATTTTGTTTAATAAAAATTGTAAAATCTTTTCCTATTGTATTAAACATTCCTTCTTGAAGCAGGGTTGATGAATAGTCATTTTTGATCGTGTAAAGAAGAATTTTAAAGTTTTTATTAGATAATGGAGCTTGATAGATACTAAAAAAAAAACTAAGTAAAGCTAAAATAATTCCAAAACCCAATACAGGTCTGATTAAATCAGCATTTGAAAAACCAGATGATTGAAGAATAACCATTTCTCTGTCTGTTTGCATTCTAGAGTAGACAAAAAATATTGAGAGGCCGGTTATGATTGGTAATAAAGTAGGGATAATTTGAGGGAGAGAGTTAAAAATTAATTTAAAGAAAACAGAAGCAGGCAATCCTCTGCTTACCATGAGTTCAATAAGTTGAACACTTTTACCAAGACAAAACACCGAAGTGATTAATACCAGTATTAGAAGAGAGTTGGTTAAAAGTTGTTTAAAAATATACTTATCGACTAAATTCATTGTATTTTAAAAAAAAACAATATAAATATACTTTATTTATTACAAATTTTACTACATATTGATACCACAATGAAAATAAGTTTTACAGATAAAATTTCAGAAGTTGATCATCCAGTTTTTATAATTTCTGAGAAAACAAAAAAGATGGTCTCTACACTACCATCAGTTAATAAAGAAATGATGAGCATTCTGCAAGAGTTTATTAAAAATGACAAAAATTCTAGTTCCACTCTTAAAACTCTATCTTACAGACAAAATAGTAAAATTTTTTATTTTACTGTCTCAAAGTTAAAAAACAAGATAGACAAATCTTCAAAGCTTGAATACTCAGGTAAGATTCTTTCATACTTGGAAAGCCAAAAAATTAGTAATGTGTCAATTTTTTTTATTGAAGATAAAGAATTTAAAAGTAGTGACCATTTAGACGATATTATTTGTGGTCTCTTTTTAAAAGATTACAGATTTGAAAAATATAAAACAATATCAAAAAAAGACTTTAAGATTACCAATTTAAAACTGGCAACTAAAATTGGTTCTACGCAAAAAAGAGATTTAGAAAAAAAGATACACTCACTTAAGGGAATTTTTCTCACAAGAGATTTAGTTTCAGAGCCCGCCAATGTTCTCTATCCTTCAAAATTTGTTGATTATTGCAGTAAATTGAAGAAAGAAGGAATGAAGATTGAAGTTTTTGACGAAAAAAAACTAAAAGCATTAGGAATGAATGCTCTATTAGGGGTTGCACAAGGTTCTGTAAGACCAGCAAGAGTAATGATTTTTAAATGGTATGGAGATAAGACTTCAAAAGCTCCACCCTTAGCTTTTGTAGGAAAAGGTGTCACATTTGATACAGGTGGAATTTCTATAAAGCCCTCTTCCGGGATGGAAGATATGAAATGGGATATGGGTGGTGCAGGTGTTGTTGCTGGTCTTATGTATACGTTGGCTTTGAGAAAAGCCAAAGTAAATGTTATAGGCGCGGTTGGGTTAGTTGAAAATATGCCAGATGGTAATGCTCAAAGACCAGGTGATATAGTTAAATCTATGTCTGGACAAACAATTGAAGTTTTAAATACTGATGCAGAAGGTAGATTAGTACTTGCAGACGTGTTGTGGTATATCAAGGAAAAATTCAAACCCAAGCTTATGGTAGATTTAGCAACTCTGACTGGTGCAATTATCGTAGCTCTTGGAGAAAGATACGGAGGTTTATTTTCTAATGATGATGAATTAGCTGAAAAATTATTTGCTGCATCTAAAAAAACAAAAGAGTTATTGTGGAGACTTCCGTTAGATGAGAATTTTGATAAACTATTGGACTGTTCTGTGGCAGATATGAAAAATATTACGGGAACAAGAGGGGCTGGTAGTATTACAGCCGCACAATTTTTGAAAAGATTTGTTGGAAATACAAGTTGGGCTCACCTTGATATTGCTGGAGTAACATGGTCAAAAAAAGGAACTGGTTTTTCTCGTCCTGGTGGAACTGGTTTTGGTGTGAGATTATTAGATGAATTTATAAAAAATTATTATGAAAAATAATTTTCAAAATGAAATTGAGGTTAATCTTTATTTTATAAAATCTGATTTTAAAGAAATTTTAATAAGATTAAGCGATAAAATTTTTGAAAATAGAGAACGTTTTCTTGTAAATTTGAATAAAAAATTTGATTTAATAGAAACAGATAAATATTTGTGGACGCATAAAAAAGATAGTTTTTTACCCCATAACATATTCGATAAAAAACTATCAGTTCTTGATTACCTGGTTCTGTTTGAAGGATCGTACGAAAGAATGGAAAAATTTCAAGAATTTAGGAAGATAATAATTTCACCAACTGTCAAAATTTCAAAATTCAGGTTTTTTGAAAAATTTATGATTTTCTCCAATAAAATTCTTACTCAAAGTACTTTAAAAGAAATGAAAAATAAGTTACTTAAAAATAAAATTAAGCATAAAATTTATTATGAGTATAATAGTTTTAAATGGAAATTGGTAAACTAAAGGAGGAGGGATGGATTTAACGCTATCAATTATAAAACCAGATGCAGTTAAAAGAAATATTACTGGAGAGATAAATTCTTTAATAGAAAAAAATAATATGAAAATCGTAGCTCAAAAAATGATTCACCTTTCGATTGATGATGCGAAGAGATTCTATGGAGTTCATAAAGAAAGAGCTTTTTTCAATGATTTGTGTGAATACATGATATCTTATCCAATTGTTGTGCAAGTTTTAATGGGTAAGGATATAGTATCAAGGTACAGAAAACTTATGGGTGCAACTAATCCAGCCAATGCAGATGATAATACAATTAGGAAATTATATGGGTTAAGTGTTGAGGAGAATTCTGTACACGGGTCAGATAGTAAGGAAAATGCCCAAATAGAAATAAAGTTTTTCTTTGCAGATAGAGATATTTATAAAATTTAGACTACCTAATTAAAAAGAACCATAAGGCTGCTAACAAAATCGTTACGGCTACACAAGACCAAATAGTGAATTTAATAAATCTTGCAAAAAAATCCTCGTGTGATTTTGAATTAGATTTGTCCATTATAAAAGTTTCCTTTCAAGTTCTTTTAATACTTTTATATACAAAACATGCTCTTTTTTCAATATTTTTTTTGCTAACATTTCTTCATCATCATTATTTGATATCGTAACTTTCTCTTGATCAATAATCTTACCAGTATCAACTCCTTCGTCAACAAAATGAACGGTACAACCAGCAGTTTTAACTTTTTTCTCTAATGCCTGTTTTACGGCATTTTTACCCTTAAAATCAGGTAGTAAAGATGGATGAATATTAATAATTTTATTACTCCATAAGTTTAAAAAATATGGGCTTAGTATACTCATAAAACCTGCTAAACATATAAAGTTTACATTTTCATCAATTAAAGAATTATTAAGAACTTTCTCAAAATTCGTTTTTGTTTTATATAGGCTTTGATTGATAATTTTTGTTTTTATATTTTTTTTTTTGGCTTTTTTAATTCCTTGCGAATTAATTTTATTAGAAATAACGATTTTAACTTTGGAGTTAATAATTCCACTTTGTGAGGCATTTACAATATTAAGCATATTAGAACCTCTGCCAGATATTAGAATTCCTAAGTTAAATCCCATTGTCCAAAACTTTTGATTATTACTTTTTTTTTGTTACCAATTTTTTTTGTGACTTTACCGAAAATGTAAGACTTAATTTTTTTTTTTTTTAGAAAATTTATAATTTTTTTTGTCTCTTTAGCTTTTACAATTAGAATTAACCCAATTCCGCAATTGAACGTCTTTAACATTTCACTTGGCTTAATCCTCCCAATTTTTTTTAACCATAAAAATTCTTCAGGGATTGTATAATTTTTTGTAATAATCTCCGCAAANAAATTTTCAGGGATAATTCTCTCCAAATTTTCAAAAATTCCACCTCCAGTTATATGAGCAATAGATAATATTTTTTTCTTTTTTATTAATGGTAAAATATACTTTACATAAATTTTTGTTGGTTTAATAAGATCGTCACCTAATTTTTTTTTATTAGATTTATATGGTGTTTTATTATTTAAGGAGATTTTTTTTTCTTTAAGAATTTTTCTTATTAATGAATAACCATTTGAATGAAAGCCATTGGATTCAAGACCAATCAAAATAGAGTTGTCTTTAATATTTTCTTTTTTTAAAATATTCTTTCTTTCAACTACTCCTACCGAAAAACCAGCTAAATCAAATTCATCTTTTCTGTATAAACCTGGCATTTCTGCAGTTTCTCCTCCTACAAGCGAGCATCCTGCTTCTTTACAGGCCTTATTAATGCTAGTAATTAGTTTTAAAAATTGATTTTTACTAATTTTTGATGAGGCAATATAGTCCAGGAAGAAAAGTGGTTCACCCCCATTTGCTAGAAGATCATTTACACACATAGCGACTAAGTCAAATCCTAAAAATTCTAAGTTTTTATAATCTATTGCAATTTTAAGTTTTGTACCAACACCATCAGTACAACTCAATANGATTGGGTCTAAATATTTTAATTTTTTTAAATCAAACATTGAGGAAAAACCACCTGGGTTTTGTATAATTTCTTTTCTAGTATTCTTTTTAGTAATTGCTTCTAATTTTTTTACTAATAGTGACGTTTTTTCTGTATCGACTCCAGATGACTTATAAGTATTAATAATTGATCTCCATTAATGTTTGATGTTTTTTAAAAATTAATGATATAAACTTTTAGTGTAAATAAAAATAAAATAATACTTTGTTTAAATTTATAATTATCATACTCGTCTTTTTTTCTAATATGGCAAATTGTTTTGCTAATGATGATATTTATTTTATAGAAAATAATGAGGTATACCTTGAAAATAACGGTAATGTATTAGAATTAAGAGAAAATGCCAAAGACATCTCATTTCAAAGTGCGTTTAATATTTTAGCTAGAAAAATATTAGATCCTGTAGACATAAGAAAATTTCAACAACTTCAGGATGTCAAAATTTCGAACTTAGTTAAAGATTATCAAATCCAATCAGAAAAAATTAATGACATAAAATATTATACAAATATTTCAATTAACTTTAGTAAANAAAAGGTTAAAAATTTTTTTCTTAAAAATAATATTACAATTAATACTTTGATATCTGAAGAATACCTAGTTTTCCCAATTTTCAAGAAATTNAACACAATATATTTATGGGAAAAGGATAATTTTTGGTACGATAATTTGATTCAAGAATATGATAATCAAAGTTTGTTAAAACTATATTTTCCTGAAAAGAATCATTTAAATAAATTTAGAATATCTNCACAAGATTTAATTGATGAAAATTATTTAAAAATCCAAGAA
>PATB01000011.1 GCA_002712255.1 Alphaproteobacteria bacterium
CATGAAGATTTAAATAATAAAAGATGCTATATTCCCTCAGAAAAGCTTGAAAAATACGGTTTAAAAAAAGATTTAAAAAGATTGTTAAATAGTCCTAAAATAGATTTAGTTCTGCAAGAAATGTTAATAATTGCAAACAAACATTTTAAAAAATCTGACTGTTTTTCAAAAAGCTTAAATAAAAAAAAAATGGTAGGATCAGAAATAATGAAACTCTTTTACAAAAAAATTCATAGCAAAATGTTTAGGAAAAAGTTTGATTTTAAAAAAAAAATTAAATTAAGCTTATTTGATAAAATTTTAATTTTTTTTCAGTTTTCTTTTAGGTGAAAAAAATTATTAACAAGGTTCATATAATTGGTGCAGGTTTAGCTGGTTTATCAACAACCGTCAATGCTATAAAAAAAAATATTGACTGCGAAATTTATGAATCATCTAAAATAGCTGGAGGAAGATGTAGATCATTTTTTGATAAAAAAATAAATCTTGAAATAGATAATGGTAATCATTTGGTATTTTCAGCAAATAAAAATTTTTTAGACTTTTGCGAATCAATTGGAACGCTAAAGACTTTTAAATTAATTTCAACAAATCTGATTTTTTTTGATTTAAATAGTTCAAATAAATGGGAAATAAGTTTTGATAAAAATATCTTTAAAGAAATTTTTTATAAATGCCCGATTCCTCAAACAATTTTTTTCGATTACTTATCGTTTTTTAAGTTTTTGCTTGTTAAAAGTAAAACTACGGTTCATGAATTAGTTGGAAAATCAAAAATATATAAAACATTTTGGGAACCGTTTACTTTAGCTGTCATGAACACTTCTCCAAATTTTGCCTCAGCAAAAGTTCTATCTAATGTTTTAAAAGAGACAATATTTAAGGGGAAAAAAAATTGTTTAATCTATCAACCATTAGAAAACTGGGAAAAATCTTTAATACAGCCTGCCCTTAAATTTATTAAAAAACATAATGTTCAAATCAACTATAATGAAACTTTAAAAAAAGTTTTCATAGATCAAGGCAAAATTAAAAAGTTAGTTTTTACAACTAAAGAAGTTGAAATTAATTCAGATGACAGGGTTATTTTTGCAATTCCTCCATCAAATATTAACAAGTTATTTCCTGATTACTCATTGCCTTGTGATTATAACACTATATTAAATATTCATTATAAAGTATCATCTATAAATCAAAAATTATTTAAAAACGAAATTAGTGGGTTTATTAATACTGTTTCTCAATGGATTTTTGTGAAAAAGGATTGTATTTCAGTAACAGTTAGCGATGCAAATAAATTCAACACTATTAATTCTAATGACATTACTGAGATAGTTTGGGAAGAGATCTGTGCTTTTATTGGGGAAAAAATTCCATACCTTAGTTCTCAGGTAATAAAAGAAAAAAAAGCTACATATATTCAGTCACCAAAAAATAATAGTTTAGTACAGAAATTTAATAATATGAAAAAAAATAATATTTTCGCGGGAGATTGGACCCAAAATAATTTACCATGCACAATCGAAGCTTCAATTTTATCTGGAAAAAAAGCAATTGAATTATTATGATATCTTAAAAATGCATACACTGAAAAAAATCATAAAATCCTTTGAATCAAGATTAGACAAAAAATCTAAAGAACAAAATAAAAATAGGCTCAATGAGGGATGTTTTGTATATGAGTTAGAAGCTGATTCAACGATTCCTTCAGAATATGTAATTTTAATGCATTTTTTAGGAAAAATAAATTTAGATATAGAAAATAAAATAAAAAAATATCTTCTATCTAAACAAAATAAAGATGGAGGTTGGCCTTTGTATTTTGAAGGCGAATCAAATATAAGTGCATCAGTAAAAGCATATTATGCATTAAAATTATCTGGGGTTAGTCCTGAAGATAAATTAATGAAATTAGCTAAAAGTTTTATTATTAATAATGGCGGTGCAGAACAGTGTAATGTATTTACTAGGATTACACTTGCACTTTTTGGACAAATTTCTTGGGAAGCTGTTCCATATATGCCTATTGAAATAATTAATTTTCCAAAGTGGTTTCCATTCAACATTTATAAAATTTCATATTGGTCTAGAACTGTCCTAATCCCACTACTTTTAATCATGCACAAAAAACCAATAGCAAACAATCCCAACGGAGTGGATATTCAAGAATTATTTATTAAATCTGGTAGACAAGTAAAAGATATAAAACCTGCGGATAACCAAAAATTTTCTATTGTATTTAAATATTTGGATAAATTTTTAAGGTTGTTTTTACCAAGGTTATTCTCAAAAAAATTTAAAAAAAAATGTATTGAAAATATATATGAATGGATTTTAGAGCGATTAAATGGAGAAGATGGATTAGGTGGTATTTTCCCTGCAATGGTTAATGCTTTAATTGCTTTGCAAATTGATGAAAAACAAAGATTCAAAAAACAAATTGAAGTTTGTAAAAAATCAATAAACAACCTTATTGTAGAAAATAAAAATTCTGCTTATTGTCAACCATGTGTTTCTCCCGTTTGGGATACTGGATGGATGGGACACGTATTGATGGAGAAAGGAAACGAAAATGTTAAAGATCTTGTTAATTGGTTTCTAAAGAAGGAAATTAAAATTAATGGGGACTGGAGTTTTAATAAAACAAATTTAAATCCTGGTGGATGGGCTTTTCAATTTAACAATGACTATTATCCTGATGTGGATGACACCGCATTAGTTGGTATGTTCTTTGATAGATATAATAAAACAGAAAAAAATAAAAAAATAGAAGATTGTCTNGANAGNACAAGNAAATGGATTATNTCNATGCAATCNAAGAANGGAGGATGGGGAGCNTTTGATATNGATAATNANAAATATT
Organism: Alphaproteobacteria bacterium; assembly: GCA_002712255.1. Taxonomy (GTDB): domain Bacteria; phylum Pseudomonadota; class Alphaproteobacteria; order Methylaequorales; family Methylaequoraceae; genus MED-G10. The sequence continues at coordinate 2,864 of PATB01000011.1, forward strand.
ATCTNAATTCNATNCCNTTNGCAGATCANGGNGCTCTTTTAGATCCNCCAACAGTTGATGTTTCAGCAAGATGCTTAAGTTTTTTGTTACAACATAATGATAAAAGAAGTGTCTCAAGTATTAAAAGGGGCTTAAAATATATTTTATCTCAACAAGAAAGGGATGGTAGCTGGTTTGGTAGGTGGGGTACTAATTATATTTACGGTACATGGTCAACATTAAGTGCTTTAAATCTGCTTGATTTTNCAGAGAAAGAGCAGGTTTTCGCTAAAGCAACTCATTATTTGAAATCTATGCAAAGATCAGACGGAGGATGGGGAGAAGATGGTAAATCTTATTTCAAGGGGTTTGAAAATTATTCAAAAAAGAGTACACCGTCACAAACTGCATGGGCAATAATGGGGCTTGTAGCTGCAGGCCATTTAGATTCAAAGGAAGTAGAAAAAGGTGTAAAATATTTACTTAAAAATAACTTAAATTGGAATGAAGAGCATTTTACTGCGGTTGGTTTTCCAAAGGTTTTTTATTTAAAGTATCATGGTTATGCAAGTTATTTTCCGCTACTTACAATATATAAAATTAAAAATTTATTAACTAAAAATTCTCCTGAACCTGTTTATGGTGTTTAAAAAAAACACAAAAATTGGAATCGTTACTGGCCTTAGAAGTGAAAAAAAGGTTGTTAAAAAAAAAAAAAAAAACTTATTTATTGAAAATGGATATGGAGAAAAAGCATACGAGGCAGCAAAAAAGGTTTTAAAGTATAAGGTTGACATAATTATAAGTTTTGGACTAGCAGGTTCGATGACAACAAAACTTAAAAACTCTCAGATAATAATGCCAAAAAAAATTTTAAATAAAGAGTTAAAATCAAAAAAAACATCAATTATCTCTAATTCTTATTTAAGAAAAAAGTCTAAAAAGAATATTATTAGTAATGTTAGCCTTTTGACATCAGAAACAATCTTAAATACAAACTTACAATTATCAGAAATTGATGCTGTTGACATGGAGGCATGTTTTGTACTCAAGGCGGCACTTGAACATAAAACTCCATTTACATCCGTTAAAGTTATTTTTGACGATGTAGATAATCCAATTCCAAATTTTATAATTAATTCAATTGACAGTAAAGGAAAGTTAAAGGTTTTAAATTTATTTGTTTATNTCTTAAAAAATCCATTTCGTATTAAACAACTTTTAAAACTAAATAAGCTCTACTATAAATCAATGCATGAATTAAAATTAATAGCTTCAGAACTATTTTAATAAACTAAACTTTACCATTATGAATTTCATTAAGCATTTTTTGTACATGTGAGTCAAAAACAAATTCGGGATCTCTTGAATTAGATAAATCAATTTCTTTAGCCATAGGTCCATTTGTTTTGGGACCATTAATTGCAACACCAATTGCTTTTAAAGGGCTTGTAAAAACGTCAGTAACAGCCGATGCCTCATATCCACAATGTGCCATACAATCTGAACATTTATCATAGTTTCCTGTGCCGTATTTATCCCATTCTGTTGTTTCCATTAATTCTTTGAACGAATTGACGTACCCTTCGCCTATTAAATAACAAGGCTTCTGCCAACCAAAAATATTTCTTGTTGGATTTCCCCATGGTGTACATTTGTATGATTGATTACCTGCCAGAAAATCTAAATATAGTCCAGAGTGACTAAAATCNCATTTCCTAAAGTTTTTTGATTTAAAAACATTTCTAAAAAACTTTTTGGTATTAGATCTTTTTATAAAATGTTGTTGATCAGGAGCTCTTTCGTATGCAAAACCGGGGGAAATTGTTATACCGTCAACTTTGAGTTCAGTTGACACATAGTTCAAAAATTCTTTTAATGATTCTTCATTAACATTATCGAAAATCGTGCAGTTGATGTTGCACCTGAAACCAAGGGATTTTGCCTTTTTTATTGCCGAAACACATCTATCAAAAACTCCATCTTGGCAAACAGCTTTGTCATGTTCCTCTTTCATTCCGTCAAGATGTACTGACCAAGTAAAGTACGAGCTAGGTTTGTAATCTTCCATTTTCTTTTCCATTAAAAGTGCATTTGTGCATAAGTACACGAACTTTTTTCTTTTGATTAATTCTTCAACAATCATTGGCATCTCTTTATGTATCAAAGGCTCTCCACCTGGTATTGATATTATTGGAGCACCACACTCCTCGACAGCCTCAATACACTGGTCTACAGACAATCTTTGATCTAGAATCTCTTTAGGGTAATCAATTTTTCCACATCCGGCGCATGCCAAGTTACATCTAAATAATGGCTCTAACATCAACACTAATGGATATCTTTCTATGCCAAGCAACTTCTGTTTTATTATGTAAGCACCAACTCTTAATTGTTGAATAATCGGAATTCCCATAATTTTTACCTATTTATTTTATTAATTAGCAATTTCATGGTTCATTAATTCTTTCGGAAGTTTGAAAACAACATTTTCTTCGATACCTGACTGTCTTTCAATCTCTATGTTGCTAAATGTAGATATTTGATCGATGACTTCTTTCACAAGCTCATCAGGAGTGGAAGCACCAGAGGTAATTCCAACAGATTTTACATTTTCAAACCACTCCATCGACATATCATCTGCAGTTTCTATTAAATACGTATTAACACCTGATTCAGAGCCAATATCTTTTAATCTGTTAGAATTAGAGCTATTTCTTGCTCCTACAACTAAGACTAGATCTACATTTTTTACTAAATCTCTGACAGCTGACTGTCGGTTTTGAGTAGCGTAACAAATATCTTTAACATCAGGACCTATGATGTTGGGGAAACGCTCTTGTAAGGCATTAATTACATCTCTAGTATCATCAACAGACAATGTAGTCTGACTTACATATGATAACTTATCAGGATTCTTAACTTTAAGTTTTTTAACATCGTCAGTGTTAGAAACTAAATAAACTGGACCTGATATTCTGCCCATTGTTCCTTCAACTTCTGGGTGTCCTTCATGGCCAATTAACACTACTTCAAAGCCACCTTTGGAGTATCTCTGGCCCTCTTTATGAACTTTGGCAACGAGCGGACAAGTTGCATCTAAAACCGGTAGGTTTCTGACATTGGCGGTATCTTCAACTTTTTTTGAGACACCATGTGCACTGAATACTGTAACAGCACCTTCTGGTATTTGATCTAACTCTTGAACAAAAATTGCACCTTTTGAGCTTAGATTATTAACAACTCTTTTGTTATGCACTATTTCATGCCTAACATATACAGGAGGTCCATAAATTTTGAGTGCTCTTTCAACTATCTCGATGGCCCTTTCAACCCCAGCACAAAAGCCTCTAGGTTGCGCCAAAATTATTTTTAGATGTTTATTTTTTACGATTTGGTCCATATCAACTTTTCTGGATGAAATATTCATTCATCCAATTAACTGAATCTTTTATAGCACTTTTTACATCACGAGGTCTATAATGAAGTTTCTTTTTTGCTTTATCTGAAGAAAAATACATTCTTTTTTCAGACATCTTTAAACTATCCAGTGTAAATGTAGGGTTATAATTAAAAATAAATTTTGCAAAAAATTCGTTAATTATTGCAAAAAAATATAAGTACTTGGGAATTAATTTAAATTTCACTCTTGGTACATTCCCATACTCAGCAACTTTATCCAGAAAATCTTTGAAGGACATGTTTTGCCCTCCAATTATATATCTTTCTCCAATTTTTCCGTATTTTAAAGCTAAGAAATGACCCTCAGCGGCGTCGTCAACATGCACAAAATTTAGTCCTGTTTCAACATATGCTGGAATTTTTTTTTTTAACATATCTAAAATGATTCTTCCGGTTGGGGTTGGTTTAATATCACCTGGTCCAATCGGAGTCGACGGATTAACGACAATAGCTTTGAGTTTTTTTTTTTTTACAAGATTCTTTACAATCAACTCTGCAAGAAATTTAGACTTTTTATAATCACCTGTAACATCACTAAAATTAGGTTCAAAGGTTTCATTTGATATCTGATTTTCTTTCAGTGCCAAAGTTGCAACACTTGAGGTATAAATTAATTTTTTATTAAGCTCAATTACTTTCAGGGCAACATTTTCTGTGCCTAATACATTTGAAGCGTATATGTCTGATTTTTTTCTTGCCCACAATCTGTAATCTGCTGCTACGTGAAATATAATATCACTTGCATTTACTGCTTCATGAATAGATTCAAAGTCCCTGACATCTCCATAAAAAAAATTAACTTTTGAAGAAATAGTTTTTAGGTTATCAGCATTTGAACTTTTTCTTACTAAAACATTAACCTTAAAACCCTTTTTTAAAGCTAACTTAACAATTGCTGAGCCAAGAAAACCATTAGCTCCTGTAACAAGAATTTTTTTTTTCATTTAAAATATAGTTGATTAATTAAATATGAGATATAAACATTAATAATGAAAAGTGCAATTTCTAGTTTTTTTTTAGAAATATTTAAGAAATCTTTCATTGCCATATTTTTTTTTGTTTGTGCATTTCAGGCAGCAAAATCTGAAAATATAAAAACGAAAACTGTAGTAGATCTTCAAAAAGTTCTTAAAGAAATAAGTCAAAAAAATAATTCTAAATTTTTTAAAAAAACTCTTAATATAGTAAAACTTTGCTATGATTCTGAAAAAATGATCAAAATGATTGTTGGAAATCACTGGGAAAATATTTTAGATCATAAAAAAAAAGAACTAACTCAAGTTTTTGAAGAATATATAGCTTCAAATTATCTAAGAATGTTTGAAAAAATTGAAAATCCGTCTTTCAAAAACAATTATGAAAAGAAAATTGGTAAGAATTATCGACTAGTGCAAACATATTTAATTTTAAACAATAATGAAAAAATTGAGTTAAACTACCTTTTATCTCAAAAAAAAGGTAGGTGGCAAATTTTTGATGTTCTTCTTGCAGGGTCAGTAAGTGAAATTGCTACAAAAAAATCCGAATTCAGTATTTATCTAAAAAATGGTGATATAGATCAATTAATTCATGCTCTAAGAAACATTAAAAAATTATAATCTTTCTTTAACTATAATTTCACCTAAACCATTTACATTTTTGTCGCCAAAATATCGTACAAACTTATGTTTTTTAAAATTTTTAAATAAAAATTCTTTTTCAAGATAACCACTCAATAAATCTAAAAAATTAAGATTTATTGAGCCAGATTGTACAAATTTTTTTTCTAAATTGATCGAACTATCCATTAAGATTATAGTTCCTCTTTTCATAGAAACACCTAAACTTTTTTTTACTTTTTTTAAAATTATTATCGTCCCAGCTATCATTTGAAAACAACAATTTTCATCAACATTTCCTCTTATAATTATTAGTCCTCTTCTCATAAACGAACATGAAAATTTTCCAACATTTCCATTAATTATTATATCCCCTCCCCTCATTCCTACTTTACCTCCTTCAAACGCTGATGCTAAATAATCTCCTACATTTTTTTTTACTTCTATTGAACCTTTTTCCATTTCCGAACCAAGATAATCTCCAGCGGACCCAGCTAAAACTAATTTTCCACCTTTCATTCTAGCACCCACATATGAACCAACATCGGAATCTGTAATAAGTATATTTTTTTCCCATAAATAGCCTAGGTAATCAAAGTATTCGTTACTCCCTTGTATTAAAATTTCATTTTCAGTTTTGTTATTTTTAAAGATTTTCACATTAAAAATTTCTTTAATTTTGACCGTTTGGTTTTGATAAAGTAATTTAATCTCGTCAATATTCTTCTTATTGATTTCTATTTGATTAAGTTCAGTAATATTACTCAGATTTAGATTTGACGTAATCTTAAACTTTGTAATAAGGTGAATGTTATACATTTAAAATCTCTTTAAGTTTAAATAGATATGGTCCTAGCTTTCCTCCGTAATTACCAGCTGAAATAGAATAAATTTTCTGATTGTTAGTCTCTAGAATTGTTTTTATTCCTAATCTCATAGCATTTTTAATATCATCCTCTGATAATCCATCAATTACAATTTCTAAAACGCTATTTACTTTTTTATTCAATTTAGATTTAACTAGCCCTTTGAGTCCTGGACAATATTCAAAATTAGTTGATGCAATTAAACTCTTATATTTAGATCCAACCTTTGAACCAGATCTAACAATACCACCTGGAAACGGTAGAATTACGTTTTTAAGTTGATTGATTTTAGAAACAGCAAGCTCAGCGGCATTTAAGACACTTTCAATATTTTCACCTAATATTAAAAAATTCCCCCCACCAATTCCTTTAGTTTGATATGCATAATCTTCACAAATGAATTCTCCGTCCATCACAGGAATTCTCCAATATCTTTTATNGCCGATCTTTTTAGATATTTGAAATCCATCACCAAAATATCTTAATGAATTTCCAAGATTAATTTTTTTTTCCGAAATATTTCCAGAGAATAGTGCTGATGTTGGAGAGGTCATCACACATTGTCCTGCTCTATTTAAAATTTGTTTTGCTAAATCCTTCTCAGACATTGAGAAAATTAAAATTGATACCCCAGGCCTTCCATCAGGTGTTTCGTTGCTATTCAGATGTGACTCTATACCAGCTTCACAACCACACGCTATAACTGAAGTAGCAAAACCTACAAAAGAACTAGCCGCCTCTAAAGCCCATTTTTTGGTGTGAGCGGTAATTATTAGTCTTGAAACTTTCATTGGGAAAGCTTCGGCAAAAGTATTTTCGATAATTNTTTTTTTTTTCATTTAATTTTTTCGAATATCTTCTATTAATTCATTTATTGATGGGTAAGTTGAATCAACTTTTTTTTCTAGTTTTAATATGCCACCATTATCAGACCTTACAATTAAGCCCTTAGTGTCTACACCAGGCGTTTTTGAAGGTAAAAAAACATCAACTTTTTCTTTTTGCACAAAATTTGGATGACCAATAAAAATATTTTTTTTAAAAAAAACAAGGTTTGGGTTAGATTCAAAATTTGATATATAAATTTGAAGATTTTTTATTTTTTTTTGTTTGTCTGGTGTAACCAAACTAGGCTCATAAATTGGTCCAATATCAGTAAAATTNATTGCGTTTGGATATCCTGTTTTAGTAACACAAGCATTAACAAAACCTCCTGAGTTATTNGAACCNAAAATATTAAAAATTTTAATTCTGTTTTTTTTGTTTACAAGTCTCACAAAATCAAAAATTGAGTATGTAAGAGCATAATCTTTTTTTTTTATATTTGATAAAACAACTGGAAATATTGATTTCATAAGTTTGTCTTTTAAGTATAAAAATTCATTATCATTGGATAATTTTTTTTTTGAAATATTACTTTTTAAATAGTTAATTTTATCAATAGTGTTTGAGCAAAAAGATAAATTTTTGTTAACTTTTTGATCATCAAGATAAAAAATTGTTTTTTTAATTTTTTTTTTTATTCCAATTAAGATCTCTGTAAAAGTAAGAAGAAAAATCTGATTCTTTTGCACCTATCACTATTACAAAATCAGCTCTTTTTTTTAGTTCGTTAAATGAAACGAACGAGCCTCCATATTTCTGAAAAGCTGAAAAAAAAATATTTAACTCATCAGCGCACATATGATTCACGGATGTTTTATATTTTTCCGCGAAGTCTATAATNTTATAAATTGACTGTAAATCAGTACTAAATCCATCAATATGGATTAATTTTTCAAATCTAATTATTTTTTTTACTTCTCTAATAGCCTCAGAATAGGATGCTTTTTTTCCTTTTATTAAAGGTGTTGATTTATAAGTAACTCCAAAAGAGAAGGCATTTTCGTTTTTATTTGTTAATGATATAGGCTTATGATCATCGTCCACTTTTACGAAGGGACTAAGCATTGAACAATAGATACAATTGTTTCTATTTTTTTCTTTTAACATATGCAAATCTTGGATCATCTGGTGTCCCGTCAAGACTTAAATTTTCTTCCACTGGATTCCAAAGAATAAATTCGTCTATTTTTTTTGCTAGATCAAGGTCTAACTGGGTAATACCTTTTTTTGCATGATTCATTAATTTTACTTCAACAAATGCATAAGAAACTACTAGATCAGGATGATGCCAAGCTAATTCAGCTAAATGACCAATTGCATTTACTACCATTAAAGTTGCTTTCCAACTATGGGTTTTATAAGTTTTTCTTATCCACTTACCATCGAATGACCATCCATTATTGTTATCATTAATCCATTTTTTTATTTCATCTTCATTAAAAGTTGTTATTTTATCTTCGCTCATAAATATCTCCAAAAAATTATAACCAGTAAGATAGAATTATATTATAATTATATTTCAATAAAGGAATAATTTATAAAAATAAATTATGAGAAAAATTGTTACAGTAGATAGTCCGGCAAGAATTCATTTAGGTTTTTTAGAAACCAATGAAAACTCTCTGCGTAAGTTTGGTAGCATAGGCTTAGGAATTACCCATTATAAAAATATTTTCAAAATTGAGTTTTCAAATAAAAGAGAAGTTATTTGTGATAACAAAATATTAAAAGAAAAGATCTTTAAAATATTAGAAATATTTTCAAATTTGAAAAAAATATATAATTGTAAGATTACTGTTAATCAATATATTCCCATCCATAAAGGACTTGGTTCAGGGACACAACACTCACTGACAACAGGTTTTTTAATTTCAGAGTTTAATAGTTTAAATATGTCAATAGAGCAAATATCTGAATTACTTAATAGAGGTAAGAGATCCGGAATAGGAATTGAGGTTTTTAAGCGCGGCGGCTTTGTGATTGATTTGGGAAAAAAAAAAAACTCTGGCTTACTGCCATTAAAAATTTTTGAATATAAATGGCCGAAAGAATGGAAAATAATTTTAATTCAAGACGAAAATTTTTTTGGTCTACATGGACGAGATGAAAATAAAGAATTTTTAAATATAAAAAAAATTAAAAAGAGTTTTGTTCAAGAGAATTGTTTTGTAACAATGATGCATATTCTTCCAGGAATAGTTGAAAGAGACTTTGAAAACTTTACTAAGGGTGTAAGTGTTATTCAAAAAAATATGTCTAAAGTTTTTTATGGTAAATCCAATATATACGCTAGTAAAAATATAACTAAAATATTTAATTACTTAAACAGTAATGGTTATTGTGGTTATGGTCAGTCATCTTGGGGGCCAACTGGATTTATTTTTTGTCAAGATAATGATTCTAGTCTAAAGCTTTCTAAAGATATTCAAAATCTTATTGAATTAAAAAAAATAAAAGGTATTAATCTTCGTATAGTCGGCGGAAGAAATAAAGGAAAAATTAAAACAATGAGGATTAAAGATGACTAAAAAAAATATTTTACATATGATAAGTCCGCAGGAAAACGTCAGCCCNTTTGATGTAAACATGGCCTGTGATGCGGGATACGACTTGGTAATACCATACACGAATGTGAATCTTACTGATGTGAAGGCTTTGGTTCAAGATGCAATCTTCTCCAGATCTGTTTCAAATACTAAGAAAACTGGTGTATTTATTTGTGGAAAGGATGCATCTTTGGCTTTAGACATGATGGACGCAGCAAAAAAAGCAATGGTTCCTCCTTTTGAAATATCGGTTTTTCCTGATCCGGCTGGTTCATTTACAACAGCAGCAGCAATGGTTGCTTGCACAGAAAAAACTCTTAAAGAAAAATTCAAAACAAATTTTGAAAACAAAAATATAGTTGTTTATGGAGGAAAAGGAATAGTGGGTGGTATTTCAGCAATAATGTGTGCACAACATGGTGCAAAATGTACAATTGTTGGATACGATGGTATTAATAATGTTAAAAAAAAATCTGAAGAATATAAATCAAGATATAATGTTGATATTATACCCGGCGACGGTTCNTCAGATGAATTAAATTCATCTTTTCTTCCTGAAGCAGAGATTATTTTTTGTGCGGCTAGAGCGGGTACCCAAGTCATAAGTAAAAATCAACTTAAATTAGCAAAGAATGTAAAAGTACTAGCAGATGTTAACGCAGTTCCGCCTGCAGGTTTAGAAGGAGTTGGTTTAAACGACAATGATGAATCTCATGAGTGTGGTGGCTTCTCTATAGGCCCGCTTACATCTGGTGATATAAAAGTTAAAACTCAATACAAAATGTTTGAAAAAATGTGCTCTACAGAAAAGCCATTATATTTAAATTTTGATGAAGCACTAAAAACATCCAGAGAGATTTTAGAGTTATAAAAAAAAAAATTATTATAGCTAGTACATATTGCGAAGATCTATCAAGACTTTTCAGTAAGGCTAATTTTCAAGTTTTTGCTATAACTCATTATAATAGTTTAAACTTAAAGAAATATTGCCGAAAAATTTTTGTAGTAAAAAATTATAGTTTAAAAACACTTAAAAGAATTTTCTTAGAAGTTGACCCAGATAAAAAAATTCCTTTTTTATTAGGTTCAGGATTTGCAGAAAATCAAAAAGATTCAGAAATTTTCCTCGAAAGAAAAAATNATGANNAATGAGTTTAAAATAAATAACGCATTAAAAAGCAAAATTTTTTTTGAAAAACTTAAACAAAATAAAATTGCTTATCCTTCGNTAAGTTTTAAAAAACCAACAAAAAAATCGTTAGTTAAAAACTTTAATAGTTTTGGTGGGCAAAAAGTAAAAAAATATAGAAAAAATTACAATCTAAAAAAAAATGAATATTTTCAAGAATATATTGAGGGTGAAAACTGTTCTGTTCAATTTATTTCTGAGAAAGGCAAATTAAGTATTATTTCTGTATGCAGCCAAGTTTTAAAAAAAGGCACATTTTTAATAGATTACATCATTACCAAGAAATTAAATGCTAATGAAGAAAAACAAATTTGTAATTTGGTTAAAAGAATAGTTAAAATATTTAATTTAAGAGGTTTGAATAACATTGATATAATTAGAAATGAAAAAAAAGTATATCTAATTGAGATAAACCCAAGACCTGGNTTAAGTTCAAATATAATTGATAGGGTAAATAGGGGACCTTTTATTAATAAAAGAAAAAATTCTAATAAAAAGTTTTGCGCAACCAAAATAGTCTATGCACAAAAAAAAATAAATATTAATAAGAAAATAAGTAACCTTTTAAAAAAAAAATTTAATTCTAATAAATTTTCAGAGTTGCCAAATGAAGGAGATATTATTAAAGTTAACCAACCAATCTGTTTGATTCATCTTATGGAAAATAACAAAAAATCATTAAAGCAAAAGTTATTTAATTTAACAGTTAATTTTCTTGACGAAATTGAAAATAATTTATGAAAAACAATATTAGTATCAATGATCTAACTAATCCGCTTGTAGAGNTNTTAGTAGAGAAAAAAAACAAGCTTAGCATTGAAGTATTGAAAGGGCCGTTAAAATGCAGGGTAATNGATGCTGGAATAAATGCAAATGGAAGTGTAGAGGCAGGAATAATAATTTCTAAAATTTGTTTGGGTGGACTTGGTGAAGTAAATTTAAATCCAAACGAGAAAACAGATATAAGCTCATATAATGTAAATGTTTATGCTTCTAAGCCAGTCCTATCTTGTCTAGGTTCTCAATATGCTGGTTGGAGTCTTAGTTCAAAAGATTTTTTTTCTTTGGGGTCTGGTCCAGTTCGAGCAATTGCCCAAAAAGAAGAAATTTTCAAGGAAATTAAATATAAAGATAATTGTAAAAAAACATCGGTTGTTTTAGAGGTAGATAAGTTCCCACCTACAGAAATAGTAAAAAAGATTGCTTCAGATTGTAATTTAAACCCTGAAAATATTACATTTATATTAACCCCAACAACATCCATATGTGGAAATATTCAGATAGTTTCCAGAGTTCTTGAAGTTGCAATACATAAAATTCATGAAATTGGATTTTCTTTAAATAAAATTGTCCATGGTTTAGGTTATGCTCCTTTACCGCCAATAGCTAAAAATTTTGTAAGTGGGATGGGGCGAACTAATGATGCCATAATTTATGGAGGTGTTGTACAATTAATGATGAAGGGTTCTGATGAAGAATTAAGCGAATTAAGCAAAAAACTTCCAAGCAATTTGTCCAGTGATTATGGAAAGCCCTTTAAAGAAATCTTTGAGAATTATAACATGGATTTTTATAAAATAGACGGATCACTTTTTAGTCCAGCTGTTATAATAATTAATTCTTTAGACTCTGGAAAAACTTTTAGGGCTGGAGTTGTCAATGAAGAATTGATAAAGAAATCTTTTTTTTAATGAAAACGATTGGAATCATCTCCGACTTACATGATTGGCATAGTGATCAAATCGAACTTAATCTTAAAAAAAATAATTGCAAAGTTTTAAGAATTTATTTTGATGAATTAATCTTTTCTTTTAAAAAAAAAAAACTTTTTTTTCTTAATGATAATAAAATTAACAAACTTAGTGGTTTGTGGGTTCGATTCATAAAGTCAGGGTCAATTGAAGAAATTACTACTAAACTTACAATTCTTCATCTTTTAAAAGAAAGCAAAATATACATTCATAACTCGGGGGATATAATTGAAAAAACCGTAGATAAAGTTAGAACCACAGGAATTCTTGAAATAAACGGTATCTATTCTCCAAAAACAATTGTTTGGTTCTCCTCAAAAAAACAAACACTCCATTTAAAAAAAAAAAGATATTTAGTAAAACCAATCTTTGGTTCTCAGGGAAATGATATTGTTATGGTAAAAAGAAAAGAAGATTTAAAGAGAATATCTCCTACTGGGTCTATTTTTTACCTTCAAGAATTTATAGAATCAGAAGAAAACAATACTTTCTCTGATATAAGAGTTTTAGTAAGTAATCACAAAGTTGTTTCATCAATGGAAAGAATATCTAAAAATTTCATAACAAATGTTTATAAGGGTGCTTTATGCAAAAAAAAAAAAATAGGCTCAGAACTTAAGGAATTAATTGTAAAAATTTCAAGACTTTTTGATTTAGGTTATGCAGGGATAGATGTAAAGTTTGATAAAAAAAAAATAGCTATTTTAGAAATTAATGGAATACCTTCATGGAAAGGAATGCAGAAAATCGAAAAAAAAAATATTACTGAAATCTTAGTTAAGGACTTTTTAAAAAAAATTAAGTGAATAAATTAATTCAAAATTTATATTTTACGTCTTGTCAAGAAGAATTAAAGGTTCTTAAGCCCGGAAATCATAGTATTCATTCAAAAATAATTGGAATGAATCATAAAAGATTTGAGTATGCTGCAAGAATCTCTGGTGAAATATTTTTAGAGAAAAAACTCGGACTTGGCGAAAAAATTTATCATTCAGCATCAAAATGTTTATGTCAATTAGGAGAAAACTATAACCTTGGAATAATTTTGCTTTGTGCACCTATATTTCAAATATCACCAAAAAAAATCTTTAATTTTANAGCAGAATTAGAAATTATTCTCAGTAAAATTGATGAATATCAAGGTAGTTTGATTTTAAAAGCAATTAATCAAGTTAGTCCCGCAGGACTATCAAAATACAAAGGACCAGGAGATGTTAATAAAGAAAAAAATTTGAAGTTCAAAAATGTAATGAATATTGGTTCCAAATGGGACAGGATTTCAAAATGTTATGTAACTAACTATGACGAAGTAATTAATAAAGGTTTACCTTTTTTTGAATTTTTAAAAAAAAGGACATCACCAAATATGGCAATTATTTTCTTATATTTATTTTTTTTATCTATAAGCAATGATAGTCATATTCTAAGAAAGTATGGTCCCAGAAAAGCTGATATTGTAATGAAAAAAGCAAGAGATTTGTTAAAAAAAATAAACCTTCAAACTAAAGCAAGAGCTCAACTTTTACATTTTGATAAATATCTAAAGAGTTTTCATTATAATCCAGGGACTTGTGCAGATTTAACTGTTACTACCTTGCTAATAAGCAAAATAAGAGATATATTCAAATTTCAAATATAAATAAATTATATTTAGTATCATTTAACTAAAAAAATGGAGGAAAAATGGCTAAAATAACAAAAATGTTAGTAGGTGAGTCTCTTGTTGGAGATGGTAATGAAGTTGCTCATATCGACTTAATTATTGGTCCTAGAGGAACTCCAGCAGAAACTGCATTTGCTAATGCACTTACAAACAACAAAGATGGCTTTACTGCCCTTCTAGCAGTTGTTGCACCTAACCTTATGACAAAACCTGCAACTTGCATGTTCAATAAAGTTACTATTAAAGGCGCAAAACAAGCGGTGCAAATGTTTGGTCCAGCACAACATGGAGTTGCAAAAGCAGTAATGGACTGTGTTGAGGAAGGAACAATTCCTGCAGATGAAGCTGAAAACCTTTTTATCTCAGTTGGTGTTTTTATTCACTGGTTAGCTGAAGATGATAAAAAAATTCANGAATATAATTATCAAGCTACTAAAGAATCAATTGAAAGAGCTGTGTCTGGAGAGCCTAAGGCAAAAGACGTTGTTTCACAGAAAGATTCAGCAGAGCATCCATTTGCTGCCAAGTGAGATTCATCCAACATGAAGCCATCAGAGAATGCTAAAGGTGGTGGATGGCTATCAAGGTTGTTTTCATTCTTTAAAAGTTAGATTCATGGGNCCTTTGAGGTCCCTCGAATCACCTTGAGTATTAAGGTAGAAATTAGTACACCTCTAATACCAATTATTTTGAGAGAGTTGAGTTGACTCCAATATCTAACNCCTCCTGCATAAAAAATATTGTTTGAATTCAGTTTTTTTGAAACAGACTTTAACTGCTCAAATCTTATTCCGCGTCCACCAGTATTTTTAATAAACATAAGAATGAGATTAATTTTAAATTTATTTTTTTTTTATTTTCTCAATCCACCTTTTTTCGCTTCCATCAAAATCTAAAGAAAAATAACATTCATTCAAAAATTTATAACACTGCAAATTATAGTTTTTTAGTTTTTCTGTACCAATAACTGGAAAAAAGTTTTTAATTTTTTTTTTTTCAAGTTTTTTTACAAAAACTTCAACAGAAACTGGATAATCAAAACCACTNTCTATTAAAAAATTCAAATGTTTAAATTGTTTTAGTAATTTACATATCAAAGCAAAATTTGATCCAGAATTTTGAATAGAATCTAAATCTGCTATATATATTTTTTTTAATGGAAACTGAATNAGCACTTTTTGAATTAAATCAAAAGGATTTTCAAGGTTATCTTTTGAGCTCTTGATGGGTTTATAATTTTGTCTTAAACCAGCAAAAGCTCTAACAACCTTACCTTTCTTCAAATCAACTGCTAATATAATTTCCATATTTTTGTTATGTTAAAAGAAGTTATCTTATTAGAATATTTTACTGCTCAATCAACTACTAATTTTAAAGGAAAAAAGTCAATCTTTAAAGAAGCAATTAAGCTTTCGAATTCATTAGCATTGAACTTTTCAAGAAACAGAAAAATAAAAAAAATTCATCTTCTTCGAAATGCATCACTACAAAGGTTAAAAAATAAAAAAATAGTTATTCATTATGTCACAAAAAATAAAACTATAGATAAAATTTTAGATAAATTCGATCATAAAACAAACCTTTTACTAATTTCTCCAGAATCCGAATTTGAAAATTCAAGACTATATCAAAAATTAAGTAAAAAATTTACTTTATTAAATTCAAGTTTTAAAAATATAAAAATTTTTTCATCAAAATTAAAAACCTTTAAAGCCTTAAAACAAATCAANGTTAAGACAATAGAGATTGAAAAAAAATTAAGGGAGAATATTCAATATATATCAAAACCTGAATTTGGAACGGGGTCTTCGAACATTGTTATTTTTAAAAAGAAAAACAATATTTGTAACCAAAAAAAAGCTATCATACAAAAATTTTATAAAGGAAAAAAAGGAAGTTTTGGAATGCTTTGTTGTGATAAAAAATTTGAAATTATATGTTGTAATGAACAAATATTGAAATTTCATAATGATAAAATATCTCAAATTGGTTTAATAATGGGAGGGCTTGAGTCACACAGAAATGAAATATACGCAATAGGAAAAAAAATTTGTAGTAGCTTTCCTGAACTATTTGGATTTATTGGTATAGATATAGTAAGGGTAAATAATGATTGGAGAGTGATTGAAATAAACCCTAGGTTTACAAGTGCATATATTGGCTTAGAACAAGCATATGGCATTGGTGCTATAAATAGAATTACTGAATTTTATATTAATAAAAAAATAGAAAAAACTAATTATTCTTTAAAAAAAAAAAGTTAAAATTTATTTTTAATGAAAAATAAAATTAGATATTTAGGAATCGATATTGGTGGGGCACACTTTAAAATTATTGGTCTTGATGCAAATAAGTCTGTCTGTTTTTCACAATATAGAAAATGTTATGTTTGGAAAGGTATTAATAACTTAAAANAGGAAATTGATTATATTAACTCTCTAAATTTACCAAAGGACACCTCTTGTGGAATTACTATGACTGCTGAATTATGTGATATTTTTAAAAGTAAAAAGGATGGAGTATTAAAAATCTCAGAACAATGCAAAAAACTGAATTTAAATTATGCATTTTATACAAAAAAAAAAAAAATTTTCTCCAGAGATGATTGTTTTAACTATAAAGATTTAATTTCAATGAATTGGCATTCTATCGGAAAATATTTCTCTATAAATTTTGAAGATTTAGTTATTGTGGATTTTGGTTCAACCACTACAGATTTTATCTGTATTAAAAATTCAAAAATAACAAATAATGGTTTTGATGATTTTTCAAGATTATCTTCAAGGGAAATGTTTTATTCAGGAATTATAAGAACTCCATTATTTGGTCTGCAACACGAAATTAAAATTAAAAAAAAAAAAATATCATATCGTACCTGAACTATTCTCTAACACTTCAGATATATACAGAATAAATAATTTTTTAGAAAAAGAATTTGATATTGATGATGAAGCGGATAATGGAACAAAAGGTATTACTGAAAGTTTATTAAGAATTTCAAGATCATTTTGTATTGATTTTGAAAAGAATAAAAAAAATCTTATTTATAGTCTTTCACAAATTTTAATCAACAAACAAGTTGAGCAAATAAATTCAAATATAAATTATTTAATTAAAAAAAATAAATTAAAAAGCAATACACCTCTTATCTTTACAGGTATAGGTAGAAAAATATTAGAAAAAAAAATT
Organism: Alphaproteobacteria bacterium; assembly: GCA_002712255.1. Taxonomy (GTDB): domain Bacteria; phylum Pseudomonadota; class Alphaproteobacteria; order Methylaequorales; family Methylaequoraceae; genus MED-G10. The sequence continues at coordinate 19,992 of PATB01000011.1, forward strand.
ACAGACAAGTCAGTCTTAAAAATTGATAAATTAATTCACGCTAATAATGTTAAACTTAAAAATTTTGCTTCACAACATATGCCTGCATTTTGTGTTGCTCAACTTATGGCAAATTTAAAAAAATGACTAATTTTTTCTAATTTTATCTCAGATATTTTTTTATTTCTGTTATTTTTCTCGCAAACAGCTGACCTAAAACCAATAATTTTTGGATTTAATTTCAATAAGTTTGGTATTTGACTTTGTTTAAGTTTACCTGCTAAACCTACAGATAATCCAAATTTTTTTGATCTTTNTAGAAAATTTGAAAGATATTTTANTGAACAGTTTTTAAATAGGTCACCGCTTTTCTTAGAAAAAGTATCTAATAGTAAAAACTTAAATTTAAATATCTTAAAACTCTCTAAATTTTTAAAAGCCGTATCCAAAATAACAGGATTATCCACAAAAATAACTGGAACTAATTCTGTCTTAAAATTATAAGATTTAACATTTCTTAGAAAGTTTATCATTTGATTATTTTTCTCTGCAAAAACACCAAACTTTATAAAATCTAACTTCAATAAGTCAAATATCTTAATTTTTTGAATTGTATTTTTTATATCTAGGTTGTCACCTATTGTTGCTGAAATTATTTTTTCTCTTCCAAATATTTTTACAATATTTTTTATTTCTGGGATTTCCCATTCACCTAACGAACCTTTTTCAGGGTTTTTTAAATCAATTATATCTACTAACTCTGCATTTTTATAAGAAATTTCACTTCTTGACTTAAAACTAACCAACATATTTGAACTTATTTTTAAGTTATTTTTTTTCATCTAAACTTTTAAGAATGTAAAAATTAATTTTTTTCCAAGCTTTTTCTTCATTTGGTCCGGCAGTTTTTTTTACTCCAATTGATAAATATTNTAACTCATTAAGTATTTTTTTTTTAGAAAGCATTCCAATTCTTGATGCGAGAATGCAAGCTTCAATTATTGATGCTTTAGCTCTATTGTGACCTTCGTACCTTTTGTTAAATACACTTTTTACCACCCTACATATAAATTTTGGTCTTACCTTATCTTCAATTATTCTATCAACAATTACTTCATCAAATGACATTGTATCTTCAAGATAAAAACAATTAATTAATTCTGCTCTTTTTTTTTTAAATTTTTTTTCTCCAATAATACAATTTACGTAAAAATTTGCATCGTCAATATAGTTAATTACTGCACATTTATTATTTTTTAAGTTTTCAAGTGTAGTCGANGGAACATAAGGTGAAATGATAATTTCTTTTTTTTCCTTAACGACACCAAACGGAGCAAAATTCACATTTCTTTTCTCACTGATTGTTGAAACAATTGACTCTATAATCATTTTTATTTTTGAGTAGTTTTTAATTTTGGTCTTTTTAAAAAGTTAACTTTTTTTTTTTTTACTGCTACTCCCCAATCCAATTCATTATCTTGATCATAATTTTTACCAAGTTGTAATGCTATTTGAGCTCTAGCTAATTCTACACCCAAATAAAAAGCGTGGCTTGTATCACCATGAACCTTGATTTTTTCAAAAAAATCATATGGATCTTTTCCCTTTGCGGTAATTTCGTTGTTAAAAACATTTATATTTTTTTTTGAAAGTAATATCCTATAATTTCTATCCTTTATCATTGACTTAATCTCACTAATTTCCTCCGAAGATTTTCTCTTAGGGTTTCTTTCGGACATACTCATCAACTCATCACATACCCTAAAGGGAAGTCGTTGATTTTTTTTTGAAAAATACATTATTTTTCTGGCTATATCAGTTTCTTTAATAGAATTTTTACAATGTCCACTTACCTGAACAACTAAAACTGCATTTATTGACANTTCTGAGACTAACCCCATCATAATGGCATTAGCTCCAGAGGAATCACAGTCCGTAAGTTCTGTTAGATTTCCTGTTCCCATAAAAAGTTTGATTTTGGGAAATTTTTTTCGAATTTTTACAAATCTCTCAATTGAATCTGCAAAACCATAGTGAATTGGGTCAAGAATTGGGTCAGCATAAAAATTTTGTTTTTTGTTAATCATTAACTTTATAATTCTTTCTAATGATTTCAAGTCACCTTGAGAGTTTGGTATTAGTATTGGAGTAGACTGAATTTTGTCCATGATTTTTAAATTTTTTTCATTAATACTAAGAAGATAATCTGCACCGGCTCTAGAACCTCTAATTAATTCCTCTGAATTAGCTGAATCTACTGATACCTTGCAACCAATTGATTTCACTGCTCTTATAGACTCCTCCAAATGATCAAAATTTGTATCTGGCATACATCCTAAATCAATTACATTTGCTCCNTCTTTNTTATAAATTTTAGCTATTTTTTTTATTTCTTCAGGAGATAAAATTGCTGCATCAACTATTTCTGCAAAAATGTCACAGTCATAATCTTCTAGCTTATTATCAGGTTTTTCAATACCAAAATAGTCTGGTAAATCTGAAATATCATCAGGACCTCTTTCAACAGGAATTTTAAAATAATTTGAAAGCCTTTTTATATCTCCTCTAAATTTTCCAGGAACTATAATTCTATCAAAGTTTTGATTTTCTGATAATCTTCTCATCAAAATACTCTCTGACATTAGAGCTGCTACATTGACTCCTATTTGATTAATTTGATATGAAAATTCTGGTTTCATAGAATCAAGAATTCTTTTAAGCTGTCTCTCTGCCAACTTCCCGGTTATGAATAAGATTTTTTCAGACATATTTTCCTATTTAAAATTTCCTCTTTTAATTTTTTAAAACTTAAAACTGTTAGAGTGTCAGCAAATTTTTTTAACTTATCAACATTTTCCAAATCAACTTTTCTAGGAAACACATCTACATAACCACTTGGAGCTAATGTTTTTAATTCTGGGGCCGTATCACATGGGAAATAAATACATTTTACTTTACATTTGCCCGCCTGAGCAAAAATATTGGTAGCTAAAGAGTCTGAAATACCATAAACACATTTTGCTACTGTATTACTAGATGTTGGAGCCATAACTAATGTGTGATACTCATTTTTATAAAACTTACCTACTGACACAGAGCTTGAAGAGTTATCTTTGTAAATTTTAACTTTTGATGAGATATCATTTTTTTTTTTATACATAACTAAAACCTCCTCAGCTGCTTTAGATACAAAAACATCTACCTCCTCCAATTCATTTATCAACGAAATGCANTCATTAAAAAAATGCCCAGAACCAGTAAGCACCCATGCCCATCTTTTTTTTTTATTTATCATATTTTCAAAAAATTTAATTTACTTAATAAGTTATCCCAATCTTCATACGACTCCAAGAGTTGAATTATTTCAGGTCCTATAATTTTTAAATTTTTTTTTTTTTTTAAGAACAAATGCATATTTGAATCTAAAATATTTTTTTTTTGTAATGCCTCTATTTTGTATACATTCTTTATCCCTAATGATATTGATTTTATAAAAATTAGTCCTTTTGAAGAAATATTTGAATATAGCCATGTTGCTACAGAATCAGAGGTAGATTCCCAATTTTTTTTAAAATTCCTTTCATTTTTTAAAATTTTTGAGGGTAACCACAAGTTTTTTTCTTTGAAGCTATTTATTTTTTCCGTTGTGTGAATTCTATTTTCGAAAGATTTAATCATATGTCCAAAAATTTCTGTAGATTTAAGAGCTAGAAAATGACTCTGGTCCTCCGAAAGAAAATTTAATTTAGATGCTTCTCTTACAGAATCAGCGAAAATTCCTCCGCCAGGTACAATAATAAATTTTTGATTATCTAGATTCACCAAAAGTTTGATAAGCTTAATTAAGTTGGCATTCTTAATCCAACTCCCACCAATTTTTATAATCCACATTTAAAAAGCTATTTTGGAGAAAGATTTTTTGGTTTTTTTAGATTTTTAAATTCATTTTTTGTTCTGCAAACCTCAATACCCACGCTGTCTACCTCATTAAAAACCTCTAATTTCTTTAACTTAATTTTTATGTTTTGAATTCTCTGATCTTGAAAACAAATTTCAAAAATATTTTCACTTAAAGTTTCCAATAATTCTATATGTCCAGAATTAATAAGTTTTTTTATATCTTTTACAATATACTCATAAGAAACAAAGTTATTTATTTTATGATCTACATGGGGAATATTGTTGTTTACGTCAATACTCAAAGAAATTGAAATTTTTTGTTTTTTTTTTTTTTCAAAATCATGAATTCCGATTGAAGCCTTTAAGACTAGATTCTCAATCAAAATTTTATAGGTAGGCTTATTTAATTCTTTATCTTCAAGGTTCGATGGTACCCAAGAGCCAGTTGAAATTACAGAAATATTTTTTATTTTGTTTTTCATTTTTTTTGAAATCATAGTTGAAAAATCAAATAATTTAAACCATAAATATAAATTATGATTTTGAAAAATAAAATACCATATTTTAATTTGGCATTAGTTTCATTTTTATTTGTACTTGCATTTATTCTGAAGACAGTTGAGGCTCAGGAAAACCAAGGATCTGAAGAGGATTTTACAAATGCTGAAAATGCCGAAGAGAAACGAATCAAGTGGGGTACCGATGAATTTAAGCTTGAATTGATTAAGGAAATGTCATCCGCTAATATTGCTTTATTCATAGATGAGCATTTAAAAACTATTAATGAACCTTCACGAATTTATTATAAGTTTACAAAAGAATCTACTAGAGAAGATAGCTTTAGAGGTAATGTGGTTTTAAATATTGTCAAAATAGATGATGATAAAACTAAACACATTACTTTCAGATATTTAAAAGGTCGAAATAAGGTAAGGTTTCCGCCTCAAATAGGTGCGAAGGGCAATCCAGTTTTTATGTTATTCTTTGAGAGGGATGCTAGAGATATGCAAAGGTTGACTGGTGGTAACGCACTTTTTTTTAGAAGTAGGATAAGGCATTCAATTGCAGCAACCGATGTCGAAGATATCCAATTTAAATTTAATGGAGAAAATTATCCAGGAAAACAAATTTCATTTCAACCTTTCTTAAAAACTGAACTCAAAAATAGAGTTTCAAGATATAAAACAAAAAAATTTATTGTAACAATATCAGAAAACATACCTGGGTATATTTACAAAATAGAAACCTTTATCAAAGATTTAGATGATCCAGATGATGTGGTAAAAGAAAGCCTTATCTTTCAGGGAATTAGAACTAATAAACAGCTCAGGGATGCTTATAAAAATAGAAAGGAAAACAGTTAAATGAAAAAAATTATTAGATTATTGTTAATTTTATTTATAATNATATACACCAAAGTAGAATCAAATGATTTTCCAACACAAGCAAGATCTGAATTTGTTTTCGCATGCATGAGTTCAAATGAATCTAATAGAGATTTTATGGCGAAGTGTTCTTGTGCTATCGATGAAATAGCTAAAAGAATTAGTTATGAAGAATATGCGCAAGCAGAGGCTATTGCTAGACTTTGGGAGGGTGCAAGTCCCAGAGAAGAAGCGTTTAAAAGCGTTGGGTTATCTAAGGATAGAATGCAAAAATTGTTTAGGGCTCAGGCAGCATCTGAACTTGAATGCTTTTAATTATTTTGAAGCAATATTGGAAATTTCAAAATTACCTGCGAATTTTTTACCTTCGCTNTCTTCTATTTCGACCTTTAAAGGCCCCCCGGAATCTAAATAATGGAAAGTTATTGACGGATCTTCCGACAGAGAAATATCTGGTGTTGCCTCTAATATAATCTTATCATCTTGATAAATCTTGATGTAATTTATGAAGTGTGCAGGTATCTCTGCTCTAGTTAGTTGGTTAAATTGGAGTCCTGAATAATTTGGATGACTNATTAAGAATTCAGCTTTATTCAAGCCTTTTTNCACTCTTGTTTCNATAAATTTCATNTTCATTTTCCCAAGTCTAGCCATTACAGCATCCATATCAGCAAGACTTGGGGCAGAACATCCGCCAGCTGCTTTAACAAAATTTGCAACCATGTACTTTTTATTGTCACTAGTTTCCGCAATTGCCCTTACGTAAGTGTATTTATCAACCCTTACTCTAGTTGTTAGACTAGCATTACCTACTTTTTTTGTGAATTTAAATTTAGATACTAAGGGAGAAGGGTTTTCATCAATAATTAAAGTTAAAGTTTTAACAAAGAATTCATCCTTTTGATCAACTTTGAAATTGATTGATATTGGAACCATTGCTGCATCAAGGGCTCTGTAAGGAGTTTGTAGTGAAAATAAATCGGAACCATCTAATATTTGTTCATCACCATAAATCCATTCCTTTAGTTCTTTATTCCAAGTAACAGGCTCTGGCGATTTGTCTTTAGCAGAAACAAAACTAAAATTTATAAATAAAAATAATATTAATAAAAATCTCATTCATATATTATTATCATANTTTTTGAGTTCTCAAGAAAAAAAATTTTTAAAATTAATTTTTTTTCAATAAAATATGTTATAAGTAATTGAATTTACTGGTAATTTTAATATTCTGAACAAATTTTAATTATTTTATTCATCTTACATTCATTATTAGAAAATTATCCACAACTTTTTATACAGCCTAAAATTAACTTAAGTAATTGAATTTATTTGTTTTTTTTTATAATATGAATGAACCTGAGCTTTTTGTTCATCTAGCATTCATTTTTTTCTTGAATTAGATATATTCATTAATAATATAAACCTGGGAGGAAATCAANTANCCTNACAACTTCTTTGTTATGGTNTTGATTCCTACANAACCGGGCATTAGCCCATAATATTAACCGTAATAAAGGAGAAATACTTTATGAGTATTTTGAAAAAAAGCATCATTGCTTCAGCTGCNTTAGCTCTTCCATTTGCTGTAAGTGCTAATTCAAAGCTTGAAAAAATGATGAAAGATCCGGGTCAATGGGTTCAACAGTCTGGCGATTATGCTGGTCACCGTTACTCTAACCTAGATCAAATCAATAAAAGTAATGTTGGTAGCTTAAAAGTCGCTTGG
>PATB01000012.1 GCA_002712255.1 Alphaproteobacteria bacterium
AGAGTCTATTTTTAATTCTTGTTTCAAACAACAAATCGTCAGCTCTTTGTGAAAATGTCGGGGAAGAATCCAAAGACATTTCATTATAAACGTTTTTTACACCATCTGTTTTCCATACCGCTTGGACTAACTCTAGTCTTTTACTTTGACTTTCAACATTTCCAGCTAAAAGAACATGCCCATTAGAAACAGAAACGGTAATATCTGTGAAGTTTTTTAACTCAATTCCTGATATCTTTGTAATAATTTTTGTCATTAAAACTGTATCATCAATGGATGCAGAAAATCCTCTGGTTGATGTTGATGCGTTTCCAACTACTGCACCAATTGATGTGACTGCTGAACATGAATATAAGTTTAAAAAAATTAGAAGATAACTAATTGTCTTTACCAACCAGTACCTCTCTTCTACCAACATGATTTGCAGGACTTACAATTCCTTCAGCTTCCATTTGTTCAATAATTCTAGCCGCCCTATTATAACCTATTTGCAGATGTCTCTGAATAAAACTCGTTGACGCTTTCTTCTCTCTACACACAATAGAAACTGCTTTATTATAAAGTTCATCAGCACCATCTGTGAAACCGAGTGAAATGTTTTCAGATTCCTCCTCTTCCGTTGTAACAGACTGAAGGTATTCTGGCTCACCTTGACTTTTTAAATGGTCAACAACTGCCTGAACTTCTTCAGTTTTAACATATGGGCCATGAACTCTTAAGAGTTTATCCCCAAGCATAGTAATTAAAAGNTCTCCTTGTCCTAAAAGTTGCTCTGCCCCTTGCTCTTCTAAAATTGTTCTACTATTAATTTTATTTACAACCTTGTAACTGATTCTTGTTGGAAAATTAGATTTAATTGTTCCGGTTATTACATCTACGGATGGTCTTTGAGTGGCAACTATTAAATGAATTCCTGCTGCTCTGGCCATTTGAGATAATCTTTGAATTGCTGACTCAATTTCTTTACCAGACGTGATCATTAAATCCGCCAACTCATCAACAACAACAACAATTTTTGAAAAAACATGTAGGTCTAGAGCTTTCTTTTCCATAACTGGCTTGCCAGTTTCTGAGTCATAACCAACTTGGGTCTCCTTAAAAACCACCTCGCCATCATCAAGAATTTTTTTAACTTTAATATTATAATCTTCAATCTCTCTTACACCCAGGTGTGTCATCATTTTATATCTTGTTTCCATTTCTTTCACAGTCCATTTCAAAGCTGAAATTGCTTTTTTCGGGTCAGTTACAACTTCAGTCAATAGGTGAGGAATATCTTTATATACTGATAGTTNAAGCATTTTTGGATCTATTAAAATTAATCTACATTCCTCAGGTGTTAAAGAATATAGTAAGGATAGTAACATTGCATTAATTCCTACAGACTTCCCCGAACCTGTTGTCCCAGCCACTAAAAGATGCGGCATTTTTGCTAAATCAACAACAACGGGGGTTCCAAAAATATCTTTGCCAAGAGTTAGTGGTAGTTTAAATGTTGTTTTTTTATATGTTTCGTCATTTAGTAGTTCTCTTAAAAAAACTGTATCTCTATTCTTGTTTGGAATTTCTATTCCCAAAGCGTCTTTTCCGGGTATTGTTGAAATTCTGGCTGATTTTGCTCTCATTGACCTTGCTATGTCTTCAGATAATCTAATCACAGTAGAGGATTGAGTACCTGGCGCGGGAGTTAATTCAAAGAGAGTGACTATTGGGCCTTGCTTAACCTCAGTGATTTCACCATTAATTTTAAAATCCGTTAGTACATTACCGAGCATTGCTGTATTGATTTCAGTGNTTTTTTTNTTCTCTATGTCAATTGAGGGGTTCTTTTTTGGTTTTTCCAATAACTCAAGTGATGGGAAAACAAAATTTGAATTNGTGACAAAAGGGCTAATATGCTTTTTTGTTGAACGAGTTGTTCTTACTTTTTTATTCAAACTATTTTTTTCAATAACACTTTTAAAATTNAGCTCCTTTGAAAACTTCAGTGAGTAAGCTGCAAAAATAAAAATATTTGCAATTACTTTACAAATAAAACTAAAAAAATTTTTAATTTTAGAAATATTTACATTAAAAGAAAAAAGAAGAAATAAAATATTTAGAAAAATAATGGCAAGTAAAATGTAAGTTTTATATTCAAAATCTTTAAAAAAATAAGTATGGTAGTTACCTAACCCCTTCCCAAGAAGACCACCGTTAATAAAAAATTGAGAGTATTCGTTTGAAAGGACATCTAAAAAAAGACAACTAATTATTAATAAAAATGGAAGACTAAAAAAATTATACCAATTAATATTTTCATTTAGAAAAATTCTTATTGAATGAATGAAAAAGAAAAATGGAATTAGATATGATACTTTTCCAAAAATATCTATTAAGGCAGATGAAACAAATGATCCAAGAAAACCAAGGTAATTTTTGTTATTCAAATTTTCTGAATTAAAANTAAAAATACTATTGTCACTTTGATTGTAGCTAAAAAGCGAAAGAAAAATAAATGAACCGATTGTAAACAATGAAAGGAACAGAACAGTTTTTTTCAAATTTTCTTTTAACTTTGTAATCATTAACTAATGTAATTATATTTACATTATATTTAAGGAAATTGTAAGGTATTTTGTCTAATCAAAAAAAACATAACGTTATTATTATTGGCAGCGGTCTTGTTGGAATGATACTGGCTCTTAGTCTTGCAAAAAAAAAAATCAGTGTAACTATCATCGAAAAAAATAAAAAATCGAAACTTTTAAACATTAATGACTTAAGAACATCAGCCATATCTCAGGGTTCATCAAGAATCTTATCAGATTTAAAAGTCTGGGATAAATTGAAAAGTAAAGCTCAAGAAATTAACTCTATACTTGTTAAGGATGGAAAAAAAAGTAANATTAATTTTGATTCCAAATCCACTTCTGAGGGNCCTCTAGGGTTTATAATAGAAAATAAGATACTTAAAGAATTTATTTTTAAAGAAATAATGAAGTCAAAATTCATAAAATTCTTCNATGATGTAAAAATTAANGAAATTGACAACAAAAATGAACAGATTATTAAGTTAAAAACAGACAAGGGTGTTTTAGAAAGTAGTTTATTGGTGGGAGCAGACGGAAGATACTCAAAAATAAGAGAACTATCAAACCTTAAGTATTCCTATAAGGATTATAATCAGAAAGCATTAGTTTTTAATATTTTTCATCAAAATTCTCANAACTCCTCAGCCGTAGAATNTTTTTTCCCATCAGGCCCTTTAGCATTACTACCGATGAAAAATAAAAATAAAAAAATGTCATCAGTTGTTTGGACAATTGAAAATTCTGAACAAATAAAATTAAAAAAAAAAGAAAAGTTTGTTGAGGAATTTGAAAAAAAATACAATCATCATTTTGGTAAAATTAAATTTATATCAACGCCTGTAGAATATAATCTAAACGTTTTTTATTGCTATAAATATTTCACAAATAGAATTGTTTTAGTTGGAGATGCTTGCCAAGCAATTCACCCAATTGCTGGTCAAGGTTTAAACCTAGGAATTAGGGATGCTCTAACACTTGCTGACACACTTGAGCAGGGAAAAAATCTTGGCCTGGACCTCGGAGACAACTTCCTATTAAAAAAATATAGTCGTAAACGTATGATTGACAAAAATTTGTTAGTACAGTCTACTCATAATTTAAATAAATTATTCTCAAATAACCTATTATTTTTATCAATTCTAAGAAAGTTGGGAATGAGAATTTTTAATAAATCAAGCTTTTTAAAAAAACAGAGCATGCTATTTGCTATGGGTTTGTCGAACTTTGACTTTTGACTCCAATTTCATGCAGATACTCCCAGCTGTATATTCCTGTGTTATGACCATCATTAAAAATTATTCTAATTGCATAATTCCCAACACCCTCAATCTTTGTAATTAAAACGTTTTGATGTTGAGAAAAGTTTGGGTTTTTAAGATTTTTTTTGTTTTCAGCTGAAGGGCTATAGGCTCTTAACTTTATTGAAGGTAAGATTAAGTGATTATCCTCACTGTAATTTATCAGGATTGATTTCTTGTCTTCAGATAACTTAACCGAATCTGGAATCATAATAAATTTTATTCAACATATAAATTTAAAATATTATTCTTAATCTGATAAATATTTTTTCCGTCTTTAGTATGCAATATTTTTTTTTTTTTATCATAAAAAAGTTTGGAGCCAGTTTTAGGGCAGATTAGGAAATCTAAAACTTTTTCATCAAAGGCTTCCATCTTATGAAGGGACTGCTCCCGAAGCTATATTTTTATTTTCATTCATGCTCATTTTCATTAAAGAAAGCAGAATTTCAATTCTTTCATCAATATTTTTTGCTTCAAGAAGGGCTTGTTTTTCACTCTGGTCAAAAGGGCATCCCATGGAAATTGAATTTACTATATCCTCATCACTTGAAACATCGATCGCCTCCCAATCGGCNCTCACAGATATTTTTGTTAAAAAGGGCTTTAGCACGTCCATAAACTCACTTCTTTTATTTTTATTTTTAAGTTTTTNGATTTCAAAATCATCTTTATAGGGAGCCCAGCTNACATTAGCTTTNCTAAATCCTTTTGTNATAGNATGNTCAGAACCAATTTTAAACCGGCATAATCCTTTTAGTATTATTTCATACCTATTATCATTNGTTTGTGAAAAAGCTGTTATGTATCCTGCGCACCCAACAGAGTAAAGATTCGGGTTTTTAATATCTTTGTTACCACCTATCTTTTCATTAGGTTGAATAATNCCGATGGTTCTATCATTAGANAGGGCATGGTCAAACATGTGTAAATAACGGTTTTCAAAAAGATTTAGAGGGAGTTTAGCTCTTGGAAGCAACAGCACCCTTTTCAGAGGAAATAGCGGTAGAACCTTTGGTAAGTCCTTGTAATTCTTTTCAAAACTATACATCATAANTAATTATATGCTATCATTATACTTCAATTAAAAGTCTTATTTAATATATTTTTAATCTTTAGTAATGATATTGAAATTAATTTTTATTAAAGTATATTGATANTGCTAAATTGCGGGAATAGCTCAGTGGTAGAGCATCACGTTGCCAACGTGAGGGTCGCGAGTTCGAATCTCGTTTCCCGCTCCATAAAAAGTTATTCAAAACAATAATTTCTCCTGGTCAAAGTATATTAAAATACAAAATCATATTCAACTATTTTTGTTTAAATACAATATAGCATATGATANGATACTATAAATTTTTTAATACTAACTTTTAAAAATATAGAATATTAATAAATGGGGGCAAATAAACATATNAATATCTCTTTTTCGAAGGCAAAAGAAGTTCTAAACAANTATAGGTACAAACCAAGAAGAGAATGGTCTAAAGAGGAAAGAGTTTTTTTTAAAATTTGTAATTTCATAGTTTTATCTAAAAAAAGGGTGAATAAAATTTTTTCCAGTATTCAAAGTTTGGGGAAACTTAGCGATAAAAGTCATTATAACTATAATGAATTTGANATTATTCAAATAAAAGAGCTAATTCTAGACAATCTTGAGGGATGCTTCCAAAAATTTAACAAAAACATTAAAATTCTTAAGGATTCCGATATTCAAGAATTAAGTGAGCACTTAGAAAATTTAAAGAACGAAAATGTCAGGCTTCAAAAGGAAAATCAAAGATTACAGTTTCTATTTAATGACTATTTAAATGAAAAAAAATTAAGCAAAAACAGTGTTTTAGGTAGGGTTTTAGAGAATTTGAAAGATAATAAAATAAAAATGGAAGGCAGGGATTTCACGATCGATAGAAAAAATATTAAAAAGTTTGTTGAAAAATGGGAAAAAGGAATGACAACTAATGAAATTAGTAAAGAAATGCAAGAGCAAAACTTAAATATGAAAATCGGCAAAAGAAAAAGATATAATTTAAAAAGCAAATAGATTTATCACTTATTTTTTTTTTTTTTCATACATAGCAATAAAATCTACTGGATTTATCATTAATGGAGGGAACCCCCCCTCTCTGGTGCAATTTGCAATAATTGACCTTAAAAAAGGGAAAAGAAATTTTGGGCATTCTATCAAAAGTATTCTCTCTAAAATATCTTCATTGGCATTTTCTATTGTAAAAATACCGCAATAAGAGCCTTCTATAACGAATAACGAATCATCTTCAATTTTAGTCTCACCTTTTATTAATAACTCAACTTCATAAATATTTTGCCCATGATCAGATAGTATTTTTGATTTAACATCAACATCTATTTTAAAAGTAGGGTTTGAAGAAAAATTTTTAAGCGATTCAGGTGCTCTTGGGTTTTCAAAAGAAAGATCTTTTAAATACTGGGCATTAATAATAAATTTTAAATTGTTATCATTTGAATTTTTTTTTTTATTTGCCATATTAAACTATCATTATTTGTTAGAAAGAAATATAATACTAAAAAAGCTTGAATGCTTCCATATAAATTAAATTAAAATGAACAATATACCTTATATAGATATTTTAATACTTGCAATGATAGCAATCTTCATAATCAATCGATTAAAAAATGTTTTAGGGAAAAAAACAGGTAATGAACAAGATATAGTTGAAAAATATTCAAGGGGAAAGGCAAACTTCAAAGAATCTCCCCCTGACCAAACAACTACCTCAGGTCAAAAAAAAGACATAAGCAAAGACGTGTTTTTTCATAAAGACTCCAAAATAAACACAGCTCTGAGAAAAATTTTTAATCAAGACGAGAGTTTTAATTCAAATGAATTTTTAGAAGGCTCAAAAAAGGCATTTGAATATATAATCAAAAATTACTCCGAAGAAAATTTAGAGCCATTAAAGAATCTTTTATCTAAATCAATATACAATGATTTTAGGTCGCAAATTAACCTAAGAATTAAAAAATCTCAAAATCTTGATATCACAATAATTGGAATTAAAAACGCCGAAATTATTAGTGCCAACTTAAAATCTAATGTTGCAAATATATCCGTAAGATTCAAATCTGAGCAAGTTCAAGTTTTAAAGGATTTAAAGGGAAAAATAGTAGAAGGTGATAATAATCAAATTCTCACAATTGATGAAATTTGGTCTTTTAGCAAAAATTTAAAAAATAATGACCCTAATTGGACTTTAGAAAAAATTGAAGAAAGTAACTAGCTTTTTATTTCTTTTACTAACATTTCCTCAAATTACGTATACTGACACTCACCAAATCTTTAAAAATATTGAAGATAAAAATTTAATTGACTTTAATAAAATTTTTAAAAAAATTTGTAATACTGAAAAATTCTTTAAAAACTTAGTCTCTCATAGCTCTTATCCAAATTTTGGAAGTTCAAAAGATTGGAAAAAAATATGTGTTGAAATTAATGAAAAAAAAATAGCTGAGAATCATTTAGTAAAAAATAATTTTAAAATAAAAACTCTTAGCTCTATTTACGGAAAACTAACTGGTTACTATGAGCCTGAAATTAATGTTTCAAAAACAAAAACTTCCCACTACTCAATACCGATTCTTAAATTTAAAAAAAAATTTTTAGGAATTAAAAGAAACTTAATAAATGAAACATTTATNGAAAATGACGTTTTGCTTTGGACTGATGATATTGTTGATTTTTTCTTTTTGCAAATACAAGGTTCTGGAATTGGTGTTTTCGATAACGGAGNAAAAATTAAAATTCTTTATGGTGGAAATAATAATCTCAAATATACGTCAATAGGGAAGGTTTTANTTANGAGAAAATTATTNGATCAAAAAAAAGTTAATTTATTTACAATAAAAAATTTTTTAAGACAAAACCCTAAAAAGGTAGACAGTATTCTAAATGAAAATCATCGTTACATTTTTTTTAAGACTTCAATAAATAACAAAAAAAACCCAAAGGGAGCGTTTGGAATTAACCTTATTCCTAATGTAAGTATTGCTGTGGATAAAAAACATTATCCATTAGGAATACCACTTTTATACAAAGAAGCAAAAAGTCAAACTTACAAACCAACTTTTGCCATAGATACAGGTTCAGCAATTGTAGGAAAAAATAGAGCTGATCTTTTTACAGGAAACGGTAAAACTGCGGAAAAAAATGCAGGAATGCTAAAAAAGAAATTGCTTTTATATGTTCTTGTTCCTTATAGTGAATGAATGACTAATGATGAGTGGGAAAATTTCAAAAAAGATGTAAAACCAATAAAAACATCTGGGATAATTAAAAGATCATCAAAAAATAATGCTATCAAAATCAATCAGACAAAAAAATTCAAGGTTTCTAAAAATTTTAATCATATTGATTTAGAAGACAATCCTCAAAGAACTTTTCAAATTGATAAAAACATAATCAAAAGGATTAAAAAAGGAAAAATTGACGTCTCAACAATTCTTGATCTTCATGGTTGTACTGTGAATGAATCAAAAGAAAAAGTTGTTAAATTTATTGAAAAAAACTTCTTTCTTAGAAATCGTCTTGTTCTAATTATCACAGGTAAGGGTAAAAGCACTTCAGTCTCTGATGGATGGAAAGCTGATGGTAAACTAAAAAAAAATGTTCCTATTTGGTTATGTTCAACTTATTTATCTAAATTTTTATTGTGGTTTGATACTGCCACTCCAGAAAAAGGTGGTGGTGGTGCACTATTCGTATATTTAAAAAAAACTAAAGAATAAATTTTGTCAAATCTGCATCTTTATAAATTTCCCCTATCTGATTTTTTACATATTTTTCATCAATACTTATGTTAGCCTTCTTTTTCTCAGATGCGGTGAAACTAATCTCTTCAAGAACTTTTTCCAAAATGGTATGAAGTCTTCTGGCCCCAATATTTTCTATATCCTCATTTACATTTGATGCAATACTGGCAACTTCAGCTATCGCCCCATCTGTAAAATTTAGGGTTACTCCCTCAGTGGCAATTAATTGTTCATATTGTTTTATAAGATTATTTTCTGGTTCTTTAAGGATTTTTATAAAATCATCTTTTGAAAGAGCTGCTAACTCAACTCTGTTTGGAAGCCTTCCCTGCAGTTCAGGTAGAAGATCAGCTGGTTTCGCAACATGGAAGGCACCAGAAGCAATAAAAAGAACATGATCTGTTTTTAGCGAACCATACTTCGTTGTGACTGTTGAGCCTTCAATTAATGGAAGTAAATCTCTTTGAACACCCTCCCTACTAACTTCTGCCGTTCCAGAATTATTCTTTCCACAAATTTTGTCAATTTCATCAATAAAAACTATTCCATCTTGTTCGGCGTTGTTTATAGATCTTTTAATAAGGCTATCATTATCAATTAACTTGTCTGATTCTTCATTTAATAGAAAATCATATGATTCTTTTACACTTAGTTTCCTTTTTTCTTTTTTTTGGCCAAAACCTTTTCCAAAAATATCTCCTAGATTTATCATTCCCATCATTCCTCCTTGCATCCCAGGAATTTCCATGGATTTGATCGGGGATGAAGGGTTAGATGCTAATTCAATTTCAATCTCTTGGTTATCAAGCTCTCCGTCTCTCAACATTTTCTTATATTTTTCTTTAGTCTGGTTTGTCGCTGATGACCCAACTAAAGCATCAATAACCCTTTTTTCTGCATTAATCTCAGCTTTTGCTTTAACCTCTTTTTTTAAACTCTCCTTGTTATTATTAATTGAAACCTCTAATAAATCTCTAATTATTTGTTCAACGTCTCTACCCACGTATCCAACTTCAGTAAACTTTGTTGCCTCTACTTTTATAAAAGGAGCATCAGCTAGTTTTGCCAATCTTCTTGCTATCTCAGTTTTACCTACTCCAGTTGGACCAATCATTAAAATATTTTTTGGAAGAACTTCATCTTTCAAAGAACCCTCAATCTGCTGACGACGCCATCTGTTTCTAAGTGCAATTGCAACGGCTCTTTTAGCACTTTTTTGACCAACAATAAATCTATCCAGCTCTGATACAATCTCCCTAGGTGTAAAAGAAGTCATTTTATTTTCTCTAAAGTAATGTTGTTATTTGTGTAAATGCATAGCTCAGCAGCAATTTCAAGGCTTTGTTTCGCAATCTGTTCTGCATCAAGCTTCGTATTATAAAGCGCTCTAGCTGCAGCCAAAGCATAATTACCACCAGAACCTATCGCCATTACTCCGTCTTTTGGCTCAAGAACATCACCATTTCCACTAAGTATTAAACTAGACTCTTTATCTGCTACCACCATCATTGCTTCTAATCTTCTCAAGTACCTATCTGTTCTCCAATCCTTTGCCATTTCAACACAAGCTCTCATTAAATTATTTGAGGATTTTTCTAGTTTTGTTTCTAATCTCTCAAATAATGTGAATGCATCTGCTGTTGCTCCTGCAAACCCAGTAATTACCTTTCCAGAGGCAAGTGATCTAACCTTTCTTGCATTAGATTTCATTACCGCATCCCCAAGAGTTACTTGCCCGTCACCAGCAATAACTACCTCATTTTTTTTTCTAATAGAAACAATTGTTGTTCCATACCATTTTTCAAAATTTTTATTTTCATTCATAATTAATTCGCTTAATTGATAATTTAATATTAATCTATATATTTTAGTTTTAATATCCAATAAAATTTATATATGAGAAAATATTCTATCAAAAGAAAAACAAAAGAAACCAATATTAGCGTTGATTTATCAATTGATGGTAACGGTAAAAACTTAATAAAAACTGGGATAGGTTTTCTTGACCATATGCTAGAACAGCTTTCAAAACACAGTCTATTCGATATAAATATTAAAGCAGAAGGTGATCTTCACATAGACTTTCACCATACCACCGAAGATAGTGCGCTAGCGTTGGGAGAAGCGTTTTCAAAATCTTTAGGGGATAGAAAAGGTATTAAAAGGTTTGGCCAAGCATTGTCTGCGATGGATGAAACTTTATCAAGAGTCGTTGTTGATTGCTCTAATAGACCTTATTTAGTTTGGAAAGTAAAACTTTCAAAACCAAAACTAGGCGAAATGGATACTGAGTTATTCAAAGAATGGTTTCAGGCATTTTCTCAAACTGCTGGTATTACTCTACACATTGAAAATTTATATGGAGAAAATAATCATCATATAATTGAATCTTGTTTTAAAGGCTTAGCAAGAGCTTTAAGAGAAGCTGTTTTTATAGATCCAAGACAAAAAGGAAAAATTCCATCAACCAAAGGGAAGCTTTAGTTTGATGGAATCTTTTTTTATTTTAAAAAATATTTCAAAACCAAAAAAAATTATCGCCGCAAGAAATGGCTTTAGCTTTTATTCTTTTACACTAGGCCCAATATGGGGAATTTTTATGGGTTTATGGACAGAGGGATTTTTGGGAATTTTACTGGTTTTTTTAATGGTTTATTTAGCACCAGAATTGTCTTATTTCTTCATTTTAACATCTTCATTTTTTTGGGGAATTTTTGGAAAAGATATATACATTCAAAAACTACTTAAATTAGATTACATTGCTGAAGATATAGTGATCTCAAATTCATCTCAAAAAGCAATTTTAATATTTTCATCAAAAAAAAGATGAAGCTTTTAACAATTATTGATTACGGCTCGGGTAACATTAAATCTGTTTACAATGCCTTCAATTTAATATCAAAAAAAAAATTTAAGGTAATAATAAGTTCTAAAAAGGCAGATTTAAAAAATTCTTCTCATCTTGTGCTTCCAGGGGTTGGGTCATTTGAATCGTGTATTAACGGTTTAAGAAATTCTAATTTAGTCGATACCATCTTAAAGAAAGTGGAAATTGAAAAAAAACCATTTCTTGGAATATGTGTTGGAATGCAAATGTTAGCATCCAAAGGATTTGAAAATGGCGAGTTTTTAGGGCTAAATTGGATAGAAGGAGACGTGAAAAAAATTGAGAAGATCAATCAAAATTTAAAGATTCCTCATATGGGGTGGAATAATTTACAAATTAAAAAAGAAAATTATTTTATAAAAAAGTTAAAAAAAAAAATTAATACTCCTGAAATATCAGCATATTTTGTACATAGTTATAATTTTCATACAAAAAATTCTGACGATAAAATCATGTCCACATCGTACGGTCAAGAAATCACAGCAATGGTATCTAAAAACAACGTAATTGGAGTCCAGTTTCATCCTGAAAAAAGTCATAAATTTGGTATTAAATTTTTAGAAACGTTTATAGAAAACGAGGAATTTTAAATGAACCTTTATCCAGCTATTGATTTAAAAGAGGGTAAGTGCATTAGGCTAAAAAAAGGTGAGCTTAGAGACATAACTTTTTATAATCCAAATCCAATTGATCAGGCAAACCAGTTTATCAAGATGGGTGCTAAATGGATACATATGGTTGACATTGATGGTGCTTTTAATGGCAAGAGTCATAATCACAAAATTTTCATTGATATTAAAAAAAATTTTAATTGTTTTTTGCAAGTTGGTGGTGGAGTTAGAGATTTTAAAACTGTTGAATTTCTTTTGAAGAATAAAATTGATAGAGTTGTTTTGGGAACAATAGCTTTAAAAAATAAAAAACTTTGTGAGGAAATATGTAAAAGTTTTCCAGGAAAAATAGCTGTTGGAATTGACGCAAAAAAAGGTTTTGTTGCCACTGATGGTTGGTCTAAAACAAGTAAAGTAAAAGTCAGTGAAANGGTTAAGACATATGAAGACATCGGTGTAGCCTCAATTATATTTACAGATATTGATAAAGATGGAGTATTAGCAGGTGTAAGCTTTGACCAACTAGAGAGTATTTTGAATCAAACCTCAATCAAAATTATTGCTTCTGGCGGAGTTGCTTGTTTAGATGACTTAAAAAAATTAAGNCAAATAAGTGATGTTAAAAAAAANCTGGATGGGGTAATTGTTGGTAGAGCAATCTACGAAAAAAAAATAAAAGTAAGTGAGGCTATAGAAATTTTAAAATGATAAAAGTTAGAATAATTCCTTGCTTGGATGTTGATAATGGAAGAGTTGTAAAAGGAATAAATTTTGTTAACCTAGTTGATGCTGGTGACCCAGTTAAACAAGCAAAGTTTTATAGTGATAATGGTGCCGATGAAATAACTTTTCTAGATATAACCGCAACGCATGAAAAAAGAGAAGCAATGGTTGACATTATTGAAAGGACTGCCAACGAATGTTTAGTCCCACTAACGGTTGGAGGAGGTATAAGAAGTATGGACGATATGAAAATGTTTTTATCTGTAGGTGCTGACAAAATTTCTATCAATAGTTCAGCTATAAAAGACCCTCAGTTAATCACCAAAGGGGCACTAAAATTNGGTAATCAGTGTATTGTTGTTGCAATTGATGCCAAAAAGACTGGCAAATCATGGGAAGTTTTTATAAATGGCGGAAGAATAAACACTGGTATTGACGCAATTCAATGGGCAAAAAAAGTAGAAACTTTGGGTGCAGGAGAAATTTTACTTACCTCAATGGATAGAGATGGAACAAAAAGCGGGTTTGATTTAAGTTTGACAAAAAAAATTTCTAGTGCTGTTGGTATCCCAGTCATTGCGTCAGGTGGAATTGGTAAAATCAATCATTTTGTAGATGGAGTTAAAAAAGGTGGGGCTTCAGCGCTGTTAGCTGCATCTGTTTTTCATTTTGGAGAATTTAGTATTTCTGATGTAAAAAAACATTTAATTTCTGAAGGTATTGATGTAAGAATGGATTACTAGAAAAAAAAAATGAGCGAAAAAATAATTCTTGAACTTGAAAAAATTATTAAAAAGAGAAAAGAAAGCACTGACCCAAACTCTTACATTGTAAAACTTTTCAGTAAAGGAAATGTNAAAATAGCAAACAAACTTGGTGAAGAGGCTGTGGAAACAATTTCTGCTTTTCTGTCTGAAGGGAAAGAAGAATTCCTTGAGGAGTCTGCTGATTTAATTTTTCATCTTTTAATTATGTTAGAAGCAGCNAATGTTTCTTTAGATGATGTATTATTGGTTTTAAAAAAAAGAATGAAAAATGATTGATATTGAAAATTACGACGAAAACAATGTATTNGCAAAAATTTTAAGAAANGAAATTCCATCAAAAAAAATTTACGAGGATCAATTTTCCTTTGCATTTGAAGATATCTCGCCTCAATCACCTGTTCACATTCTCATAATTCCTAAAAAACCTTTTTGTAGTTTTGATGATTTTCTTGAAAAGGCAGATGACAAGTTTTTAGTTGGATTTATTAGATCAATTCAAAAAGTTAAAGAAACTTTAAAAATAAAAGATGGTTATAGGCTTATTACTAACGTTGGCTTACAGGGTGGGCAGGAGGTTCCTCATCTTCATTTTCACTTGTTATCCGGGCAGTTTTTAAAACGCCTAGTTGGTAACTAAACTAAATTTTTACCTCCAAAATAATCGGTACATGGTCTGATGGTTTAACCAACTCTCTATATTCTTTAAGTATTCTCACTTTCTTCAATTTTAATCGGTTATTTTTGTTTGCCCAAATATGGTCAAGTCTTCTTCCTCTATTATTTTTTTGAAAGTCTGGGGATCGATAACTCCACCATGTAAATAAGTTTTCCGATGGAGACAGTAATTCTCTAAAAGTATCTAAAAAATTACCACTTTCTAAAATATCTAAAAGTTTAGTTCTTTCAATTTCTGTATGACTTACAACATTCTTAAGTTGTTTATGAGACCAAACATCATCTTCATATGGGGCTATATTTAAATCACCTGCAACAATGTTCGTATCGTTGTTGTTTAAAAATTTTTTCATTTCTGCCAAGAACTTAATTTTATGTTTGAATTTTTCATTTATTGAGACATCTGGAATTTCGCCACCTGCAGGTACATATATTGAATGTATTCTTATTCCCTTATATTTAACTTCAATATGGCGAGAATCTTTCTTTCCACAAAAAATATGTGAATGTGTAGAATCAACCTTATGTTTGGATAAAATACCTACTCCGTTGTATGATGGCATCCCATTTATATGAATAAAGTATTTAAGATCTTCAAAATCCTTATTTGGGAAGGCATCATTTGATGATTTTATCTCTTGAAGACAGACAAAGTCANGATCTTCATTTTTTATTAATTTTAAAAGCTGTTGCTTTCTTATTCTAATGGAATTTACATTCCAACTTATTATTTTCATTAAGACTTNATTGATTCAAAAAAGTCTGCATTATTTTTTGAACCCTTGATTTTATCAATTAAAAATTCCATTGAATCATTNACACCNATAGGCATTAATATTTTTCTGAGNATCCACATTTTAGATAAATCATCCTTTGAAACTAGCAATTCTTCTTTTCTCGTACCTGACTTAGTAACATCGATTGATGGAAAGACTCTTTTATCTGAAAGCTTTCTATCTAATATTAACTCTGAATTACCTGTACCTTTAAATTCCTCAAAAATTACTTCATCCATTCTCGAACCAGTATCAACAAGTGCTGTTCCAATTATTGTCAAGGAGCCTCCTTCTTCAATGTTCCTGGCTGCACCAAAAAATCTTTTTGGTCTCTGAAGTGCATTTGCATCAACCCCACCAGTTAATACTTTACCAGAGCTTGGAACTTGTGTGTTATATGCCCTAGCTAGTCTTGTTATGGAATCNAGTAATATAACAACATCCCTCTTATGCTCAACAAGTCTCTTTGCTTTTGAAATAACCATTTCTGAAACTGCTACATGACGTACAGCAGGCTCGTCAAAAGTAGATGAGACTACCTCACCTTTGACTGATCTAATCATGTCTGTAACTTCTTCTGGCCTTTCATCAATTAGCAATACAATTAAGTAGACTTCTGGATGATTTGATGTAATTGAATGGGCAATATTTTGAAGCATGACAGTTTTACCTGTTCTAGGGGGTGCAACAATTAGTGCCCTTTGACCCTTCCCAAGCGGTGTAATAAGATCCATAACTCTGTGAGTAATGTCTTTTTCCATTGGACTTTCAACTTCCATCTTTAGTTTTTCNTCTGGATATAAAGGNGTCAGGTTGTCAAAATTAATTCTTTGTTTTGTTTTTTCAACAGTTTCAAAATTAATTTTATCAATTTTTGTGATAGCAAAGTATCTTTCACTATCTCTGGGAGCTCTCATCTCGCCTTCTACTGTGTCTCCAGTTCTTAAGCTATTTTGTTTTATTTGGGGGGGCGAAACATATATATCGTCAGGCCCAGGAAGATAGTTAGCATCCGATGACCGCAAGAAACCGAATCCATCTTGAAGAATTTCTAAAACTCCTTCACCATAAATTGCATCTTTGTTTTGCGCCATTTGTTTTAGTATGGCAAATATCATGTCTTGTTTTCTAAGTGTCCCTGCATTTTCGATTCTTAATTCTTCCGCAATTTTAAGAAGTTCTGATGGGGTCTTTGATTTTAAATCTTTTAAATGCATTTATCTAGGGAGTAGAAGTGAATTTTTGTTATATGTCATATAAAAAAATTTGTCAATTAAATGGTTTAAATACTACAATTAAGACAATTAGTATAAAAAGTATAGTCGGAACCTCATTTATTACTCTAAAAAATTTTTCATTCTTTATATTTTTTTTTTGTTCAAAGTCTTTTCTTACTTTTGCGCAGTACATATGAAATATTGCCATTAAAAAAACAAGAATAAATTTTGATAAAAACCATTTTTCTCCTGCTTGCCCAGTTTGAATTACNAAANAAANCCCNGTTATAAAAGTTAAAANAAAAGATGGATTCATTATGTATTTTAATAATTTTTTTTCCATTACAATGAAGGTTTTATAACTAGTTGAATTTATCTTTTCTTTTGAATGATAAACATAAATTCGCGGTAAATAAAATAGCCCTGCCATCCATGTTGTAAAAAAAATAATGTGAAGTGATTTTAACAATTCATAATTTAAACTTAAATCCATCCAGATAACTCTCTGTTTATAATTTTAAAATACATATTTATAGATATATCCGAATCGTTTAAGCATTTAATATAGTTGAAGGAATCTCCTCCTTTTTCAATAAACTCTTCTTTTCCTTGAATTTCAATTTCCTCAAGTGTTTCAAGACAATCTACAGAAAACCCTGGCGCAATAACTGTTAACGTTTTTTCTTTTTTCTCTATTTTTTCATCCATTTTCTCTTGCATATATGGTCTTAGCCATTCTTGTGGACCAAATCTTGACTGAAAGGACATTTCTAATTTTATCTTTTCTTTTTTAAATTTCTCATTAAGCAGTCTTACTGTTTTTGCACAGTGACAATGATATGGGTCTCCTTTATAGAAATATTTTTTGGGAATCCCATGAAAAGAACATAGTATTTTTTTTGTATTATTCGTTTTTAAATTTTGTTTTATATGTTTATAAAGAGCTTCTATATATTCTTTATCTTCATAATATGGTGGAACAAATCTAATTGTTGGNAGCCATCTTTCTTTTCCCAAATATCTGTTAACATTATCAATTACAGATGCTGTCGTTGTTGCGGAATATTGAGGGTACATTGGAAAAATCAAAATCTTTTCGCATCCTTTACTTTTTAGTTTTTTTAATTCCTCTGATATCCTTGGAAAACCGTAATTCATTGCAAATGCAAATTCTATTTTTTCTTTCTCATACTTTTTTTGTAATTTTTTTGTAATATTTCTCGTAAAGATTTTTAATGGTGATTCATTATATTTTTTATTCCAAATAGTATCATATAATTTTCCTGATTTTTTTGGTCTAAATATCAAAATTATGCCGTATAAGATTGGATACCAAATTATTTTTGTAAGTTCTATTATTCTTTTATCGCTTAGAAATTCTCGTAAATATTTCCACATATTAATATAATCTGTATTTTCTGGTGTTCCTAAATTTACCATTAATACTCACAGCTTTTTCTTTGGTATATTTATGTGGTTATCTGGTTTCATTGAAGTTTTTGACTATTTCTAAAGTTTTTTTAACATTATCAATCGGCGTCTTTGGCAATATTCCGTGAGATAGATTAAATATATGATCATTATCAGAAAAATGTAGCATAATTTTTTTTACCTCATCTTCAAGTTTTCTTCCTCCTTCAATTAAGATCAACGGATCTAGATTGCCTTGAAGAATAATTTTTTTTTTCTTTGCAACCTCAAAAATTTTATTGGGTACTTCTTTGTCTAGAGATAAAACATCAGGTTTTACTTTTTCTAAAAACTCAAATATTTTTTCTTTAGATTCTCTAGGAAAAAAAATCATTGGAATCTCTGGAAATTTTTTTTTTATCTCTTTTTGAATTTTTCTATTTGGCTCTATTATGAATTCATTATAATCTTCTTTATTTAATAATCCCGCCCACGATTCAAATATTTTTACAATATCCACTCCATTTAATATTTGTTTTTTTAAATAAGCAATTGAAAATTCTGTAATAAGATTTAATAACAGTTTAAAATCTTTTCTCTCTGCTTTTATTTTTTTTTTTATTAGGTCATGTTTTTTTGACGTTCCTCCCTCAAACATGTAGGTTAAAACTGTAAATGGTCCTCCGCAAAAACCTATTAATTGCTTATTTTTCTTTTCATTCTTTAAAATTTTAATTGTTCTCATAACTGGCTCTAATTTTTCTATGCTTGCTGAAAGATCAACATCCTTCAGCTCATCAAAATTATTTGTTTTCTCAAGAATTGGACCAATATTTTCTTTGAAGTCTACCTTTTTTCCTAGTCCATAAGGTACTACTAAAATATCTGAAAAAAGAATTATGAAATCAAAGTTAAATCGAGAAATAGGCTGAAGTGAAATTTCTGCTGCTAACTCAGGATTAAAACAGAGATCAAGAAAGTTTTTTTCTTTTACCCGTATTTTCCGATATTCAGGTAAATACCTCCCTGCTTGCCTCATAAACCATATTGGCGTTGTAGTCTCAAAAATTTTTTTAAAGTTATCCATACTTCACTACTACTATATATATATAAATATGTTGTTGTTGTTGTTGTAAGCTTGAAAATGTTTATACTTTTTTTTTAACAAAAAGTTAACAACTTACTGACAAATAAAAATGTTAGTAAAATGTTAATAAAAGGATAAAGATTTAAAGAGCTAAAAAGAAAATGTTGAAAAGAAAAAAAATAAAAGGAAGGATAAAAGTGTGAATAAATATATACACAGAAAATTGCTGTNGGNAAAAAAATAAAAAAAATTGAATAANGTGAAGAAAATGNCAGAAAAAAACAAAAACAAAAACAATACACATGTTATTCTAGCATCATCAAGTAACACCAGAATAAAAATAATGAATAGCTTATTCGAAAAAGTCGAGGTTATAAAACATAAAATCAATGAAACGAAAGAAAGAAGAAAAAGAAATGACTTAAATCCAAAAGAATTAGCTAAATATCTTGCGATAATTAAAGCGAAATCGGTTAGTGATAAATCTAAAGATGGGTACATAATAGGTTGTGATCAAACTCTCGAATGTAACCAAAAAATAATTAATAAACCAAGAAATTATAAACAAGCAAAAGACAACCTTTTATTTTTAACAGGAAAGAAACATAAATTACATACATGCCTCTATGTTTTAAAAAATACTACAGAATTTTTCATAGATGAAACCACCTCACAGTTATTTTTTAAAAAAATCTCTGAAAAAAAGATTGATGAATATTTGGTTGAAAACAAAGAAACAGCGTTAAGTTGTGTTGGGTCGTATAAAATTGAGGATAATAAAAAATACAATTTTATAAAAGTTATTCGAGGGAACAAAGAGTCGATTATTGGATTTCCAATAATGAAATTTATTAAGAAATTACAGAAGGAAAAAAAATGAATATTTATGTAATTGGTAAACCAATTAAACACTCTATGTCACCAATAATTCATAATTATTGGTTAACAAAATATTCTAAATCACATATTTATAAAAAAAAAGAGGTAAATAAAGCCTTTCTCCCACAAATAATTAAACAAATAAAAGAACATAAAATAATAGGAGCTAACATTACAATCCCATATAAAAAGGATATGTTTAAGTTATTAGATAATTTAGATAAAAATGCGATTCAAAGTAAAGCAGTTAATACAATTTATCGAAAAGAAAATTTGATATTTGGTGAAAACACAGATGGGGTAGGATATTGTGAAGCACTAAAACGAGAAAAAAAATTCGAAATCTCAAATAAAAATGTTTTAGTTTTAGGATCAGGTGGTGCTTCTTTTGGGATTATATCAGAATTAATTAATAGAAAAGTTGCTAAAATAGTTATTTCAAATAGAACAAAAAAAAGAGGTGTTGAATTAATTGAAAAGTTCCAAAATAATGATACTAAGTTTAAATTAATTGATTGGAAAAAAATAGAACCAGACTCCAGTATAGATCTAATAATAAATACAACTTCTTTTGGAATGAACGAAAACGAAACAATAAAAATTAATATGAAAAACCTTAAGGATTCAATTATATATAGTGACATTATTTATAAACCAAAGAAAACTCAAACTATGAAGATATTTGAGAGAAAAGGTTTTATCACTCAGAATGGACTAGGGATGCTTGTTAATCAAGCAGCAGAATCTTTTAAACTATGGTTCAATATAAAATTAACAAGTCAAGATATAATTGAAGCAAAGGAGCTATGTGAAAAAACCTATTAAAGTTGCGATTACTGGAAAAATAGGGACAGGAAAAACAACGTTATGCAATCTTTTAAAAAAGGAAGGATTTCAGGTTTTTGAATCTGATAACGAAGTTAGTAAGTTACTTGAAAGAAAAGACATAAAAAATAAGGTATGTAATTTGTTCTCTAAAAAAATAAATCTTTTATTGGATGAAAACGATAATTTAAATAAAAGCGTACTAGGGGATTTTCTTTTTTCCAACAAAACAGAACTTAAAAAAATTGAAAAAATCTTATACCCTTTTCTTGAAATAGAAAAAGAAAAATTCACTAAGAAAAACTTAGCAAAAAAAATAATTTTTTTTGATATTCCACTTTTGTTCGAAAAAAAACTTCATAAAGATTTTGATAAAATTATTTACCTTAGAGTTAATAAAGAAATCCAAAAACAAAGAGTATTAAAAAGAATTGGGATGAATGAAAAAAAACTAAAAAAAATTCTACTCAATCAAAGTTATAATTTGAGTTACTTTAAAAAATTTATTACTTTAGAAATAGAAACATCAAAAAAAAAAAGTTTTATAAAACAAAAACTAAAAATTTTTATAAATACATTTTAAACACTTTTGTTATTTAAAATCTTTAAAAACAAAAAATATAACTGAAATTTGCCAGATTTAAGTCCTTTAAGACTAGACATTTGACAAAGAAATAGTTTTCTTAAAAAAACGTAAATCTCGTTTTCGCTCCATAAATCTATTTGACGACTAAATTCTGGGATATCTTTAAAAAAAATAGGAGGTCGTATTCTCTTTATGGCATAGTTTTTATCCTGACCGGAATTTACTTTTGTTTTTACCTCAAGTATCTTCAATAAATGATCAGAAAGATAATTTATAAGTCTAATGGGATCATTTTGAATTTCTTTAGATTTAAAAAACTCCATTAAAAAATTTTCTTTGTCCCTTGATACTAGAAGGAAAACAAGACGATTAATACTTTCTGTCAAATTTTTTGAGACAATATTTAACGAGTCCCTTAAGTTTTTTTTGGAAGTTTTAAGATATATGATTAATTTATTAAGTTCATTTTCAATTTCTAATTTTTGATTACTTAGCATAGCAGATATTTTTNTTATTTCATCCTCTGAAATATTCAAATTTTCAGAATTAAAAATTTTTCTTACTATATTTTTTTTGTCGTTTTCAGTTTCTTCNTAACATGGAATTGTTAAATGGTCTTTTGAATTTTCAAAAAAATTTCTCAATGCGGNGTTTTTTTTTAATTGTGAGCACTTAATTATTAAAATTAANGAAGANGATATATTTTTTTTTAAAGTATCAATAATTTCTTTTGAAGCCTTTTGGTCTTGAAGAGAAACAATTANAACTTTTTTGCTACCAAAAATATCTTCGTTAAGAGAATCNAAAAANAAATTTTCAAAAATTCCCTTTTTCAGGTCATCAGTTGAAAAATATATNAAGCTTACTTTTTCAAATTTATTTTTAANTGATTTGATAGTAANGGCTGAACATTCTTCAACCCTGCCCTGATTTTCTCCATAGAACAAAAAATTAGAGATTTTTGAAATATCTGATTGTTCAAATAATGAATAATTCAAAATCATGGTGAAATTGTTCTTTTAAAATCCATNGCTGTTATTATATCACTTAAATTTTGTGATAAAGATTTGATAAGTTTATTTGCCGCATCTTCCTTTGAAACAATATTTGCATATTGATTTTTTCCAATGTTATAGCTTGTTCTGCCGCTCAATTTTCCCGAGGTAAGCAATCCCTTTTTATCGTAAAATGAAAAATTTACTTCNTAAAAGAGCATTTTCCCAAATGTGTATAAATCTTTATTAATTCCTAAATCTGATGTCGCACGGTCAATTGAAACTANAAGCTTTAGGTTAGATGGTTTTGAGTTTTTATGCCTCAGTCTTTGGCTCAAGATAGACCTCATTAAACTAACATTATTTTCATATTTCCCTTTTGACTTTANAGTTATTTCAACTCCATATTTTGAAAACAAAGCATTNTTTTTGTAGAGAGGTTTGTAAGAACAACTTGAAACTCCAAAAAAAAGAATGAGAAAATATAAAATTTTTTTCATTGAACAAAATTAATGATTTTATTTTTTACAAAAATAATTTTTTTAAANTTTTCTGTATTTATTAAGGAAAGTTTATTTTTGGAATTTATCAATTCTATCAACTTTCCTTGATTTGTATTTGAGGGAACTTCAATTAACCCTCGTTTTTTACCATTGAGCATTATAACCATTTTTACGCTTTCTTCTTTTAAGTAAGCATCCTTATATTTAGGCCAGNTNAGCTCNGATACAAAACCATCAAACCCAGAATTATNAGCTATTTCTTCGCTGTAATGTGGGGTTATTATAGAAATTAATCTTAGAAAAATNGACCAACTGTAATTTTTAATGGAGATACGCAATTTTTTTTTTTGTAACGTATTAGAAAACTCACGCAATTTTGCCACAGCTGTATTAAATCTATAGTTTTTAATATCATCTGAAAACTCAAAGATTGTTTTTTGAGTAACTTTAAAAACATTCATTTCTTCTTCAGAAAAATTTTTAATTTCATTCTCAGATACTTTAATAGCAAAAGAGAAGTCTTTCTTAAGATAATCAAAAATTTTTTTTAGATATTTATAAGTAGCTTTAATTCCTTCAATTGACCACTCTAAGTCTCTCTCTGGTGGTGAATCAGAGATCATAAAAAGTCTTGCTGTATCTGCCCCAAAATTTTTTATTATTNCATCGGGATCTATAACATTCTTTTTAGATTTACTCATCTTCTCAGATCTTCCCTTCACTAAGACTTCCAGTGAACCATTATTTTCGTAAAAAAACTCGTTATTTTTTTTAATAACTTTTGAAGGTTCAATCCATTGTCCCAAGCTATTTTTAAATGTTTCATGACAAACCATACCCTGGGTTACAAGCTTTTTGAATGGCTCTATAGGAACATTGTAATTTGACTTTTTTAATGCTCTTGAGAAAAATCTTGAATAAAGTAAATGCAAAATTGCATGTTCTATTCCGCCTATGTAATGATCTACTGACATCCAATAATGAGTACTTTTTTCATCAAAGGGAATCTCATTNTTATTTGGAGAGCAAAATCTTAGGTAATACCATGAAGAATCAAAAAAAGTATCCAAAGTATCAGTTTCCCTAATTGCTTTCATACCTGTTTTATTGCATTTTGTATATTTCCAAGTGGGGTGGTTTTCTAATGGATTTCCGGGTTTTGATAAATCAATATCCTCTGGCAATTCAACGGGTAGTTGATTTTCATCTAAGGGAATAATTTTACCATCTTCTCTGTAGAGAATTGGAATAGGGCAACCCCAATATCTCTGCCTTGATATACCCCAGTCCCTTAATTTTGAAACAGTTTTTATTTCACCAATTTTTTTTTCACTAATTATTTTAATTATTTTTTCTTTTGCTTCCATTGGATTTAGACCATTTAAAAAATTAGAGTTAACTAACTTTGCTTTTTCTTCAACCTCAATGTAAGGCAACTTTGAATTTTTATTATTTGGTGGATCAATAACTTTCAAAATTTTTAAACTATTTTTTTTAGCAAATTCAAAATCTCTTTTGTCATGTGCAGGGCAGCCAAAAACAGCTCCAGTTCCATAATTCATCAAAACATAATTTGTAAAAACAATTGGAATTTTTTCTTTTGTAAAAGGGTTTATTGCGTTTAGTTGAGTAAAAAAACTTAGTTTTTCGTTATTTTCAAGTCCTTGAAGTTGTAGCTCTAAACATTTTTTTTTAAAAGTCTTAAATTTTTTTTGATTTTCAAATTTTTTTGCAAGACTATGTTCAACCGATAAGGCAAGAAAACTAGCCCCAAATATTGTTTCAGGTCTAGTTGTAAAAATTTTTATTTTTCTTGAATCATTTTCAACATCAAAATTTAATTCTATTCCGGTTGAAATACCAATCCAGTTTTTTTGCATAGTTTTAACTTTTGGAGGCCAATCTTTTAATTTATCTAAGTCCTCAGATAATTCTTTTGTAAAATCAGTAATTTTCAGAAACCACTGAGATAATTTTTTTTTTTCTACAAGAGCCCCAGATCGCCAGCCCTTTCCTTCGATTACTTGTTCATTTGCCAAAACAGTCTTATCAACTGGATCCCAGTTAACGTAGCTATCTTTTTTATAAACAATACCTGAATTAAAAAAATCCAAAAATAATTTTTGTTGGTGCTTATAGTATTCTTTGGAGCACGTTGATATTTCTCTTTCCCAATCAATTGAAAGACCAATTGCTTTTAGCTGTTTTTTCATATTTTTAATATTTTTTTCTGTCCAATCTTTTGGATTAAGATTATTTTCTATCGCAGCATTTTCAGCTGGCATTCCAAAACTATCCCATCCCATAGGATGCATCACATTAAAATTATTTTTTCTGTAAAATCGAGCTATAACGTCTCCAATAGTGTAATTTCTTAAATGTCCCATATGTATTTTTCCAGATGGATAAGGAAACATCTCAAGAATATAAATTTTTTTTTTGTTTTCATTGTAATGGGAGTAAATCTTTTGTTCTTCCCACCTAGTTTGCCATTTTTTTTCAATTATCTCAGGTTTTGAATATTCCATATTAATTCTTAAAGTAACTTATAGCACCAAATCCATAAAGATACTTATTTTTTAGTTTTTTAAAGTTATTTTTATTAACTCCACCTAAAGCAAAATTTTTCTTTTTTTTTAGAAAAAAACATAGTGAAAAAAAATTAAACATTGAGAGCTTTTTTTTTTCAGGATAAGTTGAAGTTTCAAAAACGTTTGAAATAAAAACTAAATTTAAAAGACCCCCAAACTCCTTTGCTTCCGTAAGATTATGAATCTTACCAGCAGTTAAAAATCTTTTTTTAATAGTGTTAAAGTAAAGTTTATTGCTAATAATAAAGTTTTTTTTGTCAAAAAAAATACCAAGGGCATGATATTTATTAGCCCAATATATAGAACTTTGAATAAAAAAATCTATCCCTCTACCCTTGCACCACATTATGTAAGGTCTAATCTTTTTAAAAAACTCCTTTTTTTCTTCTTTATGCTCGTAAAAAAAAATTACACCAGTCTTGTTGGAAATTTTAAAAAAGTATTTATCATATAAATTATTTGTTGGATTAAAAAAAAACCATTCTTTTGGAATATGGTTTAAACTTTTTTTGGTTATTTTCATTTATGTCAAAAGTAGTAAAAAATTATAGAAATATTATAAGTCAAATAACTAATTTTAATAAAGAATTTTCTCTTAGTTCAAAAGACCCTAAACTAATTGCAGTTTCTAAAACATTTTCTGAAGAGATCGTAAAGAAAATAATTGAAGATGGTCATAAAATTTTTGGAGAAAATAAAGTTCAGGAGGCTCAAAAAAATGGAAATCTCTGAAGGGTATTTATAAAGATATAGAGCTTCATTTAATTGGACCCTTGCAATCAAATAAAACGAAGTTAGCTTTGGAGATTTTTGATGTGATTCAAACTATCGACAGGGAAAAAATTGTTGTAAAAATTAAAGAGTTAATCGACTCTGAATTTAATGAAAGAAAATATAAATTCTTTGTCCAAGTAAATATAGGAAATGAAGAACAAAAAAGCGGAATAAGAATTACTGACTTAAGAGATTTTATTGAGTGGACTAAAAACGACATAAAGTTAAAAATTGAAGGACTTATGTGTATTCCCCCATATGATGAGGACCCATCATTGTATTTTAATTTGTTAAGAAATTTATGCGATCAAAATAATTTACAACACGCAAGTATGGGTATGACGAGTGATTTTAAAAAAGCTATACAATTTGGTGCAACCTATTTGAGAATAGGATCAGGAATTTTTGGAAATAGGTCTTAGCTAATGATAACCTTTGTTAAAGGTGTTAAATTTCTGGTAATTGTTTTAAGATCCTCCTTTTTTAAAGCAATACATCCTTCTGTAAATTTTTTTTTTTCTGATTTACAATGAATAAAAATAGCGCTCCCCTTATATTTTTTTTTTGTTAAATTATAATTCAAAACTAAAACTAAATCGTATAAATTATCATCTCTAAATAAATTTTCATGAATACAATTAACTTTTATTGTTAATAAGGAATTATAATTATTATTTCTTGGATCTGTGCACCATTTATACTTCTTTTTAATCTCAAAAATAGGAATACCTGATTTTATTTTTTTTATTTTATCTGATCTATAAAAAATTTTTAGAATTTTGTATACACCTTTTGGTGTTATAAAATCACCCTCTTTTTTTTTAAACCCAATTCCATTTTTTCCAACCGTACAACTTATTTTTTTATTTTTAAAAAAAAGATATGCTATATTTTTATTATTAGATCTATTTACAAAAACATTTGGCATAAGGAGATAGATTGGAAAAAAATATCATATTTGTTAAAAAAAAAAATTTCTTTTTTAATAAATTGGCCTTACTTCTTGAAAAGGATGGGTTTATTTTAAAAAAAGCTTCCAACAATAATGAAATTTCACTTAGAAGAGACGATAAAGCATTTCTATTTTTTTTTCTTGAGTCTAAAGATGGAATTAGTGAACTTAAAGAATTACAGACATTGTTTGGTCAAAATTTAAATCTTATTGTTTTTAGAAAAGAAGAATCTATGATTCCAGATGAACTTTCATCAGCAGTTTTTATTAATTTACCAATAATTTATAATGAATTAATTAAAGAATTACGAAGAATTAATGAAGCGATGAAAATTAATAAAAGTCAATATAAAATTGGAGAATATTTTTTTAATCATAAAACCTCTCAGTTAATCAAGGAAAATTCGTCCCTAACTATTAATTTAACTGAACTAGAAAATAAATTTCTCAACTACATGTTCAAAAAAAGAAAGGGAGCAACAAAATCTCAGATTCTTTCTGAGGTGTGGAGACATAATCAAAAGTTGGATACGCATACGCTTGAGTCACTGATATACAGGCTCAGAAAAAAAATAGAGAAGAATCCCAACAAACCATCAATCTTAATTAATGATGCAAACAAATACTTAATTAAAATATAATAAATTTAATTATTAATAATCCCTCCATATTGGGTGTCTTGGGTCGTCATCATCGATTTTAAAAATTTTATTTGTGATGTTTTCATTAAGCTTTAAATTTTCTAACAATACCTCAGTTTTACTCATTTGATTATTAAAAATTATCCATTTTTTTAAGATAAATGTACTTTTTTCAAATAATACATCAATAAATCCATTGTTTTCTTTCCCTTTTTCTTTAAATCTAATTCTCAACTGGTTCTCTAAATCTGAAGATTCTAAAATTTTAATGTTATCTAGACTAAAGTTTTTAAACAACAAGAGAGCTAACGGTATATCTTTAATTCTGTAGAATGTAATTGAGTCTAATTCTTTATTAATTGAGGCAATTTTTTTTCCATCACTAATGATCAATATTGGTATTTCTTTGTACTCTACTCTTACTTTTCCAGGCCTTAAAATAGATATTTTTCCAGATAATACATTACCATTATTATTTACTTGAATAAAATCAGACTTTAAAGAATCAAAGTTTTGTAAATATTTTAGTACCCTTTCTTCATTTACATTACTGAGAGAACTTTTATATACAAAAATTATTAAAAATAATATAATAAACCTTATATTAAACATTATGTCATTATATCTTAATAACAAAAACTTTTTACCAGTAAGTAAAATTTTATTTCCATTATTGTTTTTGACAATTGGTTGTCAGCTTGACCAATCATTGGATAAAATCAGAAACACACTTTTTGAGTCAGAGGAAAACGTAGAGGTTGCAAAGACTGAGAAAAAATTAACAGAGGAAAAAATTATAGAAAAAGAAAAAGAAGAAGAGGAGGAAGAAGAGGTAAATAGCCAAATGTTTAGTCCAGATAAATTAGAAGATGATAAAAGAATTCTAGATTTTTTTACTGGTTTTTTTAAGGCAGGTGATGGATCTGACAATATAACACTTGATAGATTGAACAAAGATCCAAAAAATAAAAAAATTGATCTTACTGAAAAATCCTTAGATGAAGTAAGCCCTAATGAGGAGATTATTGAAAAAGAAAAAATTATTTTAAAAAAGCCAGAATACAAAACTCAAATCTCTGAATTCAAATCAAATGACCAAGACTTATTAGAGGAGGAGGCAGAAGCTAAAAACTTTGAAAGTGAAGTTAAAAATCAAAAAGTTGATTTGCCGGAAGACTATGTCGACAAAAATAAAGTAGATGAACAAATAATCAATGTTGAAAAAGAAGAAGAAGAAAAAATTGATGAAAAATCCTTTGCTTTTTTTGATAGTAAAAGATCAAAAAAAGAAATAAAAAAAAGAAATAATTACGTTGGACTTTTGTTACCTCTCACCGGTGACAAAAGGTCCGCTGGTTCACTTGTGTTAAATACATTCAGGTATAGCTTAGTAAATAAGCCAATGGACCTTGTTTTCAAAATTTATGATACGAAAGGAACAGTTGAAGGCACTATAGATGCAGCAATGAAGGGTAAAAGTGATGACGTTAAGATTTTCATTGGTCCAATATTTTCCTATGAAACCAAAGCACTTAAACAAAAATTCTCTAATGATGATTCAGTTGTTTTTTTTAGCCTTTCCCCAGATTTATCAAACGTATCTGACAACATTATCGTTTCTGGACAAAATCCAGAGGACCAAATAGCGTGTATAGTTTCAGATTTAAAAATAAGAGACATTAAAGACTTATTATTAATCCATCATGATGATAAGTATGGTGAGATAATAAGGCAAAGTGTTCAAGAAAACGTACATTTGTATAGCTTACAAAACATAAATCTTTCTTTTTTAGAAATTGATAAAAACAAAGATTTAAATAAAGAAATAAAGTCAATAAGCCAATTCGAGAGAAGAAAAAATATTTTAAAAGCAAAAAAAAATCAAATTTCTAACGATAAAACAATATCCAAAGAAGAAAAAAAAAGAATGTTAAAAAAACTCGACAGACAATTAACAATAGATTCACCTTTTGATGCAATCATAATCGCGTCTGAAGGTGATAAGTTGTTGGAAATACTTTCACATCTAGCCTTTTACGATATAAATGCAAACAATACTTTTGTATATGGGACAAGTTTGTGGGAAGATACTTTAAGAACAGATCCAGTATTTGAAAATAGTTTATTTGTTACTAATTTGAAAAAAAGAAGTGAATCATTTACTAAAAATTACCGAGATGTTTTTTCTAAAACCCCGACATCCGTAAATTTTCATCTTTTTGATTTAATAGACTTTGTTAATGAGTTTAAAGTTTACGAGGAATATCCTGAAAACAAAATTCATATTGGAAAATTTACTAATAGTTTAGTTAAGTCAGGCTCTTTAAGAAGAGAAACTTACATAAAAAAAAATAAAGGAAAAAACCGCACAGAAGATGTATCTAGTTGTCAATTAGATGCAATTTAGCAAGTTTTTTAAATGCAATATACCTATGATCTAGTTTAATTTTTTTTTTATGAATCATTTCCCCAAAAGTTTCTTTAAAGTCTGATGGCACAAAAAAAGGATCATAGCCAAAACCATTATTGCCTCTTGGAGGCCAAACAATCCTTCCGCTAATTTCCCCTGAAAAGGTTTTTAACCATTGTCCATACCATTTTAGAGTAATTACGCAGTAAAAGGATGCTTGAAAATTCTTCTGTTTTTTTCCCAATTTTTTTTTATAAAGTTTATTCATTGCTTTATTCCATCCACCATTTTTCTTAGCAAACCTAGCTGAANATATTCCTGGATAACCATCTAAAGCATCTATGCANAATCCTGAATCATCAGAAATNCAAATATATTTATCTGATATATTTTTAGCCTTCAAAATTGAGTTTTCTCTGAAAGTTTTACCAACTTCTTCAACGTCAGAAGCATTNATATCAGATGCAGTTATTACATTCACATTATATTTTGATAAAAGCGTTTTAAATTCTAAAATTTTTCCTGAATTATATGAGGCTATAACNACAGTTTTTTTATTTAATAAATTTTTGTTCAACTTAAAACTTTTTCTTGTATTTCAAAAATTTTTTTTACCGAATNTTTACTCATATTTATCATCTGATTCAATTCTTCAGGACTAAAAGTGGAACCTTCGCCAGAAACTTGAACTTCCGCAATACCTAACTTTTTAGAAAAAATAAAATTAGCATCAACGCTTGCATTTGAATCTTCACTATAATCTAAGTCCACATATATTTCATCATT
Organism: Alphaproteobacteria bacterium; assembly: GCA_002712255.1. Classification (GTDB taxonomy): domain Bacteria; phylum Pseudomonadota; class Alphaproteobacteria; order Methylaequorales; family Methylaequoraceae; genus MED-G10. Next base: position 30,755 of record PATB01000012.1, read on the forward strand.
TATTATACCACACGATATAGCCGAGAGATAATCTTTGATTGGATCATATTTTAAANATTTATTTTTTAGTAATTTTTTTACAGCCAGCGAAAGAGCTACAAATGCCCCTGAAATTGAAGCAGTNCGTGTTCCACCATCTGCTTGAATTACATCACAGTCAANAATAAATTGCGTACCTTGAATTTTTTTTAGGTTCACAACGGTTCTTAGAGATCGTCCAATTAATCTTTGAATTTCAACCGTTCTTCCAGATTGTTTTCCTCTTGTAGCTTCTCTTTTATTCCTAGTTGATGTCGAACCTGGCAACATNCCATATTCTGCGGTGATCCATCCANAATTTTTATTTTTAAGCCATTGAGGAACATCATTTTCAAATGACGCTGTACATATCACATGAGTATTTCCAAGTCTGATAATACATGAACCGTCAGCATTTTTATTTACGTTGGTTTCTATTGAGATATCTCTGATCTCATCTTTTTTTCTGTTGAATTTTCTCATACTTAAATATANTTTGAATTATTAAACAGATATGGAACAAAAAAACAATCTTAAATTCACTAATTCACTTTTGACTAAGAACGAGTCAAATAAAATTCTTGATATGGACCAAAGGTCAAGGAAAATTTTCAAATTGATCGTTGATGATTTTTTGAAAGATGGAAAACCTGTAGGTTCAAGAAAACTNTCAATAAAAATGGGTGAAAAATTATCNCCAGCTTCAGTTAGAAATGTAATGTATGATCTTCAAGAAGCAGGTCTNTTAAAATCAAATCACACTTCATCTGGAAGAATTCCAACTGATTTAGGTTTAAGGTTTTTTGTTGATGGTTTNTTACAAGTAAAAAAAATTTCAAGTTCTGAAAGNAGNGAAATTAAANATAATATTAANACAAATTCAGTAAANCTTGATCAAATGTGNAGTGAGGCTGGNTCTTTNNTATCTGGNCTTCTNGANTGTGCNGGNATNGTGCTAGCACCAAANCTTGATGGTTTTTTNAAACANATNGANTTNGTTCCATTAAGTGAAGANNGGGCNTTNGTAATTNTAATNACAGGAGATGGNATTATNGANAANAGNATTATNAAAATACCCAAAGGTTTNCCNAGCTCNCTTTTAATTGAAACNACTAANTATTTAAATTCTGTNATNAANGGNAGAACTTTAAAAGAAAGTAAAAAAATAATTNATGAAGAAATACAAAATGANAANNTNAGTATNGATAANGTTGCTGAAAAATTGATTAANGANGGAATTGCCTGTTGGGATGATGCNAGNAGAAAAAANAAATTAATAGTAACTGGNACNTCTAAANTATTAGANGATGTNAATGCAATTGAACANTTAGAAGATGCTAGAGTTTTNATTGAAAANCTTGANAGNAANAAAAANNTNATAGGTATACTNGATGAAACACAGCAGGCAGANGGTTTACANATTTTNATCGGTTCAGAAAATAATCTTATTTGGTNTNACNGNNTGTNCNACNATNATAAGNCCNTTTAGAAATAANGATAAAGAAATAATNGGTGCTATTGGTGTAATTGGCCCGATGAGAATTAACTATGCTAAAATCATTCCCGTAGTAGACTATACAGCTAAACTGATAGGAAAAAAATTCCAAATTACTAATTAGGAGGTTAAATGAATCCAAAAGATAAGATTGAAAAAAACAAAAATACTCGACAGAAAAATATATATACAACAAAAGGTAAAGAGGCCAATACTTCCAATGAAAAAAAAAATGATGAATTAGAAAAAATCATTGTTGAGTTAAAACAAAAACTTAAGGATGTAGAAGATAAACTTCTAAGATCACTAGCAGAAAATGATAACTTAAGAAAAAGACACGAAAAAGAAACAGAAGATAATCTAAAATATGCAACAAAAAATTTTGCCTCTTCTCTTTTGCCAGTTACAGATAATTTTCAGAGAGCAATGCAGTCTGTTCAAAATGAAAAAATAGAAGAAAATAAAGTCTTAAAAAATCTTGTAATTGGAATACAAGCAATTGAGAAGGAACTTGGAGATGCTCTTGAAAAAAATGGTATAAAAAAGTTTGAGTCCTTAGACCAAAAATTTAATCCAGAACTCCATCAAGCGGTTTCAAAAATACATAGTGAAAAACCAGATGGTTTAGTCGTCGAGGAGCTTCAAAAAGGTTTTATGATTGGAGATAGACTATTAAGAGCAGCAATGGTAGTTGTTTCTATGGGCCCGGAAAAAAATAAATAATTCATTATGAAACCCTTCTCAAGGTTATACTAACCCTAGCATTAGTAAATTTTGACAAAAAAATTGAATTATCTTTTTCAAAAAGATTTTTATTAGAAAAAACTCTTGATACGGAGTGATAATATAGTCTGGAGTGACCTTTTAAAACCACTATTGAGCCAGAGGGAAGAATAGTTTTTTTTAGATTTTTTTTATCTTTACCGTATTTAAATACTGCAGCATTTCCAAGCGAAATAGAAAGAACTGGGGCTTTAAAACATTTTTCATCTTTATCTTGATGTAGACCTAGCTTAGAGCTTTGGTCTGGAAAAACATTTATCAAAGAGCAGTCAGGTAATTTTTCATATTCTGAAAATTGGTTCCAAATTTCATAAAAAAGAGAGGGGATTCTTGGCCATTTTTTCTTAGTTATTGGATGAATATTAACATACTTATAATTAAATTTATCTGATATCCATCCCCAATCACCTGCATTTGTTATAAGAGTTTTGAATGGTTTATTCCATTTCGGCATTATTGGTTGGATTAGGGGAGCTTTTGAGATTAAAAACTCTACTTCTTCAATTAGCTTTTTCTGAACATTATTTTCAAGAACATTTAAAAGAATTTTCATTTTTCTCTTGATCTATTAAGTAATTCTATACTATATATAAGTTGCTTTAAACACATTTCTAAATAGTGCCTTATTGGGCTATTTTGGAATTCTGTCCAATATTAATTAGGAAGAAAAGGAGCTATAATGACTATTATTGGCATAGATTTAGGTACCACAAATTCTTGTGTTGCCATAATGGATGGTAAAGAACCAAAGGTAATTGAGAATGTAGAAGGATCACGAACAACTCCTTCAATGGTTGCATTCACTGATAATGACGAAAATCTGGTCGGTCAATCCGCTAAAAGACAAGCTGTTACAAATCCAGAAAAAACATTATTTGCTATTAAGAGATTAATTGGAAGGAGAATGGATGATCCTTCAGTAAAAAAGGATACAGAAGTTTTACCATATAAAATAACAGCCGGTGACAATCAAGATGCATGGGTAGATATTTCTGGCAAGAAATATTCACCAAGTCAAATAAGTGCAATGATTCTTCAAAAAATGAAGGAAACAGCTGAGAAATTTCTTGGTAAGCCTGTAAAGGAAGCAGTAATAACCACCCCTGCTTATTTTAATGATGCTCAAAGGCAAGCAACCAAAGATGCTGGTAAAATTGCTGGGCTTGACGTTAAGAGAATTATTAATGAACCAACTGCTGCTGCACTAGCATACGGTCTAGACAAAAAAAAAACAGGAACTGTAGCTGTTTATGACCTAGGTGGGGGTACATTTGATATATCAATTTTGGAAATAGGTGACGGAGTTTTTGAAGTTAAAGCAACAAATGGTGATACGAAACTTGGTGGTGAAGATTTTGATAATGTGTTGATTGATTATTTTGCTTCTGAATTTAAAAAAGAGCAATCGATAGATTTAAAAAATGACAAGCTGGCTTTACAAAGATTAAAAGAAGCCGCTGAAAAGGCAAAAATAGAATTGTCAACAACTCCTCAAACAGAGGTAAACTTACCATTTATTACTGCAGACGCATCAGGACCTAAGCACTTGAATATTAAATTATCAAGGTCAAAGTTTGAAACATTGGTATCAGATTTAATCGATAGGTCAATAGAGCCATGTAAACAAGCTTTGAAAGATGCTGGTTTGAGCGCAGGTGAAATTAATGACGTTATTCTGGTCGGTGGAATGACTAGAATGCCAAAAGTTATAGAGGCAGTGAAAACTTTTTTTGGTAAAGAACCAAATAGAAGTGTTAACCCTGACGAAGTGGTTGCATTAGGAGCTGCTGTGCAAGGTGGCGTTTTATCAGGTGATGTAAAAGATGTTTTATTGCTAGACGTAACGCCTTTATCTTTAGGTATTGAAACTTTAGGGGGAGTATTTACGAAGCTAATTGAAAAGAACACAACTATACCAACAAATAAGAGTCAAACGTTTTCAACCGCAGATGATAATCAATCAGCTGTGACTATACGAGTTTTTCAGGGTGAAAGACAAATTGCAGCTGATAATAAATTGCTAGGACAATTTGACTTAGTTGGTATTCCACCTGCACCAAAAGGTACCCCACAAATTGAAGTAACTTTTGATATTGATGCAAATGGAATAGTTAAAGTCTCAGCAAAGGACAAAGCTACAGGTAAAGAACACCAGATTCAAATTAAAGCCTCTGGAGGTCTTTCAGACGACGAGATTGAGAAGATGGTGAAAGATGCTGAAGCAAACGCTGATTCAGATAAGAAAAAACTTGAAGAAATCGAGGCAAGGAATAACGCTGATTCGATTGTTCACAGTACTGAAAAAAGCCTAAAAGAACATGGTTCAAAAATTCCAAAAGAAGATAAGGACAAAATTGAAAAGTCTTTAGAAGAATTAAAGGTAACCCTTAAGGATGAAAAAGCTGAGGTTACTGCACTTAAAGAAAAAACAGATGCATTGGTTCAAAATTCAATGAAACTAGGTGAAATTATGTATAAAGAGGCACAAGAAAAAGCTGAAAAAGAAAAAAAAGATTCACCTGGTGGAAAAGCCGATACAAAACCTAAATCTGGTGCAGACCCTAAAAAAACCAAAAAAGGGAAAAAAGACTCTAAAGTGGTAGATGCCGATTTTGAAGACGTTACTGAGAAAAAAGATTCAGATGATGACAATAAAGAAAAATCAGCTTAATTTTTTAGAAAGACATGTCAAAGCAAGATTACTATGATGTTCTAGGTGTTTCCAAAGATGCTGACTCAAGTTTACTTAAATCGGCATATAGAAAACTAGCAATGAAGTATCACCCTGATAAAAATCCTGGTGATACCAAAGCTGAAAAAAAATTCAAAGAAGTCTCTGAAGCTTATGAAGTTCTCTCAAATTCAGAAAAAAGACAAGCTTACGATGCGTACGGTCACGATGCTTTTAATCAAGGAGGAGGTTCTGGCTTTACTGACGGCTTTAGTGGGTTTGGAAGTTTTTCAGATATATTTGAAGACTTCTTTGGCGACATGGGTGGAAGGCAAACAAGACAAAGAGAACAGCGTGGACAAGACCTTAAGTATGAAGTCGATGTTGATTTAAGAGAAGCTTACACCGGTCTAAAAAAAGAAATATCTTTTGACACTTTAGTTAGATGTGATAACTGCAGTGGATCAGGCTCAGAAAAAGGAAACGGTTTAAAAAATTGTAATGCATGCGGTGGTTCAGGAAGAACAAGAGCCTCACAAGGCTTTTTTACTGTAGAAAGAACCTGTTCAAGTTGTGGTGGTGCTGGACAAGTTATAACAGATCCTTGTACTACGTGTAACGGAGAAGGAAGAAGGCGTAAAAATCGAAAACTTGAGGTAAATATTCCGGCAGGAGTTGAAGAGGGAAGTAGAATAAGATTATCAGGAGAAGGCGCTGTTGGCCCTCATGGTTCGTCTCCAGGTGACCTTTACCTTTTTATAAGTATGGTTCCTCATCCCATATTTGAAAGAGAAGCTATTAATATATTTTGCAATGTACCTATATCTATTGTTGATGCATCACTCGGTGGATCAGTAGATGTTCCTACAGTCTCTGGTGGGAAGGTTAAAGTTAAGATTCCAGCAGGTTCTCAAAATGGAGACCAATTCAGACTTAATGGAAAAGGCATGCCAACAATACGTTCTACATCTTTTGGTGATATGATTATTTCCTTGTCAGTAGAAGTTCCAAAAAATTTGTCTGAAAATCAAAAGAGATTGTTAAGGGAATTTGATGAAGAATCTTCACAAAAAAATAATCCTGAGAGTTCAGGATTTTTTTCTAAAGTCAAAGACTTTTGGGATGGTTTAACTTAAAATTGTTTGATGAAAAAAATAAAATTAGGAATTTATGGTCCTAGTGGAAGAATGGGTCAAGACATATTAAAACAGCTGAACAGTTTTAATGATTTTGATTTAGTTGCTTTATGTGAAAAAAAAGATCACAGAAATATAAATAAGGTAATAAATAGCGTAAAAATAAATTCAGATATTAAAAGTTTAATTAATCTATCTGATGTGATAATAGATTTTACCTCACCAAAAGCTTCTTTGAATTTGTTAGAAAGTATAAAAAAAAATAATAATTCAACAGCTATAGTTTCAGGAACAACAGGATACAGCAAGATTGAAGATGAGAAGTTTCTAAAACTTTCAAAAAATTTAATTGTTTTGAGGTCGTTCAATATGAGTATCGGTGTTAATTTGCTAAAAACACTCGTCAGTACTTCCTCAAAAAATTTGTCAAATATTTCAGACATAGAAATTCTAGAGTTTCACCATAATAAAAAAAGGGATATCCCCTCTGGTACAGCTATTACACTTTTGGATTCAATCAAAGAAGGAAACAACCATATAAAAAAATCAGTTTTTCGAACTCAAACGGCAGATAGAGTTAGAAAGTCAAACGAAGTTGGATTTTCGAGTATTAGAGGTGGAAACGTGGTAGGAGAGCACACAGTTTTTTTCTTCATGGATGGAGAAAGGATTGAACTTACGCACAAAGCCGATGATAGAAAAATTTTTTCAGTAGGAGCATTAAAGGCAGCTAAATGGGTTTATAAAAAAAAACCTGGTTTATACACGATGCTAGATATGATAAGTTGATAATATGATTAAACTAAAAATTATAGTCAGTTTGCTCTTTGGTTTTTTTCTTTTCTCTTGTGAAGAAAAGATATCGACAGACGATCTTGAGGAATATAAAAGCTTAATGGATATAAGACTAGGTCATTTGGGAAATGCAATTATAATGCAAGGTAGGTTGCTGGATTCTTTTAACTTAAGTAATGAAAGAGCTGATGAGGACCATTTCAAAGAAGCTGAGGAACTCGTTAAATCTAACTTAGAGTCATTCGGCAGATCAGATGAATTAAGAAACTTAAAAATACCTAACTCAAGAAAGTTAAGAGAAATTCATAACTCATTGATTGAGGCTTCTGAGCTATTATTATCAGCAGGAAATGCACTTGAGGATAATGCATGGTTAGGTGGGTCAGTTTCTTTTGCAGAAAGAAATTTAGAAACAGCAAGAGTTGCCTTCCAAAAAGCTGTAAAAACTGTTTATGCAATTCAGGATAACAAGGAAATTAAACCAGAAATGGAATACAAAGAATATGAAGTAGGAGATAAGCCAGAAAAATTTCAGTTCAAACAATAATTTTATTTGTTGTTCACTAAGAAAGCTCCCAAAACAATAAAAATTAAACCTATAAATAAATTTAGAGTTAATCTCTCGTCCAAGAATATAAAGGACCACAAAAAACCAAAGCAAGGAATTAAATAATTACTTTGGCTCGCGAATATTGCACTTTCTTTTTCTATCAATTTAAAAAAAACCCAAATAGCTAAGCCAGTACAGAGGACACCAAGAATCGTAGCACTTACTATGCTACTAAATGTTAATTTGGTTATGGATAAATTTACTGAATCGCTTTGAATTGAAAAACTCACTAAAATCATTAAAAAACAAATTATTGTAGCTACTGCTATAGAAGAAAAGGCCAGCTCAAGTGAGGATTTATTCTTCAAAGTTTTTACCCAATTTGCAGAAAAAGCATAAAATATCGAGGATAGTATAATTAGCAGTGAAAAGAACAAATTTAAATTTTTGGAAATAGAATCTTGAGGATTCATAAAAATATACATTCCAAAAAAACCAATTGATAATCCTGAAAGAACTTTAACTTTCTTAAAATTTTCTTTAAAAAAAAAGAGTGAAATTAAAAAGGTAAAAAGAGGCATTGTCCCAATTAAGGTTGAAGCCACCAGACTATCTACATAAAGCTCGCTCCAGCTTATTAAGTTAAACGGAATGACATTCCCAATTAGTGCAATTATAAATAGGTCTTTTTTATTATTTAAAAAAAGAAGTTTAATCTTGCTAATTTCACAAAAAAAAAAAAGAAAAACAGAAGCAATTGCTAGACGGTAAAAAGTTAATAAAATTGGCTGAATGCTCTCTACACTAAGTTTAATAAAAATAAATGAGCTACCCCAAACTGCAGAAAGGAAAATTAGAGATATATAGCTAGTGTAATTTAGGATGGAATTTTTTTTCAGAACTAACTTTCTAAATTATTTCTTAATTTGTATTTATCTAAAGCCTCTTCAATCTTTTCTAAAAGTTTTTTTTTATCATTTATATTTAAAAAAGAGCCAATAAGCACCATTTTCTCTTTTGATTTTATAACTAGATTTTTATTATTTCGTAATCCGGTTATTTCTGCTTTTGCCCAATATGGCTCTAGAGCCCATTTTTGTTTTTTCCCAGAAGGAAAAATCCTGGTGATTTCAAAAGATTTGTCAAAAAGTTTAAGGTTTTCAAAGATTTCTCCACTTTTGTAATTAATCTTAAACGCGTAATACAGCATTAGAACATCTAATCCTAAAAAACCAAAAACTGGCCAGGCTCCAATTTTCCAAAAGAATATTCCAATTCCAAGAAAGATGGAGGTAACCCAAATCATCAAATATTTAAATCCTTTTTTTGATAGACTTCTGTAAGGTAGGACTGTTAAATCTAAAAATATATTAGTCATACTATTATATAAAATTCTTTTTAAATTTTTTAAAGCTATAATTTAATAATGAGTGTAAAAAATAAAGTAGATAATATATTTAAAGCATTAAAGGCAAAAAATCCAAATCCAAAAACAGAACTTGAGTACTCGTCTGTTTTTACATTACTTGTTGCTGTTGTACTATCAGCCCAATCAACCGATAAAGGAGTTAATGCAGTAACGAGAAAGCTTTTTAAAGAAGCTAGTACTCCAGAAAAAATGGTTAACTTGGGTGAAAAGAAGATAAAAAAACTGATTAATAAGATTGGTCTGTTTAACACTAAATCAAAGAATGTTTTTTTATTAAGTAAAATTTTAATTGAGAAATTTAATGGGGAGGTTCCTTCAGACAGAGATTCTCTTGTTAAGCTTCCCGGTGTGGGAAGAAAAACGGCAAATGTGGTGCTGAATACATTTTTTAACAAACCATATATAGCTGTAGATACACATTTATTTAGACTGGGAAATAGAATTGGAATTGCTAAGGGAAAAACAACACTAGAAGTTGAAAATAACTATTTGAAAATTATTCCTAAATGGGCTATGAAAAACGCACATCACTGGTTAATACTTCATGGTAGGTATATTTGTAAAGCAAGAAACCCATTATGCAGTGAATGCGGGATAAATAAATTTTGCGAGTTTTTTAAAGAGGAAAATATTTGTTAGTAAAAAAATTTTAGGAATGGGGAATGCAGTTCTTGATATTTTGGCTGAGGCTAATGAAGAAGATCTCACAAAAAATAATCTTAAAAAAGGAACCATGGCTTTAGTTGAACAAGAAGATTCTGATAAACTATTAAATGAAATAAACTTTATAAAAAAAGATTCTGGAGGGTCAGTTGCCAATACTCTTGCTGCGATTTCACTCTTTGGAGGTAACTCTTGTTTTTGCGGTAAAGTTAAGAATGATGATTTAGGAAAAGTATTTGTTCAAAGTATGGAAAAAGTGGGAACAAAATTTTTATGTCAAATGGCAAATAATGGATTACCAACAGCTAGATGCATAGTCATGGTAACTTCAGACGGAGAAAGAACTATGCAAACGTTTCTTGGAGCAAGTACAACCTTAGAAAAAGATGATTTAATAAACTCTTTCTTTGATAATACTGATTATGTTTTAATTGAGGGTTACTTGTGGAGTTCACCATCTGCGAGAGAGGCAATTAAAAAAGCTGTTGATATTTCAAAAGATAAAAAAATTAAAATTGTTTTTTCTTTATCTGATCCAGGACTGGTAAATATGTTTAAGAATGAATTTGAGGAGTTTATAACAAACAATGTTGACATATTAATTGGTAATGAAAGTGAATTTAATGAACTGTCTAAAAATAATGACGAAGTTTTAAAAAAAATTACAGATTCAGTGGATATTGCGGCCATAACTCTTGGAAAAAACGGAGCAAAAATAATTCATAATAATGAAACAATTAATATTGAGGCAAATAAAGTAGATAAAATTTTGGATTCAACAGGCGCTGGAGATATGTTTGCAGCTGGTTTTCTTTTCAAGATTTTGAATGATTATAGCATTAAAGAATCTGCTGAATTTGGTTGTCTTGCTGCTTCAAGAATAGTCACTCAATACGGGGCAAGACCAACGGACGACTTTCTTAATTTAATTAAACAAAGTAGTTGATTATTCCAAATCCAAAAATNGGGATCTGAAAACCAAAATTTGTCATAACCGCTTTATCTTTGCTCATAAAACCAAAAGCCGTCCAAAACATAACACCTAAGCCGTGAATAAAAATATTCAGTGGATAAATGTTTATATTAGTTAATAAAATTCCAATTAAAACAAATACGGTACCTACCCATTTAATCTTAGACATTTCACTCTCCTTTATTTTAACCATTTTGATATTCTTTCTATAACTTCCGTAGGGGTTATTTTGTTGATATTTTGATCATTGTAAATTAACTGTGATGATAACGCCGTATTTTTTTCATTACCAATTGGTAAGAATTTTTTAGCATCAGTGGGTCCAAAAATTGTTAATGTAGGAATTCCAGATGCTGAAATAAGATGACCACAGCCAGTATCATTTGATAAGCCAAAAGAACATTTTCTCGATAAAGCAATNGTTTTTAATGGATCATTACTTTCAAAAATTTTAAAATTAACTGCTGCCTTCTGAATAATTAAACGCATTTCTTTTTCATTAGGACCTAAAATAAAAACTGGATCTAACCTTTTAGTCTTTAAAAATTTTGCTACTTCAAGAAAATTATTTAGTTTCCATTGTTTAGCTTTAACCGCTGCTCCTGGACAGATCGCTATTTTTTTTGTTTTACTTTTATTTGGACTGTAATTTTCANATTNCTTATTAGANAANAATCCTATTAACTGAATTAAATTTAAACTAAGATTTTTCTTTGGTTTTGCAGCCAATGGTATGTCTGAAAAAAAAAAATTACCTGATGGAGAAATAAAAAGATCTGTAGGAATTTTTTTTAGAAGTAATGTNGTTAGGAATCTTTTTTGAGTATCTATAACAATATCATAATGATCAAAATTNATTTTTTTGAAAAAATCAAAAANGGTTGATCCATAACTTATTTTATCCTGAACNTTATGAATTAAATTTTTTGAAAGTGGTTTAAGTTTATTNGAAAATATAGACTTTCCCTTACCTGCAAACCANGTTATNTCTGAGTTNGGNAAGCAGTTCTTTCAAAAATTTTAACGCTGGCAGTTTTAGTAANGCATCTCCTAANANATCAAGGCCAACATAAATGAGGATTTTTTTTTTATTTTTTTCCACTATTTCAAATNTTTTGATGTTNTTGTTACTCNTCCATGTTTCAAAGACNACAAGTTTTATNTGNGTTAANGGNAGTACNCCAAAATATTTATTTTTNANATAGGTNAAAAAGTTTTTNCTAAANTAAGAAATACCTAATTCTTTTTTTTGCCAGTACCAGCATCTGGATAAAATTTTCTTTTTACATTTTTTTACAATCTCTTGATTGATATGAGCGTGTGTTTCTAAGAAATTTATGGTNGCCAAAGATAAATCATATAGAGTTTGACCGCTATTATTCATAACTCTTTCTTCTAGTTCTAGCGGGCCTACGCAAATTAACTTTTTGCTTAAACCAACTCTAAATCTTTTATTACTTTTGGATTTCATATGATAACCGGCAATTTTTAAGGGCAGCGAATAATCTTGAACAAATACTTTCTCATCACACCCACCAACAGTTTTTAGTGAACTGGTTTTTACCATCAAGTTGCTNGAACCACCCCAACCGCTAAGTATAAATTTATTAAAAGCATTTTCAAAAAGCTGTGCCTGAGAAGTATCTTTGACAAATTTATATTTGAACGTATTTTTCACCCACTCCCAATGACCATACAATAGATCCAAATTGAGTTTTTCCATTTCCGAGAACATGTAGTGTAAGGCATCTGGTGCAATTATATCATCACCATCAACAAGTTTGATATGAGAGTATTTAACATATTTTAGAGCAATGTTTATTGATATGCTGGGACCACTATTTTTTTTTTCGATATACTTAATATCAAATTTTTTATTTTTTATAATTTTTTTGATTAGCTTTGATGAATTATCAGTTGATCCATCATTAACAATGATGAGTTGNTAATTTTTTTTCATTTGCTTCAAGATACAAAGAATAGTTTTTTCAATAAATTTTCCTTTATTGAAAACTGTAACGATTACAGATATGCCTTTTTTAATTTTCATTAACTAATTCTAAATATTAGTATTACGTGAACAAGTATTAAATTAAAGATTAGTCAGAATCTATGGAATAACCTGCGGACCTAACTGTTCTAATATAATTTTGTTTGCCGGAGGTGTTTATAGCTTTTCTAAGCCTTCTTATGTGTGTATCAACAGTTCTTGATTCAACATAAATTCCATGACCCCATACCGAGTCCAAAAGTTGTTCTCTAGAATAAACTCTTCCTGGGTTTTCCATTAAGTGTCTAAGCAACTTATATTCAGTTGGCCCTAAATGGATTTTTTTTTCACCTCTATAAACTTTATGTTGGTTTAAATTTATTGAAATATCCATAAACTCTAAAGTCTTTTTACCAGAGGAGGTTGATCTTCTTAATAATGAATTTACTCTCGCAATAAGTTCTGCTGGACTGAAGGGTTTTGTGACATAGTCGTCGGCACCTGTGTTCAGTCCTCTTACTTTGTCTTCCTCTTCTCCTTTTGCTGATAAAATTATTATGGGCAAAGAAATTGTTTCTTTCCCTCTTCTTAAAATTTTACATACCTCAATACCTGTGGGTGCTGGTATCATCCAATCAATAATGGCTAGTGCGGGTAACTGTTCTTTAATTAACATTAAAGCATCTTCACCATTTGTGGCTTCCCGCACAGAAAAACCATTTTTCTCAAGATTGTAGGTAATCATTGGTAAGAGAGCAGTATCATCTTCTACAACAACAATTTGTTTTTTGTTATTCACCACTAAACTATTTTTCCTTTTAAATTATATATAACTTCTTTTGAGATAACTTTTGATAAATCCCCTATTCTTTCAAGTTCCTTGGCAATGAAAAGCATTTGTGTTGAAAAACCAATAATTTCACTATCTTCCATCATTATGTGTAAATGTTCTCTAAAGCATGTTTCATAAACTGAATTAATAGTCACATCTTCTGTCGGCACAATTTGTGCTATTTTTTGACTGTCTTGATCAAATGAGCTTAATGCTTTTGAATAATTCTTTATTACTAATTGTCCTAACTGATATATAGATTCAGTTACATAATTTTCTGGAACTTTCTTTACATGAAGAATACGTCCCGCAACGTTGGATGCGTGATCACCAATTCGTTCTAATATACTTGAAATTTTTAATGATATTATTATTTTCCTTAAATCATCTGCTAAAGGTTGTCTTTTGGTAAGAGTTTTAGTTGCAAATTCTCTTATTTCCACCTCTAAGGCATCTATAGCATCATCGCCTTTTTGAATTTTTTTTGCCTTAGCAAGATTTATTATTTTTGTAATTTCTATGGCTTGAAATATTTGTCTTTCTACTAGCACCCCCATTTCAAGTAATTTTGTTTTGAGCGTATTTAAGTCATCATCATATGTTGATACAATATGTTCTTTCATTTTTTTATCCTATCTTCCCCGTNATNTAATCTTGNGTTTTTACNTGTTTTGGCATTGANAAAATTTCCTCAGTTTTTCCGACTTCAATTAAATTNCCCATATGNAAAAAAGCNGTTTGTTGNGAGACTCTGGCAGCTTGCTGCATCGAATGTGTTACAATTACGATGGTAAAATTTTTCGCAAGTTCATCAATTAGTTCTTCAATAACAGCCGTTGCAATTGGATCTAGTGCTGAACACGGTTCGTCCATTAAAATTACTTCAGGGCTAACAGCTATTGCTCTAGCTATACAGAGACGTTGTTGCTGTCCACCAGATAATGACGTTCCGGGTTCATCCAATCTATCCTTTACCTCATTATATAAACCAGCTTTTTTCAAACTGTATTTAACTAAATCGTTTAATTCATCTTTGCTATTTACTATACCATGAATTTTGGGTCCGTAGGCAACATTTTCAAAAATTGATTTTGGAAATGGGTTTGGCTTTTGAAAAACCATCCCAATTCTTGCTCTAAGCAGAACAGGGTCTAAACTTTTTTCATAGATATTTTTATCATCAATAAATATTTCTCCTTCAATTCTACAAATATCAATGGTGTCATTCATTCTATTTAAACATCTAAGAAAAGTTGACTTGCCGCATCCGCTGGGACCAATTAAGGATGTAACTTTTTTTTCAGGAATTTCTAAATTTATTGAATCTAAAGCTTTTTTGTCTCCATAAAAAACACTTACTTTTTTACTTTTTATTTTAACTTTCTCTGACATTTATCTCACTACCATTTTGTTTCGAATCTCTGTCTAATATACACAGCTAATCCATTCATAAGGATAAGAAATGTTAAAAGTACCATTACTCCAGCCGCAGTCAATTCTAAAAATCCGCGAGCAGCTGTACTTTTCCATAAATAAATTTGTATTGGTAAAACTGTTGCAGAATCTGTAAAAGATCCAGGAATATCAACAATGAAAGCAACCATTCCAATCATAAGTAAGGGTGCTGATTCCCCAAGAGCTCGTGACATTCCAAGAATTGTTCCCGTTAATATTCCCGGTAAAGATAATGGTAGTAGATGATGGTTCACCGTTTGAAACTTGGTGGCCCCGAGGCCGATGGCTGCTTCTCTAATAGAAGGTGGAACTGCTTTCAATGATGCTCTTGTTGCAATTATTATGGTTGGTAATGTCATTAACGCTAAAACCATCCCTCCGACAACAGGTGCTGATCTTGGTAAATGCATAACATTGAGAAAAATTGCTAACCCAAGTAAACCAAAAATTATTGAGGGTACGGCGGCTAAATTATTTATATTAACCTCTATAAAATCTGTAAATTTATTTTTAGGGGCTAATTCCTCAAGAAATACACCCGCAGCAACGGCGATTGGAAAAGATAAAATCAGAGTAATAAATAAAGTAAAAAAAGTACCTATAACTGAGCCTAAAATTCCAGCTTGCTCTGGTTCAGTTGAATCTGCTTTTAAAAAAAAGTTTTTATTTAAACCAAATTTTATATCACCATTTTTTTCAAAACTCTTAAACCAACCCAGTTCACGGTCTGAGATCAATCGATCGTCTTCTAAAAGACTTTGCATATCTGGATTTTTATGAATTACGTCTATAGTCGATGAAGCAAGAAGCCAAAAAGATTTTGAATTACCAATGTAATCATTATTAGAAATTATAAAATTCATGAGATTTTGTTCTTCAGAGCTTGAAATAAATCCTCCTAAACTTCTCAATTCTTTTTTGTCACTGACCTCAGGAAAATAATTTTTTAATGAAGAGGTTATTAACTTTTTATAATTAGCAAATTTTAAATCATCAATATTTCTTAAACCTTCAGGATCAACAGTTTTTTCTTCAAAATTAATATCAAGCTTTATGTATGTACTTTTGAATGCATTCTTTCCTTCGTTAATTATTGAGATTAAAATTACAAACAGAAACAAGACTGCTAAAGAGATACCTAAAATCCCATAAAACTGAAATCGTTTTTCCGCATTATGTCTTTTTTCAAGGGAAGCTTGAATTAACTTGGTTACATCAGTCATAAACCTCTCTATATTTTCTAACAATTTTTAAGGCCCAAAGATTTAAGAGTAGTGTTATAAAAAATAGTGTTATACCTAAGGCAAATGCTGCTAATGTTTTAGCGCTATCAAATTCTTGATCTCCAACTAACAATGTAACGATTTGAACAGTTACTGTTGTCACAGATTCAAAAGGGTTAGCTGTAAGGTTAGCAGCGACTCCTGCTGCCATAACAACAATCATGGTTTCGCCAATAGCTCTTGAGACTGCTAGTAAAATTGCTCCAACAATTCCTGGAAGTGCAGCGGGGAGCACTACCTTTTTTATGGTTTCGGATTTTGTGGCTCCCATTGCATAAGAACCATCACGAAGAGACATAGGAACAGCATTTATAACATCATCGGATAATGAAGAAATAAATGGAATAATCATTATTCCCATCACACCTCCTGCAGCTAAAGCACTTTCCGAGGCAACTGAAAAACCAAAATGTTGAGCAAAATCTTTTAAAAAAGGCCCCACAGTTATTGCTGCAAAAAAACCATAAACTACCGTCGGAATTCCAGCCAAAATTTCTAACAAAGGTTTTAAGACTTTTCTTACACTTGGTCGCGCATAGTCTGAAAGATAGATGGCTGATAATAACCCAACGGGTATAGCGACAAACATCGCTACCAATGTAATCAATAATGTACCCGTAAAGATTGGGATAGCTCCAAATGCACCTTGACTAGCAATTTGATCTTCACGAATTGCCGTTTGTGGACTCCAAACTAAGCCGAACAAAAAATCAAAAAAGGGTATTTTTTCAAAAAACCTAACTGCTTCAAATATTAATGAAAAAACAATTCCAACAGTCGTAATAATTGCAATCACTGAACAAATTATCAAGAGATTAACATTTGATTGTTCAACGGCTTGTCTCGCTTGGAATGAAAATGAAATTTTTTTTATAGAAGTAAAACTGAAAATTAGACCTAGAATTAAAATTGAAATGAATACGTATGAATCTGAACTTAGATAAAGTTGTTTATAATATTTTGCACTTTCAACAATTAGAGGATTCGTACCTGGAAAAACTTTTTCGGGGTTTGTGGCTTTTACAGTATCAATAAGCATAGATGGGTCGCCTGTAAAAGAGGAATCTAATTTTGATGAGATATATTTACTCAAAAACAAATCCATTATGAAAGGTTTAAAGAAAAACCAAAAGATAAGAAGAGTTATAACTGGGATTATTAACCAAAGAAAAGAATGTGTCCCGTAATATGAGGGAAGAGAAGGTAATTTTGATCCCTCTTCAGAGATGTTCGCATTTAATCTTAAAGCTTTTGTAGTTCCATACCAATTGACATAAAAACCAATAAGACAAAGCAATGTGAAGAAGGACCAAAACCCCATAAATCTGACTTTACTTGAGTGTTATCATTGCATTAACATTTTAACGTCAAATTTAGCAAGTGTCTTCCCATCTTTTTCAAATTTTGCTCGCTCACCGTCTGGAAGAGGAATTAAACCTTTGTCTAAAAGATACCCCTCAGAACCAACTGCTTTGNGAGAAGTAAACTCTCTTACATATTCTTTAATTCCAGGAATCACTGCAGCATGCGCATTTTTTACATAGAAAAAGAGTGATCGTGAAACAGGATATTTCCCTGATGAAATTGCTTCAAATTCAGGAAATACTCCATCTACTTCAGCAGCTTTTACCTTATCTCTATTTTCATCTAGAAAAGAGTAACCAAAAACTCCAATAGCTCCTTTGTCAGCTACAAGCTTTTCAACTATAAGATTATCATTTTCTCCAGCCTCTACAAATGGACCGTCTTCTCTTATTGCTCGACATTCTTTTTTGTACAGTTTTTTATTTTCCTTTTTTAAAGCACTTCTACCTGGAAAAGTTTTACACCCTCTTTCAATTGCTAGTTCATTGAATGCATCTCTTGTTCCAGAAGTTGGCGGGGGACCAATTACAACAATTGGAGCAGCTGGTAAATCTGGATTTACTTCGTTCCATGTCTTATAAGGATTAGGTTTGACAGTTTCACCATCATTATCTGCTGGAACTACTTTTGCTAATGCTAAATAAATATCTTTAAGAGATAACTTTAAATCAGGCCCTAATTTTGAATTAGCCAGAGCAATACCATCATATCCAACTTTAATTTCTGTAATATCTTCCACACCATTTTCTTTACATTTTTTTACTTCTTTTGACTTTATTCTTCTGGAAGCATTTGTAATATCAGGATGTTCAGTACCTAAGCCTGCACAAAAAAGTTTTAAACCGCCACCTGATCCTGTGGATTCAATAACTGGTGTTTTAAACCCACTTGTTTTACCGAATCTTTCAGCAACGACTGTTGCAAATGGATAAACAGTTGATGAGCCAACAATTTTAATTTGGTCACGAGCATTGCCACTAGAACCAATTGAAAAAGCTAATGCTAAGATTGTAAGAAAAGTTTTTCTCATATTTTTCCTCTCTNGTAATTGTTAAAGTTAAAAAATAAAGATAAATATTAACTATTAAATATGTATTACAGTTTTGTTACATTTTTATGACAAAGTACCTTTGTATTCCAAATAATTTTGAAAAAGTAAAAATAAAGAGACAAGGTTGTAAAAATTATCAAATATATTAGGTTATCAGATTAATTATGAGAGTAAAAATCAAAATTTAAAAGGAAGGAAATTATATATGAGTAGTGATTTTACAATGAAAGTGGGAGAATCTTTGTTGGCTGGAGGGCCACCAGGAACGGCTGCAGAGCCAGAAGTTATTGTTGGTGATTTAAATGGACCTTTTGGAACAGCTTTCGCTACTTTATTAGGGAACCAAATCAAAGGTCACACAAAAGTTTTAGCATTGATGAATACAGATGTTATGGTAAAACCGGCTACAATTATGGTTAGTAAAGTTACGGTAAAAGATGATAAATATACAAATATTTTGATGGGCACAGTTCAGGGTGCAATTTCTAATGGTGTTTTAGACGCGGTTAGAGAGGGAATTATTCCAAAAGAAAAGGCAAATGATTTAGGTATTATCGTTGCGGTTTGGTTAAATCCATCAGTATCAAAAGATGAAAATTTAGATCATAAGATTCTTTTTGATATACACAGAAAGGCAACTACTTCTGCAATTAAAAAGGCAATGGACAATGAGCCATCAATTGATTGGTTATTAGAAAATCAAGATTCAATTGTTCATAAATATTTTCAAAAAGAATTAGATAAATAATTTTAATCAAAAAAAAAAAGGATCCGAATAATTCAGATCCTTTTTATNAATCTATCTAAAGATTTTTTTACCATTTAAAATGAAGTCTTGCTTGAATACTTGTCAAATTACCTTCGTGATTTGAGCCCAAAGCATCTGAGTTGAGACCAGTNCCATTCATGTAAAGNCCCCTAGCACCNTCAATCATTAACCTTACATTGCTGTTNAAGTAGTGATTGAGACCAAAATGGATAACCTTGGCATCTGTNCNTNNAGTTGAAAGNTCAGAATGANCTCCATTCCATTGCTCATACATAACCTTTACAGCACTACAACCATAACTTCCTTTACATTTGACTCCGCCAATTTTACCTTTCTTAGCACTTAGCGGAACAGTGGCGCCACCAGTTAGGAAGTAATGAGCGAAAACTGAACCACCACTTGCCTCATAATCACCATAATTAACTCTGTCTGTATTAGCTGTTTCTCTTTCAGTTGTTACATAAAACCATTCTCCAGCAACATATAAAGGACCATTTGTATAACCGAATTGTGGACCACCATAAGTATAATTTTCTATATTAGCTAATGCTCCGTCTTGGATTTTTTCACCTAATGTGTGTACACCCTGAGCTCTTGCTTCAACATCTCTTGTTCCCGCATCAACTAAATTCTCATAAGACCAGGATGCGCCTATCATTAGTTTATGGTTTTTTCCAAGAGATAGTCCGCTCCAATAGTCGTTCATTTTAGACCAAGTGTAATGGGCCGCGCCAGAAGCATTCCATCTATCTTCAACAGAATCAGAATCTTCGTTTTCTTGTCTCCATGCACCCTCGGCACCGGCAGTTAGAGCTACTCTTAAATGAAATGGTCCCATTGCACCAGATGAATCATAGTGCAGACCAGCTCTATGGGCTAAGTTTGCAGCCTCATTGTACATTGGTCTTTCCATAAAAAGAATACTATTAGAACTTGTATTTTCCCACATACCTCCAGCGGATTTGGCATTACCAAAATAAAGTTTACCAAAACCCTTAAAGGCTTTTGAGATGTAGGCATCTTTAACATCAACACCTTTACCACCTGTATTTGAGTTGTCTGAAATTGTTTCAGCAAAGTCTGGTTGGAAAGCAAGAGCCCATCCATCACCTATTTTTACTTTTATAGAAAATCTAAGTCTTCTAAACTCTTGACCGAATGTTCCAATATCATCAGCTCTACTACAGTTACTGCAACCCGTAGCGCCAGTCGTCGAATAATCAGCAAGTGAGTTACCACCTAATAACGCAGACATATCGTACATAGCCCTTCCTTTTATTTGGAATTCATATTTTCCATCAGTACTTTTGATACTTAGACCTTTACCTTTTTTGAAGTAAGCCTGGCTTTTATCAGATTTCATTTCTTGTTTAATTTTTAAAAGTTCGTTTTGTAATGCATCAATTTGAGCGTCATAATCCTGAGCATTAGCTCCGGAAAATAAAGCACTTAAAAAGATTGTAGTTAAACCAACATAAAATTTTTTCATAATATTCCTCTTTATAAAAGTTAAAAGTAAGAAAAATATATTCAGTATTTGTGAAAGTTTTATGACATCACAAAATATAAAATAGTTTTTTTGATTTATGTTGTTTTCCTACAACAAAGAGGGTTTGTCCTTATTAAAAATAATAGAAAATTTAGTTCCTTTTCCCTCTATTGAATTAATGGTTAGTTCTGCGTTATGTCTATTAATAATATGCTTAACTATAGATAAACCCAAACCAGTGTTTCCAGAATTTCTTGATCTAGCTTCATCAACTCTGTAAAAGCGTTTAGTTAACAATGGAATATTTTCATTTGGTATTCCAATACCAAAATCTTCAACACTGAAAGTTATTAATGATTTAACGTTTCCCAATTTAGCAACGACAGCTTTTTTTGAATTGCTATGGGTTACTGCATTTTCAATAATATTTAAGAAAACTTGTTTTAACTCACTTGAGTCACCTAATATCTCATATTTTTTTTTGCTCAAAACAAACCTACATTTAATTTTTTTGAACAAATTTCTATCAATACAAATTTGCTCAACTTCTTGGAATATTTTTCCAAGTTCAACTGTTTCACTTGGTGGTGAGTGCTCAATTCTTTCAATTCTAGTCAGCGATAATAGGTCATTAACAAGCGAAGACATTCTTGTGGCTTCTTTAGCCATTGTTTTTAGAAATTTTTCTTTAACTTTTGTATCTGCTTTATTGTCATTTAATAACGTCTCGCAATAACCAATTATAACTGAAACAGGAGTTTTTAATTCATGACTGGCATTAGCGATAAAATCTCTTTGTAAGTTTTGGATATTGTGAGAAGATGTTGAATCAAATAATCTAATAAAGTTAAGTTTATTTGTTCCAACGTCTTTACTTCCTGAAATCCAAACATTGTAAATTTTTTCCTTTGGATATAAAAGCCTTACTTCTGATTCAATCGGCCTTCTTTTTTGGAGTGATTCATTAATGAGTTCCCCGAGCTCTGGAATTCGCAGAACTGAAAAAATATTTTTTCCTTGTGCAGTCTCACCTATCAACTCCCGTGCAGCTAAATTGGTTTCTATTATGCTTAAACTTTGATTAATTATTAATAATGGATCAGGGAAATGTTTATAAAAATATTCAAAGAAAAAAACTCTTACTTTCTCATTACGAAATTTATATTCATAGTTCCCGATTATTTTATTTATGTTGAAAGCAATAGGTTCAAATAACTTGTAAAAAAAAAGTTTTCCTGATTTTAAAGAGCTTCCAGAAAAATTATTGAGAAATTTATTTATTTTTTTTAGATCAGTTATTATTAAGACTAAAATTACAAGATTCACAAAGAAAATGAAAAGAAAAACAATTATTATATCTTTATGAACAAACATGAAAATGCTTAAATAATATATTATTAATCTAAAGTAAAATGAAATTAAAACAACCTGATATAGTAGGTTTAAAAAATACGGAAGCAAAAAAATCAAAACCTACTCCGATGATGGCCCAATATCTCGAAGTAAAAGAAAGGCATAAAGAATATCTTCTCTTTTACAGGATGGGAGATTTTTATGAATTATTTTTTGATGATGCAAAGATTGCTTCACAGGTTCTTGGAATAGCTCTAACTAAAAGAGGTAGAATTAATGATGCTGATATTCCAATGTGTGGAGTACCTTTTCATGCAGCTCAATCATATCTTTCAAGATTGATTAAACAAGGATTTAAGGTTGCGATTGCTGAACAATTAGATAGTTCAACTGAGGAGATGAAAAATCAAAAAATTTTCAAAAGAGACGTTGTCAGAATCATTACTCCGGGAACAATAATCGAGGAATCATTGTTAGATTCAAAAACTAACAATAATCTTCTAAGTATTTTTTTTATTAAAGGCGATTTGTCACTATCTTGGGTTGATATGACAACTGGGGGAATAAAAGTTGAAAAAATCGATGGACAAAATTTTAAGCAAGATCTTTCAGAATCAATTCATAGGATCGAGCCAGGTGAAATAATTCTTACAGAAGAACTAAAACAGTCAAATTTGTTCAGTAAATTACTAAAAAATTTTGATAAAAAAATTTCCGTAGTTCCAGAAGTATTTTTTGATCTAAAAAATAATAC
>PATB01000013.1 GCA_002712255.1 Alphaproteobacteria bacterium
TTGAAATGGAAGGTAAAAGAAAAATTAAAAGAGCCGAGGAAGGAATTTTAGAATTACAAAAATATGTTGATAATCTAATAGTTATCCCCAATCAGAATATATTTCATTTAGCGAAACCCGAAACATCCTTTGTAGATTCACTTCAATTTGCAGACAATGTCTTAATTGACGGAGTAAAAAGTATCATAGATGTAATGGTAAACACTGGAATAATGAATCATGATTTTGCAGATGTAAAGGCAGTTATGAGCGAAACTGGAAAAGTACATTTAGGTACGGGTATTGCCGAAGGTGAAAACAGAGTCACTGAAGCTACTGAAGCAGCTATATCAAACCCGCTTCTGGAAAATAACTCAATGAAAGGGGCAAAAGGTGTATTAATTAATTTAACTTGCGGAACAGATACAAGTTTACATGATATTGATTTAGCAATTAATAGGGTTCGAGAAGAGTCTGATGAGAATGCAAATATTATTTGGGGAGTACAGAAAGATGAAAATTTAAATGGTAAATTCAAAATTTCTGTTGTTTCCACGGGTATTGATAATGAAAATTACTACAGAAATATTGGTCAAAATGAAAGTAGTTCAAATTTTCAACATATTGAGGTTGAACCTAATGTGAATAAAATAGTAAGTAATTTGGAAAATGACACTTCAAATAACACTGAATCAGGAAATAATAAGCAAACAAGTTTCTTCGTAGATCTTCAAGAAGCTTCTGTTGATAATAAAAAAGAAAAAACGAAGTTAAATGAGAGAACTACAGTCAAAAGTCAAAAAAAACGATCTCTTTTTTCAAAAATTTTTGGTTTAAAAGAAAAAGAAGAAAATAATAAAATTACAATTCAAGAGGTAAAAAACGAAGAATCTAGTGAAGTTGAATTTAAAAAAGAAATGAGAGAAGTTATTGAAGAGAATCTAAATAAAAGTAATGGTGAACAAAAAAAAGATTTTCACAAAAATGATTCTTCAAACGAAGAAATTGCAATTTCAGAATCAAATCCACTTGATAATAATGTAACAGAATTTGAGACGAATAAGCCACAGAATGAATTAGATGATGATTTACTTCAAATTCCAGCTTTTTTAAGAAGACAAGCAAATTAGAAATGTCTACAAATATTAAACATCTTCCTGTATTGGTTGATGAAGTAATTTCATATCTAAAGCCTAAAAATAATAAAATCTATTTTGATGGAACATTTGGACAAGGGGGATATTCCAGCCAGATTCTAAAATTTAATTCTAAGGTTATTGCGGTAGATAGAGATTTTTTATCTAAGAAATATGCAAATGAATTAGCAGTAAAGTATCCAGAAAATTTTTTTTTTAAAGTTGAAAAGTTTTCTAATATACAGACCATTCTTAAAGAATTTAAAATTGAAAAAATTAATGGTCTAACGCTTGATCTTGGATTATCGTCAACTCAAATAGATTCTTCAACTCGCGGGTTCTCTTTTAATTTAGATGGGCCCTTGGATATGAGAATGAATAATCAAAATAATGAAATTACAGCACAAAAAATTATTAATGAATTTAGTGAAAAACAATTAAGTGAAATTTTCTATTACTATGGTGAAGAAAAAAATTCAAGAAAAATTGCAAAATCTATAGTTTTAGAAAGAAGGAAAAAAGAAATAAAAACAACATTAGAACTATCATCATTGATAAAAAAAATTAATGTTTATAGCCATAAAAATCCTTCAACAAGGGTTTTTCAAGCATTAAGAATTTTTGTAAACGATGAATTAAACGAATTAGAAATTTTTTTAAAAACATGTTTGAGTTTTTTAAATAAAAACTCACGAATTATTATTGTGGCCTTTCATTCATTAGAGGATAGAATTGTGAAAAATTTTTTTAAAAAAAATATAAATTATTTAAAAATTATAACAAAAAAACCTATCACCCCATCCCATCAAGAAATCAAAAAAAATCCCAGATCAAGGTCGGCTAAAATGAGGGTTGCAGAAATAATATGAAAATTTTTCTTTTGATAATAATTATTTTTTCCATAGTAGGAACAAAATTTATGGCTACAAATCAAATAAATCAAATAAAAAAACTTGAAAAAGAAATATATAAAATTGACAATGAAATTGAAAAGTTAAGAACTGATTACTCTTACTTTTCAAGTCCACAAAATTTAAAAAATATCAATAAAACTGAATTAAAATTAGTTCCTATTGAACAAATAGATATTATAAAGCTTGGCGATGAATAATGGATAAATCAAAAAAAATTTTTTACGAAAATGTCATGCCAACAAAAGATAATAAAACAGTAGATGTTCAATTTAAGGATAATAATGATCTTGTTATAGAGGAAAAAAGGAATACTGAAGTAAACTATGCAAAAAAATTAAATAACTTCTTTTTTTCAATAATTTCCTGCTTTTTCATTTTCATAATAATATCACTTTACAAGACGTATTTTGATTACAATACACAAAAAGGGATTGATAGAAAAAATACTCTTGTTGATAGAGGAAGAATTTTGGACAGAAATGGTGAAATAATTGCAACGAATATAAAAACAAAAGATCTTTATTTAGATACCAGAAAAGTTTTAGATAATTATGAATTAAAAATTAAATTAAGAGAAATTTTTCCTGAAAAAAATAATTTTTTCTTTGATAGAGTTTTCAGCAAGAAACAATATATCAGAATAAAGAAACATCTTACTCCAAAAGAGATAAATGAGTTAAGAAAAATTGGAGATCCTGCAATTCAATTTCATAATTCAATAAAAAGGATTTATCTTCATCACAATCTGTTTTCACATCTGACTGGTTTTAAATCTGCAAATATCACTAGTAAAGTAGAAAAAAATCTGAATTCATTTTTAAACGGTGGTAATGATCTTAGTCTAAGTGTTGATTTAAGAGTTCAATCTATTGTTCATAAAGAATTATCAGAAAGCTTAAAAAGATATGATGCAAACTCTGCAGTAACAATAATTATTAACGTTCATAATGGGGATATATTATCCTTAGTCTCTCTTCCAGACTTTGATCCAAATCATCCAGAAAATATTAAAGCATTTACAGAAAATAACTTAGCTACTGAAGCCAGATACGAGATGGGTTCAACACTAAAAATTTTTAATGCTGCTTTAGCATTTGAAAATAATCTAGATTTGGAAAACAGAAAATTTAAAATTAACGACGGTTATCAAATTACTTCTGAAAAATTAATTGAAGATAAACATATCAAAAAAGAGCAAATAAGTTTTGAAGAAATTTTTACAAAATCTTCAAATGTTGGAAGCATTCAGTTAATTGAAGAAATTGGAATAAAAAAACAAAAAGTTTTTTTAAAAAAAATGGGTTTAAAAGAAAATTTAAATTTATATGGTCTTAATATTGTTAAAAATAAATTACCAGATCACTGGGATCATCTTGCTTCAAAGTTTATAAGTTATGGATATGGCACATCAATATCTCCAATCAGCCTTGTTTCTGCTTATTCAACCCTAGTAAATGGAGGTTTCAAAGTTGATCCAAGAATTGTTAAAAATTCAGAAGAATCAAGAAAAAAAATTTTAAAAGATGAAACTTCTACCAAGGTTAATAATTTATTAAAAAAAATAGTTAATTCCGGAACTGGAAAAAAAGCTAAAGTAATTGGATTGGAAGTTGGTGGTAAAACAGGAACATCAAGAAAATTAGAAAATGGAAAATATTCAGAAAGAAAAGTTATAACATCATTTATCGGTACTTTTCCAATCAATAAGCCAGAGTATATTGCATTTGTTCTTTTTGACGAACCAAGAAGAAATACTCAAGAATTTTTAGAAAATTTTGGGGGAAATACAGCAGCACCGACATTTTCAAGAATTGTAGGAAAAATTTCTCCAATATTAAATGAAAATAACTATTTAAAAAATTATTGAAATGAAACTCAGTGAAATATTAAAAGAATGTAAAACTAATTTTTTTTTAGAAAATTTTTATGATTTTAATATCATTGATTTAAGTGCTGATTCAAGAATTATTAAGAATAATTATATTTTTGCAGCAATATCAGGAAAAAAAGAAAATGGTGAAAATTATATAAAAAATATTCTTAAATATAAAAAAATAGCAATAATTCTATCTAAAAATTCAAAAAAAAATATTAAAGTCAAAAACACGGTTTTAATTAGGACCACGAAGGTAAGAAAATTATTTTCTGAGATAGCTTCAATAGTTAACAAAAACTCTATTAAAGAAAAAGTAGCTATAACTGGAACTAATGGTAAGACAAGCATAAGTGATTATACTAGACAAATATGGGAGAAATTAAACTTTAGGGCTGCGAGTATAGGTACACTTGGTCTTATTTATAAAAAAAATAAAATAGATAAATCTCCACTTACAACTCCTGACTCTGTTATACTTAACAAACAGCTAAATTTAATTTCAAAAAAGAAGTGTGAAAAATTAGTAATTGAAGCATCGAGTATTGGCTTAGAACAGAGCAGATTATTTCCTATAAAATTTGACAAAGTGGCTTTTAGCAATCTTTCCAGGGATCATTTAGATTATCATAAAAACTTTTATAATTATAAAAAATCGAAATCACTTTTATTTACTGAGCATACAAAAAAAAAAAGTATTGCAATTATTAATACAGATAACAGGTTTTCAGATTTTTTTTTTAACGTCTGTAAAGAACAACAATTAAAAATTCTTGATTATGGAAAAACAGGAAAGTTTTTGAAAATTTCAACATTTCAAAAGAAAAGTGGCGGATTTGAATACCAAATTTTATTAAAAAATAGAAAAAAAAAAATTTTTACAAAAGCAATTTCAGAATATGAAGTTTACAATAAATTATGTGCTTTAATTCTAATTTTTGGAGAAAAATTAGAATTTAGTAATTTTAATTTATTGAATAGCCTTAAAAATCCTCCTGGTAGATTAGATAAAGTAAAAAAGAATTGGAATATTTTTGTTGACTATGCACATACGCCTGATGCACTAAACAATGTACTAAGTAATCTAAAAAAGAATTGTAAGGGTAATCTATTTACAATCATTGGATGTGGTGGTGATAGAGATAAAGAAAAAAGACCCTTAATGAGTAAAGAGGCTTTAAAATTCTCTGATTTAGTAATAATTACTGATGATAATCCAAGAAATGAGGATCCAGGAAAAATTAGAAAAGATATGATAAGAAAACTTACAATTATTGATAAAAAAAAAGTAAAGGAAATTGCAGACAGAAAAAAAGCAATTACATTCACAGTAAAACTATTGAAAAAAAACGATTTTTTGTTGATAGCTGGAAAAGGCCACGAAAATTATCAAATAATTGGAAATAAGAGAAACTTTTTTAGTGATAAAGAAGTAGTAAAACAAATAATTAGTAAATTAAAATGAGCTGGGACCTAAATAAAGTATACAATGCTTTAAACCTTAATAGGGAATTAAAAAATAACTTTAAATTTAATAACTTTTCTATTGATAGTAGAAATATTAATTATAAAAGCCTTTTTATACCTTTAAAGGGTGAAAATTTTGATGGGCACAATTTTATAGATGATGCTGCAAGTAGAGGTGTTCAGTTTAGCTTAGTTGAAAAAAAGAAAAAACATTTAGTAAAAAATAAAAATATAAATTTAATCGAAGTTTCTGATACCTATAACTCCTTAATTAAGTTAGCTAAGCATGCAAAAAATAAAATCAACAAATTAAAGATTATTTGTGTAACAGGAAGTAGTGGAAAGACAACTATAAAAGAATGGCTTACGAAGATTTTAGAAAAAAATTTTATTGTTTACTCTAATCCTGGTAACTTTAACAATTATATTGGAATGCCACTAACCTTAGTAAATATTCCAGAAAAAACCCAAATATGTATTTTAGAATTGGGTATGAATAAGTGTGGTGAAATAAAAAACCTAGTTGAGATTGCAAGGCCTGATATTTCAATAGTTACAAACATTGGAAATGCTCATATTGGTAATTTTAAAAATTCATTGGAAATAGCTCAGGAAAAGTCAGATATTTTTGAGTTTTTTACAAAAAAATCTATAGCAATTATTCCAGGTGATTCAGAATTTATTGACCTAATAAAAAGCAAAGCATTAAAAAAAACGTTAAATGTTTATAAATTTGGTAGTGATAAAAATTGTGATTCAACATATAAAGTAATTGAAAAAAATAGAATTTCTTTTTTAACATTAAAAAAAAAAATTGATCTTGAGAAGAAAATTAATTTCAAAAATTGGGAAATAAATATTTCCATAATACTAATTGTATTAAAAGTACTAAATTTAAATTTTAGAAAATTTGCTGCTAATTTAGAGAAACTTAAACCTCTTTCTGGCAGAGGGCAGTTAAGGAAAGTAAAAAAAGACTCTAAAAATTTGTACGTAATAGATGAATCATACAATTCTAGTCCTANTGCTTTAATAAGTNCAATAGAAAACTTAAATGAAACAAAATTCAGACACAACCGAAAAGTGTTAGTAATTGGTGATATGTTGGAGTTAGGAAAGTTTTCTGAGAAAATGCACAAAAAAATTATTCCCACCATTATCAAAGTTCAGCCAAGCGTTGTAATTACAATAGGAAACTATTCAAAAATCATCTCAGATAATCTTCCAAAAAATATCAAGACTTTTCATTTTAAAAAAATTATTTATGTGTACAATAGGCTAGTCAAAGAAATCAAGAACAATGACATTATAATGATTAAAGGTTCAAATGCTATAAAACTCTCACATATTTCTAAAACTTTATGCGAGGGTAATTGATGTTTCATTATTTTTTAATTCCCTTAGTAGAAGAATTCAATTTTTTAAATTTATTTAACTATATAACTTTTCGTGCNGGTGGTGCACTTTTCACAGCATTTATAATATCAATTTTTTTTGGTCAAAAATTAATTAGAATATTAAAGAAAATTCAAAAAAAAGGTCAACCAATTCGTAAAGATGGACCAAAAAGTCATTTAATCAATAAAGTTGGAACACCAACTATGGGAGGAATGCTTATTTTAATTTCAATTTTTGTTTCAATTATTTTATGGTCAGATATAGGTAGTAAATTAGTATGGTTAGTTTTTGGAATAGCTATTTTGTTTGGACTTTTAGGCGCCTATGACGACTATAAAAAACTAAAAACCAATTCTCCAGACGGGGTAAATAGTTTGGTAAGGTTATCGATTGAATTTATAATTGCATTCATTTTTATTTTTTATCTAAATCAAATCCTGAATGACAATATAGTAAATGTTGTTTTTATTCCTTTCACTAAAGGTTTTTACATTGACTTAGGTTTGATTTACTATTTGTTTGCAGCATTTGTTATAGTAGGTTGTGCTAATGCTGTAAACTTAACTGATGGTCTTGACGGATTAGCTATTGGACCAATTATGATATCAGCTTTGTCTTTTGCTTTTTTTGCTTACTTTACTGGAAATTTAATTTACTCGGATTATTTAAAAATACCATATGTTAGTGATACAGGTGAACTTGTTATAATCTGTGCATCATTAATTGGAGCAGGTCTAGGTTTCTTATGGTTTAATGCCCCTCCTGCTATGGTTTTTATGGGTGATACTGGTTCATTGTCAATGGGTGGAACTATTGGAGCCATTGCAGTGGCGACAAAACACGAATTAATATTAATTATTATAGGTGGAATTTTTGTTCTAGAAGCGTTGTCAGTTTTTGCCCAGGTAATCTCATTTAAATTAACAGGAAAAAGAATATTTAGAATGGCTCCCATTCATCATCATTTTGAACAAAAAGGCTGGTCTGAATCAACCATAGTTATTAGATTTTGGATTATTGCTATTATTCTTGCACTTATTGGATTAGCAAGTTTAAAATTACGATGAAAATCAAAAAAATTAAAAAGAATATTTTAGTTTTTGGACTTGGAGTTTCAGGAATGTCTCTTGCTAACTCTTTAAAAAATAAAGTTGAAAATTTATTTTGTTGGGATGATAATCTATCTGTAAGAAAAAAAGCAATTAAGTCTAGATTGAATATAAAATCAATTAATGACTTAAATTTTAAATCTTTAGATTATCTCGTTTTAAGTCCAGGAATTAATCACAAATTAAAAAAACCACACTTAGTGGTATTAAAAGCTCTAGAAGAAAAGGTAAAAATTACCACTGATTTAGAATTTATAGACATTTTGGGTATGCCAAATCTGACTGTTGGAATTACGGGAACTAATGGAAAATCAACCACAACCAAGTTTATAGAACANAGCTTAACAAATTCAAAAAAAAAATGTATTGCTTGTGGAAACATAGGAGTTCCACTTGGCGAAATTACAAATAATATATCAAATAACGATCTATTAGCAGTTGAAGTTTCTTCTTTCCAGCTAGATAAAATNTTAAATCTTAAATTTNATATTTCAATTTTACTTAATTTATCAAAAGATCACCTTGATTGGCATGGAAGCTGGAACTTATACGTTGAATCAAAAATGAAAATCTTTGAGAATCAAGATAATAAATGTTTTGCTATTATTTGTGTAGATGACAGATATTGTGAAAAAATTGCAAAAAATTTTAACAAAAAATTTAAATCTCAGCTAATAAGAATAAGCACTCAAAAAAAAATTGATGATGGAATTTATCTTAAAGAACAAGGCGAAAAAATAGCTATAGTTAATAACTTAAACCAAAGTAAAATACTAATAGACAAGAAAAAACTTAAATTCACAAAGGTAAATCATAATTTTCAAAATTTATTAGCATCCTATGTCTGTCACTTTTTATTAAAAAGAAACGATGAAGCATTTTTAAAATTAGTTTATCAATTAAAAAACCTTGAACATAGACTAGAGTTTATAACTAAAATCAAAAATATTTCAATTTTTAATGACAGCAAGGCTACTAATATAAACTCTGCAAAAAATGCTNTCAAATCATTAAGTAACATTTATTGGATTTTAGGTGGAAGAAAAAAAAAGGGGGGGATCAATGGGATTGAAAGTAATTTAAATAAAATTGTTAGGGCCTACACTTATGGAGAATCAGGCGAAGAATTTAATGAATTTTTAAAAAAAAAAAAAAATTAAATCTTACAAATTTTTAGCACTAGAATTAGCTTTAGAAAAAGCTTTAAAAGATGGATTTAAAGAAAATAGGGAGATAAATCTTTTATTTTCTCCGGCTTGCTCATCTTTTGATCAATTTAAAAATTATGAACACAGAGGAAGGTGTTTTAAAAAACATTTAAAAAAAGTTTTAAAAAATGAATAAAATCTTATCTTTAAATACAAAAAATAACTTTGATCTCTTCATTTTTTTACCAATTATTTTTTTAATAATTATAGGAATATTTGGAATATTTAGTGTCTCCATGAGAATTGATGAAAAGTATGAACTTCTAATTAAAAAACATTTAGTCTTCTGNTTAATTGGTTTAGTTTTAATTTTTGCTTTTTCAAAATTATCAATCAAAAATCTAATTCTTTTCTCTATAATTATTTTCAGTATTTCTATTATTCTTTCGATTGCAACTATATTTTTTTTTCCGGAAACAAAAGGTGCAAGTCGGTGGATAAGGGTATTTAATTTTTCGTTTCAACCAACAGAAATATTAAAGCCAACTTTTGTTATTTTAAGTTCTTTACTACTAGGTAGATATAAAAGTAAGAAAGATTTTTCATTTATTTTAAATATAACGCTTTTTAGCGTAATTTCTTTGATTCTTTTAAGTCAACCAGATTTTGGAATGTTTATTTTATTTTTTTGTGTTTGGATTTTACAAATTTTAAATTCAAACATAGAAAAAAAAATTATTCTACCAATAATTTTCTTATTCGTTATTGCCTTTATTTTAAGTTATTTTTTTCTAGATCATGTAAAGTTTAGGATTGATAATTTTTTATTTTCTAATGTAGGCGATAATTATCAAATTAATAAATCACTTGAATCTTTCTCCAATGGAGGCCTTTTTGGCCAAGGTATTGGAAATGGAATAGTTTCCAAAAATTTACCTGATGCCCATTCTGATTTTATTTATGCTCTAATTGGAGAAGAATTTGGTTTTATTACAGCACTTTGTGTTTTAATTTTTTATATAATTATTTACGTGAGAATTTTCATTGTATCAAAAATAACGAAAAACTTTTTTATTCTTAATTCTTTGATAGGATTAGGTAATATTTTAATATTTCAGACCATAATTAATATTTCATCAAGTTTGAATTTATTGCCAACTAAAGGTATGACTCTACCTTTTGTTTCTTATGGTGGTTCTTCAATTATTTCTAGTTCATTAATAATAGGCTTTATATTGACTTTAATAAATTATGCCAAAAATAAATAAAAAAATTTTTTTAGTTGCAGGAGGTACTGGAGGCCATTTATTTCCAGCAATAGCTGTTGCGCAAAAAGATGATAAAAATGAATACATTTTTATCATAGATAATAGGGTAGAAAATATTTTAAAAAAATTTAATTTTAACTATTTTATTGTTTCTTCTTCAAGTTTTGAGAAAAAACTTTTTAGATTACCTCTTATTTTTATTAAGATCATCATGGGATTTTTTAAATCATTATATTTAATTAATAAAATTAAGCCTAAGTTGATAGTAGGGTTTGGTGGATATACTTCAATTCCAACAATATTAGCGGCTAAATTTTTTAATATTAAAACATTAATTCATGAACAAAATGCNTTAATGGGAAGGACAAATAGAATTTTATCAAGACTTTGTAACAATACAGCAATAAGTTTCAAAACAACCAAATTTGCAAGAAAAGATTCATTTTTTACGGGAATTCCTTTAAGGTCTTTCAATAAAAAAAAAATACTAAAAAGAAAAAAAAGAATTTTAATTGTAGGTGGCAGCCAGGGAGCAAAAATTTTTTCAAATATTATACCAAAAATTCTCTCCAATATTCCTCAAAATATAAAAAAAAAAATAGTTATTATTCAACAAGTAAGATATGAGGATAAGGCTAAATTAATTTTAAAATACAAAGAAATGAAAATAGACTTTATATTAAAAAACTTTTTTTATGACTTACAAAATCAAATTTACAATTCCGATATAATTTTTGCTCGTTGCGGATCATCTACGCTTGCTGAAATTGAGGACTGTAAAAAAAGTTCTTTTTTATTTCCGCTACCAACTTCTCTAGATAATCATCAATTTATTAATGCTTTGGAACATAAAAAATATAATAATTGTGAAATATTTGATGAAACAGAAATAGATTATTCAATTCTTGTAAAAAAATTAATTAATGAGATAAAAAAGTCAGGGGAGAAAAAAGTAAAAGCAAATCAAGAAAAAAAAGTATCCTTAATTAAAGTTATCAATGATATTATCAAAAAGTCTAATGTTTGAAAAAAAAAAAAATATTCATTTTGTTGGTATTGGTGGAATTGGAATGAGTGCTATAGCTGCAATACTTTCAGAAAAGGGATTTAAAGTATCAGGAAGTGATCTCTCAGAAAATTACATTCTAAAAAAACTTAAAAAAAAAAAAAATAAAAGTTTATCTTGGACATTCAAGAAACAATTTAAAAAACGTTGATATCGTTGTTCATTCATCAGCAATTAAAAATAATAATGTTGAACTTAAACATGCAAAAAAAAAGAAAATACCTATTTATTCTAGAGCTATGATTTTAGCTGACGTAATGAGACTTAAATCTTCTATCACTGTCTCTGGATCACATGGAAAAACGACAACTACATCTCTTATAGCTACGATTTTAGAGTCATCAAACTATGACCCAACAATTATAAATGGTGGTATTATTAATGGCCTTGATATTAACGCAAAACTAGGAAAAGGTAAATGGATAGTAGCTGAAGCTGACGAATCCGATGGATCTTTTATTTTCCTTCCATCAACAATAGGTATAATTAACAACATCGATTTAGAGCATACGGATTTTTACAATGATTTAAATCATATTAAAGANTCATTTATACGTTATGCTAAAAATATTCCTTTTTTTGGACTTCTTTTTTTGTGTATTGATGATAAAAATGTNGTCGATATAAGTGGAAAACTTTTGTCTCAGAAAATAATTTCTTATGGGCTAGATTCTTCAGCAAACTTTTCAGCAACTAATATTAAAACGCTTGTTAAAAAAAATAATTTTTTTACGTCATTTGATTTGGTTGAAAATATTCAAACAAAAAAATTAATTAAAAATTTTTTAATTCCTCTAATCGGAAAGCATAACGTACAAAATAGTCTAGCAGCAATTGCTTTAGCAAAAAGTTTAAATATACCTTATAAAAAAATAAAAAAATCAATAAGCCTTTTCCAAGGTGTTAAAAGACGTTTTAGTATTTTGGCTAAAAAAAAAAATAATTTAGTTATTGATGACTACGCTCATCACCCCAGTGAAATTAAGGCAACATTAGAATCACTNAGACTAATTTCTAAAAAAAAAATCATAGCAATCATTGAACCTCATAGATTTTCAAGACTTTACTCAATGCTTTCCGATTTTACTGATAGTTTAAAAACCTCAGATTCTGTGTTTATATTACCAATTTACAGTGCTGGAGAAAAAAACATAAAAAAAATTGATAGTAGTTTATTGTATAAACACTTAAAAAAAAAGTTTAATAATAAATCAATTTCATTAGTAAAAAATGAAAAAAAATTTTTTGAGGATTTACAAAAAAGTATTTCTCCAGGAGATAATATAATTTTTTTGGGTGCAGGTAAGAGTACGACAATTGCTGAGAAATTTTGTAATTATCTAGGTCTAAAATCATGACAAGCATATTTGAAGATCTNAAAAGTATAAAATTTAATTATAAACTAGGAAAAAAAACATGGTTTGGCTCAGGAGGCAATACTACATTATATGTAGAAGTAAATTCTGAATCAAACCTTCAAAAACTGCTTAAATTACTTCCACACTTTATTCCAATTTTTATTTTAGGTGCTGGCTCAAATATAATAGTTAGAGACGGTGGTTTTAATGGATTGACCATTAAATTAAATGGGAGTTTAAAAAATATTAACTTTGACAAAGAAAAAAGAATTCTAACTGTCGGAGGTGCAACAAAAGATTCAATTATTTCAAAATTTTGCGAACAAAATTCAATATCTGGATTTGAATTTTTAAGAGGTATACCAGGCACACTAGGTGGTAATATTATAATGAACGCTGGATGTTACGGCAAAACTATTAGTGATAATTTAATAAGTTGTAATATTGTTAATAGAAACGGTGACATATTAGATTTAGGTAAAGAGGAAATAGATTTTTCATATAGAAAAACTTCAATCAAAAATAATTCAATTATTACTAGTGCCAAGTTTAAAGTAAATCTTTTAAATAAAAAGAAAATTTCTAAGAAAATTAAAAAAATTTCAACAGACAGAGTTTCGTCTCAACCAATTAACTTCAGAACTGGCGGTAGTACATTCAAAAATCCACCTAATGAATCTGCATGGAAACTCATAGATAAAATTAATTACAGAGGAAAGAGTATTGGCGATGCGTCTGTTTCAAAAAAACACGCCAATTTTCTGATAAATAATAATTTAGCAAAATCTCTAGATTTAGAAATTCTTGGAGAAGAAATTAGAGAAAAGGTTAAAAAAAAACATAATATTAATTTAGATTGGGAATTAGTAAGAATTGGGAAATTTAAAAAAATTTAAGAAAATTGTTATTTTAAGTGGTGGTATTTCAGATGAAAAAGAAATTTCTGAACTGACTTCAAAAGAAGTTTTTGATACATTACAAAATCATTATGATGTAAAACTTATCAATGTAACCCAAAACTGTGAAAGTTTAGTCAAAAGTTTACTACAAATTAAACCTGATGTAGTTTTTAATTGTTTACATGGTTTTTTTGGTGAGGATGGTCAANTTCAATCTATTCTCAATTATTTAAATCTTCCATATACTCATTCTGGGGTTATGACTTCATCAGTTCTAATGAACAAAGAGATTTCAAAAAAAATTTTCTCAAGCATGGGGGTCAAATCACCTCCTTCGATGAATTTAGATGAAATTAATCAGAAAAAAATTTTATCTCCATTTATAGTCAAGCCTATTAATGGTGGATCAAGCAATGGTTTATTAAAAATTAACAATGAAAGAGAATTTAATTTATTTATTAAAAAAAACAAAAAAAAACTCAAAAATTTTTTATTCGAAAAATTCATTGATGGAAGGGAAATTACTGTAGGTATTTTAAACAATAAAATTTGTGGAATAATGGAGATTGTTTTTGACTCTGAAATTTATGACTATAAAAATAAATATATTCAAATAGCTCAGCATATAATAAATCCTGATTTGCCATCAAATATAAAAGAAAATTTATGCGAAATATCATTAAATGTTCACAAAAATACAAATTGTAATTGTATTAGCAGACTTGATTACAGATATGATCAAAAAAAAGAAGAATTTTTTTTATTGGAAGTAAATACTCAACCCGGACTAACAAAAAATTCCCTTCTACCAGAAATGGCAAAAGATAGTGGAATAAATTTTTTTCAACTTTGTGAAATTCTCATAGAAAACTCTTCATGCGAAAGTTTATAATTTTAACGTTATCATTATTGGTTGTTTTTCTGATGTTTAAAAATTATTTAAATTATGAAAATTTTCAAAGAAAAATGGAAAAAAAAATTCATAAAATTGTAATTCATAATCTCAATAATATTGAAGAGAATTTGATTTTAAAAAAAATAAAGATAAAAGAGGGACAAAGTTTTTGGAAGTTTAGTTCAACAAAACTTTCAGATGATCTAAAGCAAATTAAAGGAATTAAAAGTTTTTCTTTCAGGATGCAAAATGATGGAATTCTAAATATTTTTATTAAAGAAGATGTACCAGCTATGGTTTGGAAATTTTCCAATAAAATGAAATATCTTAACGAAAAAGGAGAAATATTAGCATTTTCAAAAAAAAAAATTAGAGACTTAATAACCATAGAAGGAAATATACAGCCAAGAGTACTTGCTAAATTTAATAAAATTTTAAATAAACATATTGAACTAAAAAAAAATGTTTTAAAAATTTATTAC
This sequence comes from Alphaproteobacteria bacterium, assembly GCA_002712255.1. GTDB lineage: Bacteria > Pseudomonadota > Alphaproteobacteria > Methylaequorales > Methylaequoraceae > MED-G10. The sequence continues at coordinate 14,993 of PATB01000013.1, forward strand.
ATAGAAAACATTGGATGGAAATTATTTTTAAAAGATGAGTCATGTCTCTATCTTCCTGCTCAAAAAATTGATAAGGTGTTAAATGTGTACAAAAAAATTAAAAATTCTTTAATATACGAAAATTTTAAATATTTTGATATGCGTATCCTTGAAAGAGTTTACCTTAATAAAGATAACAAATGTTTGGTCTCCTAAAGAATAATAGAAAATTTATTGTGTTTGATATTGGTTCACAAAAAATTGGGGCNATTACATATAAAGTTATGCACAACAAACCAATGATAATTGACATGGAATACCAAAAAAATAATCAGCAAAATAGGCAAGATAACTTTCTTTCGAAAAATATAAAAAAAATTTATGATAAAGTTACAAACAATAAAGATAAGTATTCCATTTATTGTAATATTACTGACCCAANAGTTTTATATAAAAGAAGCAATTCTGAAATAAAAACTGGAAAATTAGGTATTTCAAAAAAAGATATAAGAAAAATTTTCAAAAAAAATATTTTTGAGTCTAAAATAAGTGGGAAAAAACTTTTACACTCTTATCCAGTAAATTTTATTATTGATAATAAAAGTATTACAGACGAACCNCTTAAAAAGAGTTGTGAAAATTTTGGTATAACGTCCTTTAATCTTTTTGTCGACATTGATGTCATTAAAAATTTAAACATAAATTTTGAGAAAAATAAATTGAATGTTAAAAATTTTTTTGACTCAGGTATAGCATCATCCCAAGCATTCCTTACTGACAAAGAAAAAAGTGATGGTGTATTAAATATAGATATAGGAGCAAAAACAACAAAAATAGTCGCCTATATTAATAAAAAAATTGTTTTTGTTAAAAATCTTCAAATTGCTGGAGATGATGTAACTTCAGATATTTCACATGGTTTACAGATTACGTTAGATTCTTCAGAGCGCACCAAAATAATTGACGGTACTTTAAATCCACCTTTTAANGAAAAAATAGAAATTGATCTAGATTCTAAGAAAAAAAAAAATATAAACATGAATTTATTATATGGAATTATTAAACCAAGATACGAAGAAATATTGGAGATTATAAGAGATAATGTATTTGATGAGATACATACAAGAGTTGGAATTAAATCAGTTGTTTTAACAGGAGGAGGAAGTAAAATTTATGGTTTAAAAACTCTATGTGAAAATATTTTAAATAGAAAAACAAGAATTGGTCAAATAGAAAATAGTTCGAGTTTTTTTTATTGTAAACCAGAGTTTAGTACTCTTTTAGGTATGATTAATTTAATAAACAATCAAGATTTTTTAAATAGATTTGAAACCAAAAACGAAAGTAAATTATCAATTTTTTTTGAAAGGTTAGATAATTGGATTGAAGAAAGTTATATTTAATAAAATGTAACATTATGTAATTTTTTGTGAATTGAGTAAACTTTTGCAATAGTTACAGTTAAATATGCAATTACTAAAAAAACAAGATGAAAAGACACAATTCATTGATCAAAAATTACCTAAATTTTTAGTTGCTGAAAAACAAAGAACTTTATTAAAATCTATTTCCGTCAGTGGTATAGGTTTGCATACTGGAAACAAAGTCTCTATGACACTTAGCCCAGCCCCTCCTAATACTGGGTATACTTTCAGATTAAATAAAAAAGGAAATTTAATTAATATTAGAGCACTTTACAGTAACGTTAAGTCAACAGAGTTATGTACGCTTATCTCAGATGATAAGGGTAATAGTATTTCCACTGTGGAACACATCCTATCTGCTTTGTACGGTCTCGAAGTTGACAATGTATTCATTGATGTTGACAGTAATGAGATTCCAGTTTGTGATGGATCATCCAAAGTTTTTGTTAATTTGTTGAAAAATAATGGTTTTCAAACTCAAAATTTATTTAAAAATTTTATTAAAATTAAGAAAATTATTGAAGTTAATGACGGTGATAAAATTGCAAGAGTTACTCCATTCGATCAAACAATGATTACATGTGATGTTGAATATTCCCATAAATTTATTGGCAAACAATCAATTTCACTCGCTTTAACACCAGAACTTTATGAGACCCAGATTAGTTCGGCTAGAACCTTTGGTTTTATGAAGGACGTAGAAGAATTAAAAGAAAAAGGTTTAATAAAAGGTGGAAGTTTAGATAATGCCATTGTTTTGGATGATAACAAAGTACTTAATGAGGGTGGGCTTAGGTTTACAGATGAATTTGTCAGACATAAAGTGTTAGATTTTATAGGTGATATATCATTAGCAGGTAACAGAATAATCGGATCTTTTTTTACCTCACATACTGGCCATGAACTGAATATTAAACTTTTAAAGGCGATATTTAGTTCTAAAGAAAACTGGGAATTAGTTTCTTCTAACTAAAATTAAAAATAAAACTTTATAAAAAAGAAAATCAGATTAATAATAACTAACATGTTTTCTAATGTGATTAGGCTAATATTATTCTTAGCTGTAGTAAGTTGTTCTTCTGATGAAAAAAAAGTTACGAATAACTTCTCAAGTGATATTTCTTTATATAAATCAGGAATGAATAATCTAAAAAAGAAAGAATTTGCTGAAGCTGTTGAACAATTTACACAACTTGAAATACAATACCCTTATTCAAAGTGGGCAACAAAAGGTCAATTAATGGCAGGATTTGCGCATTACAAAGCAAATGAATACGAAGAAGCAATTCTTACATTAAGTAAATTTATTGAATTAAACCCAACACATAAATCAATTCCATATGCTATGTATTTGAAAGCATATTCATACTTTGAGAGGATGCCAGATGTTAACCTGGATCAAAAATTAACAAATAGAGCTGTTGAAGAATTTTCAGAGTTGATAAACAAACACCCAAACTCAGCATACGCAAAAAAATCCTTAACCCATCTTAAAACATTAAATAATCATCTAGCTGCATCAGAAGTCAAAATAGGAAAGTTTTATCAATCTCAGGGATACTTACTTGCAAGTATTAAAAGATACAAAAATGTTTTAAAAAAATATAAAAAATCTGCTCATATACCAGAATCTATTTATAGATTNATTGANTGTTATGTTTCATTAGGTTTAGTAAAACAATCATACTATTTTTATAAAATATTAGAGTACAATTTTCCAAGAAGTGAATGGGCAAAAGAATCAGAGAGCATTATTAAGGAAAAAAAAATAAATAAAAATCTAAGAAAATTTAAAAAAAAACAACTTGATCTTAAATCATTAAAGCCAGAAGACTTTGATCTTATCTGACATGATAAAACATTTATCAATAAAAAATTTATTATTAATAGACGAAATTGATATAGAATTAAGTAATGGACTATGTGTTTTAACGGGTGAAACAGGTGCTGGCAAATCAATGATCCTGGCTTCATTAGGTTTAATATCAGGTGAAAGAATTAAATCTTCTCTNAGACCAGATAAGGGAAAAGTTTCAAGTGTTACCGCACTAATGGATATTTCTAATTTTCAATTAATTAAAAAAGAAATATCAAATTTAGGTATTGAATGTGATAATGAAATTTTAATAAAAAGAATTATTTATGATAATGGAAAAAGTAAATCATTTATAAATGATCATTTGATTTCTTTGAATATTCTTNAAAAACTTTCAAATAATTTAATCGAAATTCATAGTCAGTTTTCTGAACAAGGTCTTTTAGACTCAAACACTCATATAAATACTTTGGATGAGTTTGGTGATTACATAGATTTCAAAATTAAAATAAAAAAAATTTGGAATGAATTAGCAGAATCAAAAAAAGCATTTGAAGAAATAAAAAAAGAATTAGAGTTTGTAAAAAATGAAAAAGAACAAATTGAATTTAATCTAAAAGAGATTGAAAACCTTAATCCACTTGAAAATGAATTTAATGAATTAGTAAAAAAAAGAGCACTTTTAAAAAATTCTGCAAAAATTTCTGAAGGTTTAAAAAATGTTGTAGACAACTTTTACTCTGAAACGCCACAAGGTATAGAAAAACTCTTATTAAATAACATAAGTGAATTGGACAAAATTAAAAATTTATTAGATGATGATACTATAAAAAAAATAGAAGACTTAAATTCTGTTTATATTGATATTCAAGAAATAGCAAATTATTTCTCATCACTAATGAGTGAGGATTTTGATGTTTCATCATTAGATAAAATTGAAGAAAGAATAGAATCTTATAAAAGAATAAGCAGAAAACATAACATTGAAGAAAGTGGCTTACTAAATTTTAAAGACAAATTAATTAAAATTGCTGATTCAACTTATGAACTCCAAAAAAAAACAAATGACCTAGAGAATATTTTTTTAAAGAATACTGAAAGATATAAACATGAATCAAAAAAACTTTCTGAAATAAGAAAAAATAGTGCGCTTCAGCTTGATGATCTAATTAATAATGAGTTCCCTTCACTAAAGCTAGAAAACGCAAACTTTAAAAGTTTTTTTGAAGAATCTGTCCCTAGTGNAAATGGTATTGATAGGGTTACATTTAGAATNAAGACAAATCCAAACTCAGAAATGGGAGAAATAAAAAATATTTCTTCTGGTGGTGAACTTTGCAGAATAGCATTAGCAATAAAAGTAATAGCTCAAAAAAAAAAAATAAAACAACAATGGTTTTTGATGAAGTGGACAGCGGAATTGGTGGAGCGGTTTCTAGTGCTGTTGGTGAAAGGTTAAAAAAACTTGGTGTATCTAAACAAGTTATTGTTGTCACGCATTCTCCACAAGTTGCTGCATTTGGTAATGATCACTTTATTGTGACGAAAAAAATAGAAAGTAATAAGTCAGTTATAGAACTTAAAAAATTGAATAATGAAGATAAATTAAATGAAATTGCGCGAATGTTATCAGGAAAAGAGATTACCGATGAAGCAGTTAATGCTGCAAAAAAACTTATTAATCAATAATAGTAATTTTTTCTGTTTTTTTTTTCAACCAAGTTCTGTATTTTTTTCCCAATAGAGGTGAAAGCTTTTTGAAAACCAATGCATGATAATTATTAATCCATTTAATTTGACCAATATTTAATAACTTTTNATTTATTAAATTTTTTTCATATGGAAAGAGTGATAAAGTTTCAAATTCGTAAAAATTTTTAAAAGAAGATTTTCTAACTAAAACCAAATTTTCAATTCTTATTCCATATCTTTTATTCTCATAATAACCAGGCTCATTGGAGATAATCATCCCTGGCTTAAGGACCACATCGATAGGTGATTTTGATATAGATTGCGGGCCTTCGTGAACTCCTAAGAAACTTCCAACTCCATGTCCAGTACCATGATTGTAATCGAGGCCTTTTTTCCAAAGTTCAAATCTTGCTATTGAATCAATTTGGTAACCCTTCGTACCAATCGGAAACTTTAAGACACTCAAATTTAAATGCCCTGAAAGAACCAAAGTATAGATATCCTTAATTTTTTGCGAGGCTGGAGTCTTTCCTAAATATATTGTACGAGTAATATCAGTGGTTCCTCCCATGTATTGAGCACCAGAGTCACATAAATATAATTGAGATTTTTTAAGAATCGAACTTTTAAATGTTGGGTTATAATGAATAATTGATCCATTAGCACCAGTCGCAGATATAGTTGGAAAACTTAAGGAAAAAAAATCTTTATTTTCTCTTCTAAAGAATTCTAATTGTTTTGATGCATCAAGNTCAGAAATTTTTTTTTCAAGACTTTTCTCCAACCAATAAAAAAACTTAACTAACGCCACCCCATCATTCAAATGAGCTTTTCTTGAGTTTTTAATTTCTATTGAGTTTTTTACTGACTTAAGATCTTTACAAAAATCATTTATTACTTTGACTTTGTTTTTTTTACAGAGAGTTTGATAAATAAAGTAGGAAACCTGTTTTTCAACAAATATNTCATCATTGGAATATTTTGAAATATCTCTATCAAAGAAACTTATATCTTTTATTTTTATTTTGTTGTTAAATTTCACATTGTTAGGAACTTTTTTTAAACTTACATACAAAGTGATAACACCTTTCCTTATTATNAGCCTTGATAAAACAANNGGTGTATTTGGTAAATCATGTCCTCTAATATTTAAAAGCCAGCACACTGATTCGGGTGANGAAATGATCAGGGTATTATTCAGTATATTTTTTTTTATTTTTTTAAGCTTTTCTTCACTTGAACATCCAGAAAATTTTTTTTCCAAAAAAAAAATATTTTTACTCTGACTTTTTGGTTTATCAATCCATATTGAGTCTATTGAGTTTTTTTTATCATGAATAATTAGGATATCCAATTTTTTGGAAGCATTAATAAGTTCTAAAATAAAATTTCTAGAAAAGGTTCTTGTATCAACTAATATTTTTTTTTTCTTTAAGTTTTTTGCTATAAAATTTGTAACACTAATTTTATTCAGGTCCAGAATCTCAAATACTTTATCCACTTCTTTCTGGGCTTGTAGAGTATATCTTCCATCAGTAAAGAAAAATTTCCTCTTCTTTGATATAAGAGCNATTCCATTAGATCCAGAAAAATCAGTCAACCATTTTAATCTCATATTATCCTCTGGAACATACTCATTTAGAAATTCATCAGAGTTTGAGAGAAGATAATAATCAGCACCTTTATCCTCCATAATGTTTAATAGGTCTTTTATTTTATTACTTCGTTTTTCCATACTTTTTAAAAATTATTGATGCCCACTCATTAATATAAATACTTTTAACTAATTTTAAATTAAATTTACCATAATGGCTTGTAATGTCATTTATTTGTGATTTTAAAATTCCAGATATAATTACAAATCCACCGTATGTAAGATGTTGGTAAAATTTTTTTGAGTTNTTTTTAAGTGGTAATAAAAGAATATTAGAAACAATTAAATTAAATTTCTTTCCTTTAAAATAACTGGAGTTAAAACTTCGACATTTTAAAAAAAATACGTTATTAATTTCATTTATTTTTTTATTTCTATTTACACATTTCTCTGATTCAATTTCAATATCAGTCGCAGTAACATTTTTTTTAAAAATTTCAGCTAAAATAAAAGCAAGAATACCAGTTCCAGTGCCTAAATCTAAAAATCTAAAAAATTTTTTTTTTTTTAATAAATATTCAATATTTTTAATCATCAAAAATGTTGAATAATGTTTTCCTGTTCCAAATGCAGTACTTGCTGGTATTTGAAGAAATTTTTTTGTAAAAATAGTAATTAATCTATTTTGCGAAATTGTAAATAAATTTGTTCTCACAGGTTTGTCTTTTTGTTGAGTTGACAAGACCCAGTTTTTATCTTCCAAAACGTCAACTTTAAATTGTCTACTAATTTTTAAAAAACAATTTAGAAATCTTACATCTCTTTGATAGTCATTACTTATAANTAGAACTTTCCATTTTTTTTTTTTTTTTTCAAAAACTACATTTTCAAATAATTCTATAATTTTATTTTTTTCAAATGTTTTTTCATTTAAACAAAAAGTAATTTTATGAAACATCAGTTTTTTTTACAAAATCTGAAAAAATATTTACTATTCCAGAATTATTTTCAAACTTAATTTGTAATTTCTTACCATTAACTCCTAGAACTTTTCCTTTTCCAAATTCATTATGTAAAACAAAATCACCTACTGCAAAATTATTATTTGATAAAATTTTAAAAGATTTTCTATCAGACTTTAAAGAGCTTTTTTCAAAAATTAAGTTACAACTTTTTTTAGGTAATTCAGACAAAAATCGCGAAGGAATCGATCTATACAAATTATAATTATATTGTTTTCTAAAATTTACAAATGAAATGAAAAGCTTTTTTCTTGCTCTAGTTATTCCAACATATGCAAGCCTTCTTTCCTCTTCTAGCCCCTTGTTACCATATTCATCAATATTTCTTTGATTTGGGAAAATACCCTCTTCCCATCCNGGNAAAAAAACNTANTCAAATTCNAGNCCNTTNGCNCTATGNANTGTCATNANNGAAGNNTTGTNNTCATCATTNNTNTGATTNATANTNTCTGTTAAAAGNCTNACNTCNTCNAANAACTCTNCTANNNTTNNTCTATTCTTNATATCNANAACNANNTTTTTNAANTTTTCTANCCTTCCTTCTGATTCAATTGTTTTTTCATTTTGTAACATTTCAGTATAACCAATATCATCCAATAATGAACCAGCTACATCCGAATGATTTTCCGTACTAAGCATTTCTTTATGTTTTTTATAAATTGATAAGAAATTGTTAATATTTTTTTCAACAGATTTTTGAGCTTTGCCATTTTCTATGTAATTTTTTAAAGATTCATATAGCGATATTTTTTTTTCTGTAGCAATTTTATATAAATTTTTTATAAACACTGTTCCAATTCCTCTTTTTGGAACATTGATTATTCTTTCAAATGCTAAGTTATCATCACTATTTAAAAGAAGTTTAAAGTACGCTAATGCGTCTTTTATTTCTGCTCTTTCATAAAATCGCAAACCTCCTACAACTTTATATTTTAAATTTTCCCTAATAAATCTGTCTTCAATATCTTTAAATTGAAAACTTGCTCTAGTAAGAATTGCAACTTTTGATAATTTAATTCCTTTTTCTATTAATTTTTTAATTTGATCTGCTAAAAAGACTGCCTCCATTTCATCATTTTCTAAATTAACAATATCAACAGTTTCGCCAGATGAATCTGAAGTCCAAAGTTTTTTTCCAATTCTCTCCTTATTTTCTGAAATTAAGCTTGATGCTGCATTCAAAATATTACCTGAAGATCTATAATTTTGTTCAAGTCTAATGATTTTTGCCCCATTAAAATCATTTTCAAAATTCAAAATATTTTTTAATTGTGCACCTCTCCATCCATAAATGGATTGATCCTCATCCCCTACACAACAAATATTTTTTTTTGTTCCTGATAATAGTCTCAACAACATATATTGTGCGGCATTTGTATCTTGATATTCATCAACAAGAATGTATTTAAATTTTTTTTGGTAATTTGTAAGTAACTCTTTTTCCTTTTTTAAAATTTCAAGTGGAAGCATGATTAGGTCACCAAAATCTACTGAGTTATAATTTTTTAAACGATCTTGATACATACTATAAATTATACTTAATTTTCCATTAGTTTTATGTTCAAACTCATGATTAGATATCTCAGAGTAAGATAGTCCATGATTTTTTAATTGATCCATCATATATAAGTAACTTTTTGGCACGTGTAGTTTAGTATCAAGGTCCAACGAATTTATTACTTGCTTTAAAAGTCTTAACTGATCCTCGGAATCAAGTATCGTAAAATCATTTTTGAGATCAATAAAACCAGCATGCCTTCTTAAAAACCTTGCACCAATTGAATGAAACGTCCCAATGAACATACCCTCGACAGGTGTTTTGAGAATTTTCTCAACTCTCATTTTCATTTCAAAAGCAGCTTTATTGGTAAAAGTAACGCATAAAATATCTTTAATGTTTCCTTTTCTTGTATAGATAATATTTGCTAATCTTGTGGTTAATACCTTTGTTTTCCCTGTCCCTGCTCCAGATAGAACTAAAAGTGGTCCCTCTGTATTCTGAACAGCATTTTTTTGCTCAGAATTTAGAGTAGATAAAAAATCTAAATCTGGTAGTTGAATTTTTTCATCATTCTCAAACAAATTTATGCTGCTTTCTTTGGAGAATAACTTAAGTTAGGTGCCAACCATTTTTCTGCTTCTTCAACACTTATTCCTCTTCTTCCTGCATAATCTATAACTTGATCTTTATTGATTTTACCAACTCCAAAATATGAGGCTTTAGGATTTGAAAAATAAAGTCCTGAAACAGAGCTGGATGGGCTCATTGCAAAAGACTCTGTTAATTTTACTTTTATATTATTTTTTATTTCCAACAGCTTAAAAAGAGTTTCTTTTTGTGTATGATCGGGACAAGCAGGATAGCCAGGGGCAGGTCTGATTCCAATATAATTTTCTTTGATAAGTTGCTCGTTTGTTAAATTTTCATTTTTGTCGTAGCCCCATAAATCTGTTCTAACTTTTTGATGCATCATTTCTGCAAGCGCTTCCGCTATTCTATCTCCTAAAGATTTAACTAAAATTGAATTGTAATCATCTTTTTTACGTTCAAATTCACTAGAGATTTTTTCAATCTCTGGACCTGCTGTAACTAAAAATCCCCCAATATAATCTTTGATATTTAAATCCGATGGAGCTACAAAATCGGAAAGACAGAAATTAGCTCTTTTTGAATTTTTTCTGCTTACTTGTTGCCTAAGGTTGTAAAATTTGTTTAGAATCTTTTTTCTCGAATCATTTTCATAAATAATAATATCATCTAAATCTGAGCTGGCAGGCCAAAAACCAATAACTGCAGCTGGTTTAACTATTTTTTTACTAATCATATCTTCAATCATGTTTAACGCATCTTTGTAAAGATCTTTTGCAGCTTTTCCAACTTTTTCGTCATTTAATATTTGGGGGAAATTTCCGTGTAATTCCCAAGATTGAAAAAAGGGCTTCCAATCAATGTAGTCGAAAATTTGTCTTATAGAAATTTCTTTAAATACTTTTATGCCAGTAAATTTTGGTTTTTGAGGAAGATATTCATTCCAATCAAACTTAAACTTATTTTTTCTACACTCATTCAAACTATTTTCTTTTTCAATTTTTCCTTTTTTGAAATAAGAATTTTTAATTTCTTGGTATTCCTTCTTTATTGACTGAATAAAAGGAAGACATTTACTTTTTGAAATCAAATTTGTTGCAACACCTACAGCTTTTGAAGCATCTGTGACATGACAAACACCATTTTCATATAAAGGTGAAATTTTAATAGCTGTATGAATCTTACTTGTGGTTGCTCCGCCAATAAGCAATGGTTTATTAACCTTATTCCGAGTAAGTTCACTCGCCACAAAACACATTTCATCTAGACTTGGTGTTATAAGTCCTGATAAACCAATTAAATCTACATTCTCCTTAATTGCCGTATCGATAATAGTTTGGCAAGGGACCATCACACCCAAATCTATAACCTCAAAATTATTACATTGAAGAACTACACCAACTATATTCTTACCAATGTCGTGAACATCTCCTTTAACAGTTGCTAGAAGAATTTTACCTTTAGAACTTGCTTCACCTACTTTGTCATTCTCCATGAAGGGAAGTAAATATGCAACAGATTGTTTCATGACTCTTGCTGACTTTACTACCTGGGGTAAAAACATTTTACCAGCTCCAAATAAGTCACCCACAACGTTCATTCCATCCATTAATGTACCTTCAATGATTTCTAGAGGCTTTTTTAACTTAATTCTCAACTCCTCTGTATCTTTTTCAATATAGTCATTAATTCCATTAATTAATGAATATTTCACCCTATTCTCAACACTCTGCTCTCTCCATTCTTTTGTTATTTTTTGTTTCTCAACATTCTTTGAAAATTTACTAGAAATTTCTATTAGCCTATCTGTGGCACCTTCATCTTTATTAAAAAACACATCTTCAATTGCATTCTTTAAATCATTGGGTATCTGCTCATAGATTGTTATTTGTCCTGCATTTACAATTGCCATATCCATTCCTGAATTAATTGCGTGATATAAGAAACATGAATGCATAGCTTCTCTAACTTGATTATTACCTCTAAAACTAAAAGATACGTTAGACACACCTCCAGAAACTTTAGCTAGTGGTAATTTTTTTTTAATTAGTTTAGTAGCTTGAAAGAAATCAAGGGCGTAATTATTGTGTTCTTTAATTCCAGTTGCAACAGCAAAAATATTTGGATCAAAAATAATATCTTGGGCTGGGAATTTAATTTTTTTTGTTAAAATTTCATAAGCTCTTGAACAAATTTCAAATTTTCTATCAACAGAATCTGCCTGTCCTTTCTCATCAAAGGCCATAACTACCGCTGCTGCCCCATAATCTCTGATTAAAGATGCTTGTTCTAAAAAGATTTTTTCTCCTTCTTTAAGACTTATTGAGTTGACAATTGCCTTGCCTTGAACACATTTCAAACCTTTTTCTATTACTGACCATTTTGAAGAATCAATCATAAATGGTACTTTTGCAATCTCTGGCTCAACAGCGATAAGGTTTAAGAACTTTTCCATAGACTTCTCTGAATCAAGTAACCCCTCGTCCATATTAATATCAATTATTTGAGCACCATTTTCTATTTGATCTTTTGCAATAGAAACAGCCTCTTCAAAATCATCGGCCATTATCAGCTTTTTAAATCTTGCTGAACCAGTAACATTTGTTCTTTCGCCAATATTAATAAATTTTATGATTTGTTTATTCATAATTAATAATTAAAAGCCTCTAGTCCTGAAAGTCTTAATTTATCATTTTTTTCCAAAACCTTTCTTGGTTTTTTATTTTTTACAGTTTCTTTAATTGACTTTATGTGTTCTGGAGTTGTACCACAACAACCACCCACAATATTTATATAATTGTTATCTGCCCAATTTTTTACAAAATTTGACATTGAGTTCGGTGTTTCGTCATATTCACCGAAAGCATTTGGAAGACCAGCATTAGGGTGGATGCTTACAAAGTATTCAGAAATTCTATTGAGTTCTATCAAATGTGGCTCTAATTCTTTAGGTCCTAATGCACAATTAAGGCCTACGCTCAAAGGATCTGAATGAACTATTGAATTATAAAAACCCTCTAAGGTTTGACCAGACAATGTTCTACCAGATAAATCAGTAATAGTTGCTGACAACATTAGAGGTAATTTGATTTTTTTTTTTCTTTCAACTTTCTTTAACGACATTAGTGCAGCTTTAGCATTTAAAGTATCGAAAATAGTTTCAATCATAATCAAATCAACCCCAGAATCAACTAAAGCGTTAATTGAAATTTCGTAGTCATTCTGTAAGTCATCAAAAGATACATTTCTAAATCCTGGGTTATTTACATCTGGAGACATTGAACATGTTCTATTGGTAGGGCCTAATACCCCAGCTACAAACTTAATTTCCTTATTATTAGACATATAGTCATCAACTGCTTTTCTTGCAATCTTTCCACCAGCAAGGTTTAGATCATATGAAAAATCTTCACAACCATAGTCAGCCTGAGAAATTTTTGTTGAATTAAAAGTATTTGTCTCAATAATATCAGCACCAGCAGCCAGAAATTCTGAATGTATATCGTATATAATTTTTTCATTGCTTAGATTTAAAATATCGTTATTGCCTTGAAGATTATTTTTAAAATCTTTGAACCTTTCACCCTTAAAATCTTTTTCTTTCAATTTTCTTTTTTGGATCATCGTACCCATCGGTCCGTCTAAAATTAAAATTTTCTCTTTTAATATTTTTTTAATTTTTTCAATTTTCATATTTCATCCCAAAGTTCTAATACCCAAAATATGACAAATTGCAAATGATAAATCCGCCCTATTTAACGTATAAAAGTGAAAATCATTAACCCCACCATTAATTAATTTTTTGCATTGATCATAAACTATCGTTACCGCTACCAATTTTCTAGTTTCTTGATCCTTATCAAGACCTTTAAACATTTCAGTTAAATCTTCAGGCATTTTACAATTCATTTTTTTTGCAAATTCTATAGTTCTTTTACAATTAGTTACTGGCAAAATTCCTGGAACAATTGGAATTTTTATACCTCTTTTTAAAGCACCATCAACAAAATCAAAATATGCATTAACATCAAAAAAAAATTGAGTTATAGCTTTAGTTGCCCCTAAATCAATTTTTTTCTTCAAAACGTCATATTCTTGTTCAAGAGATTTTGAGTCTGGATGTGTTTCAGGATATGCAGAAACTGTAATTTCAAAATCATGTTTTTTTTTTAAGAATTTTATTAAATCTGTTGCATATTTAAAATCATTATTCTTATTTTTGTCATTATCTATTGGTTTATCACCTCTCAACGCAACAAGGTGTCTAACCCCTGTATGCCAATAATCATCAGCAATCCTTTCAATTTCATCAAATGAAGTACCTATACAAGTTAAATGGGCTGCTGGTTCAAGTGATGTTTTTTTTTTAATTTCTTTTACTAAATTGTGAGTGTTTTCCCTAGTTGATCCTCCAGCTCCATAGGTTACGGAAATAAATTTTGGGTTAAGAGGTTCTAATCGTTTTATGTTATTCCACAAAGAATCAATGGAAAGCTGATTTTTAGGTGGAAAAAACTCAAAGGAAACTGATATTTTTTTTTTGTTCAAAGTAATACCTAATTATGTTAAAATTTTAAAAAAACAATTTTTTTTTTTTGTTTATTTTTTTACTATATTTTTTTATTATAAAATGGTTTAAATTAACATAATATTTTATTATTGCTACATTATGCGTATATTCTCAAATAAATCCCTCTATATATTGTGTTTATTCTTTTTTGTAACATTTTTAGTTACAAATAAAGTTTCTGCTGAAGATACAGAAAATGATCCTTTTGAGAAAACCAATAGGTTAATTTTTGAATTTAACAACACATTAGATGATAACTTTTTCAAGCCAGTTGCAAAAGCTTGGAGAGAAGTTCCCGATATACCTCGAAAACCCCTTACTAACCTTGCTACAACTGCAAAAACTCCAATTAGTCTTGCTAACGCAATATTACAACTTAACAGAGAAAGTATGGGTAACATTTTAGCAAAATTTCTTATCAACATGACATTTGGTCTCGGTGGTCTATTTGACGTTGCAGGAACTCAGGAATTTGGTTCTATACCAACTGTTGAAGAAGATTTTGGACAAACATTGGCAACATGGGGTATACCTGATGGTCCTTATGTGATGTTACCAGTATTTGGGCCCTCTAGTGTTAGAGATAGCATAGGCATTGGTGTTGATGCGATCACTAACCCACTTGCATTTGCCTACAGAATGAATGGTATTGGTTTAGAAGCCAGACTATCAGGTCCAGTTGTTAGAGGTGTGTCAACTAGAGAAAAATATCTTGATTATGTAGACGAGATGAGAGAAAGTTCACTTGATTGGTATGCTACAATGAGAAGTCTCTACAGACAAAAGAGAAAAAAAGAAATTTCTGGAGAACTTGAAGAAGAAAAAGTTTCTCTGAATGTTCTTCCAGTAGATGTATATAATGATCCAAAATTAGAACAGAGTATTACAGCTACAATAAGTGAAGACGAAAATGTCAAAGAAGAAGTAGTTAAAGAAGAGGTCGCTAAAGAAGAAGTTAAAGAAAAGGTCGAAAAAAGAGTCTCAAAAACAAAAAATTTTACAAAAGAAGTAGAAAAGAAAACAATGCCCTCAGATGGTTACGCAAACCCCCAGAATGTAAACAAACCTAATTTTGTTGACAATTCGGAAATTGCTAAAATAGTTAAAGATGAAAGTAGAAAAATCATGCCAGCACCAAGAATATACAATGGTGTTTTACCTTCATCTAGTTATCCTGGGTTTAGCAAGTCAAGGGTCAACTTAATCAATTAATATGTATATAAAAAAGTTTTTTTTCGTATTATTCTTTTTGTACCCACTGATTTCTGAGTCTGATGAAAATATTGGCAAAAGTAAAATTTTTGTGGAGAAACTAGGAAAGCAAGTAGTTGAGAAAGTTTCAAACACTGAAATCACTGAACAAGAAAGATACAATAACTTTAAAAAACTTTATCTCTCTTCATTTGATAATTATTATATTTCAAGATTTGTTCTAGGAAGATACTGGAAAACCATAGATAAAGGTATTCAGAAACAGTTCGTTGCTTCTTTCAATAACTATATAGTTGCAACTTACGCACCTAAATTTAAAGGTTGGGAAGGTACTTTTAAAGCTGTTGATTCACTCTATGAAAATAATTACTACAATGTAAAAATGGATATTTTAAATGAAGATGGTCCAGCTCTTAAAATGATGTGGAAAATGTATTTAAACAAGAATAAAGAATTTAAGATATTAGACGTAAATATTGACGGAGTAAGCATGCTTGTTACCCAGAGAGCCGAATTTCTATCCGTTATTAAAAATCATCCAAACGGCGTTGAGGGATTAATAGATGCAATGAATAAAAAAGTAACAGGCTCTTAATTTTTCCGGACTTGACTTCTCTTAAAATTTTCTAAAGGATTTCTAAAATTTTTTTCGATCATTTTCAATTATAGCTATTGATTGGTAGGCCCGGAGGGACTTGAACCCCCGACAACACCGTTATGAGCGGTGCGTTCTAACCAACTGAACTACGGGCCTTTATAGTATTTTTTTAACATAAAAAACGGCTAACAGTCTAACAATAATATTTTTTTTAAGATTGGATTTTTTAAAAAAAATAAATCAGTTTCTGAATGGATTAAATGCTAATTATCTAAAAAACTTCTTAATTTTCTTGATCTACTAGGATGTTTAAGCTTTCTAAGACCTTTAGCTTCAATTTGGCGTATTCTTTCTCTAGTAACAGAAAACTGTTGTCCGACCTCTTCTAAAGTATGATCAGTATTCATGCCTATTCCAAATCTCATTCTCAAAACTCTCTCCTCTCTTGGAGTCAATGTTGAAAGGACACTAGTTGTGGCTTCTCTTAAATTATTTTGTATTGCCGCGTCTAATGGTAATTTTATAGCCTTATCTTCAATGAAATCTCCTAAGTGACTGTCATCCTCATCACCAACTGGTGTTTCCAGACTAATCGGTTCTTTTGCTATTTTTAAAACCTTTCTTACTTTTTCTAGGGGCATTCCGAGTCTTGAAGCTAATTCTTCGGGTTGAGGCTCAACACCATTTTCATTAAGAATTTGTCTTGAAACCCTGACTAGTTTACTTATAGTTTCGATCATGTGTACGGGTATTCTTATAGTCCTAGCCTGATCTGCGATTGATCTAGTTATTGCTTGTCTTATCCACCAAGTAGCGTAAGTAGAGAACTTGTATCCTCTTCTGTACTCAAACTTATCTACAGCCTTCATTAAGCCAATATTTCCCTCTTGTATTAAGTCTAAGAACTGAAGTCCTCTATTTGTATATTTCTTTGCGATTGATATGACTAACCTTAAATTAGCTTCAATCATTTCTTTTTTTGCTTTACTCGACTTAATTACCCCTTGGTTTATTGAATAGAAAATATCTTTGATCTCATCAATTGTCATTAAACAATTTGTCATGATATCTCTTTGTTTATTAACTGTTTCAATGACAATTTCTTTTTTTGCAAAAGCAGACCATTTTTTGTTTGTCTTTTTAGAAAGATTCTTAAGCCAGTTTTTGTTACACCCATTCTTTTGAAATTCTGTATCAAAATCTTCTTCACTTATTTTTAAGGTTAGAGCTGTTTCCTTTAAGTGTCTGTTTGATGTTAAAATATCAAGATTAAAAGCTTTATGTTTTTCAACAACCTCGTCAATCTTTGTTTGATTTATGAAGAGGTTACAAACAACTTCGGATATAGATTTTTCTGATAAAATGATTTTTTTTGCAAGTTTTGCATCAATTTTTTTGTTGGACAACTTCGTCTCAATATATTGCTCACGAAGTTTTTTAAATTTTTTAAATAACTTTGAAAATTTTTCAAGTTTTTCAGTTATATGCGGCTTAAGATTTTCTTCTTTTTCAAGAATTGACAAATCCGAGNCCTCATTTACATCCTCTGCATTATCACTTTCAAACTCTGGATCATCGTCTTCATTTTCTTTTTCAGTATTTTCCTCTTCTTCTTGATTGTTATAAATGTCATCATCTTTAATATTTATTTCTTGAAAGTCATCTTGTTCACCATTAACAGATCTATATGTAGCGTCCAGATCAATAAAATCTCTTAATTGTTTATCAGTATTAGAATAGTCGTTAAAAAAGTTAAAAATGGATTCCATCGAAATGAAACTTTTAGCNAATGCATCAGTTGTCTTATTTTTACCACTTTCAATCCTTTTTGCTATCTCAATTTCACCAACTCTAGAGAGTAACTCAACATTACCCATTTCTTTTAAATACATTCTCACCGGATCATCTGTTCTTCCTGTATCATCACTTTTTTCTGTAACTACCTGCCCACTTTCACTATCATTATCATCATCTTCACNAGAATTTTCATCATTTTCAAAAATTTGTATATTTAAGCTTTCTACTTTTGAATAAAATTCTTCCTTATCGTCAAAACTTTCATTTGCAAGAACACTTTCACATTCTGATCTCCTTAAAAATCCTTGTTTTTTACCCTTAGATATAATTTTTTTAAGTAATTCACCAGACTTATCTATAATAGGTTCTTCATTCAACTCTTTTTTTTGTTTTAATTTTTTTTTATTAGTCATAGGAAAAATATTTTCTACTATTTTTAAATGAATAGTAGATGAACATTATTCAAGTTCTTTATTTTTAATAGTTTTAATTTCTTCTAAAAGGTTATTATATTTAGAAATTAATTCTGATTGTTTTTCATTATCATTTGTATCAAGTATTAACTTTTTAAGTTTATTCACCTCAATTTGTAAATCAGGTAATTTTAAATTAGTTAGAATTTGNTGAAAAAAAATAGTTTTTTCTTTTTCGTCTAATCCTCCCAAATGTGTTTTGTATAATAATTCAATATTTTTTCCTAGTGAAGATTGATTTTGAAAATTTTTTAAGAATTCTAAATCGACTTGGGAATTTTCAATAAAAATTTTTTTAAATAAATAATCTTTTNCTTTATTTAAATTCAAATCTTTAAATTTTAAACTAGATATCTCTTCTGAATTATTTTGAATTAATTTGTACTCAAAAATCATAAAAATTATTATAAGTTTCTCATTGGTAAATTCTTGTATTTTTTCCTTAGTGGAGTAATGCTTTTTTTTTTTAACTTTAGATTCCAAATATAATCACNTTTTTTTTTAATAAAAAATCGATAATACTCTGCTGATACAGTTTTATTAGATATTTTGGATGAATAATATTTTATTTTCTCATCTAAAAGTGCTATAAACTCTGGAGTTGGTTTTTCTACTGACTCCAAAATTATTTGCCATATTAAATCAGATAAATCATAAGATTTGTCAATTAGTTCTTCAAAATTTCTTTTATTCCATTTTTTAAAGAAATTATCAGGGTCATAGTTCTCTGGTAGTTTTATAAATTTAAATGATTTACCAGGAACTAAAAACTCCAAAATTTTTATTGCAATTTTTTTAGAAGAATTTCTTCCGGCCTCATCACCATCAAAGCATACATAAGGAATATTACTATAATTCCACATTTTGAGTATCTGAGTTTTTGATAAAGTTGTGCCTAAAGAGGCTACAGCTATTTTAACATCATTTTCTGCTAATGATATTACATCCATATATCCTTCAACCAAAATAATATTTTTATTTTTTTTAATATTTTCATTATTTTGCTTTAATCCAAAAAGTATCTCACTCTTCTTAAAAATTGCACTCTCTTGAGAGTTTATATATTTTATTTTGGAATTATTGTTAATTACCCTGCCACCAAAACCAACAATCTTTTCGGAAAAATTAAAAATTGGAAAAATCAATCTATTTCTGAATCTTCCAAAAAATTTATTTTCNCTATTTTTAATCAATAAGTCTGTTTTTTTTATTTCATCAAAATTAAAACCCTTTTCCTCAAGAAAATTAATTAACTGCTGATCACTTGGACAAAACCCAATTTCAAAATTTGAAATTACATCACTCTTTTTAATTCTGGAANTTAGATACATAGATGCATTTTTATTTTTTTTTAAAGAATCTTTAAAAAAAATATTTGCTTCTAAAAAAATTGAAAATAAGTCTTTTTTTGTTTTTAAATTTTCAGTTTCTGTATAATGAATTTGTAATCCTGCAAAAATAGAAAGTTCATTAATGGCCTCTTTAAAAGAAAGGTTTTTATATTTTGTTAAAAAAGTAATAGCATTACCACCAATCTTGCAACCAAAGCAATGAAATAAACCCTTATCATCATTTACATTAAATGACGGTGTTTTTTCATTGTGAAAAGGACATTTACCAATGAAAGAGTTACCTCTTGGAGTCAACTGAACATATTTTGAAATCAANTCTGACAACCTTGACTTATTGTTAAACTCATTCAAAATTTCATCAACTGAAATATTTTTTCTTATCATTTAAGGTTTTTTTTCGCCAAATCTGCTACTTCTCTCATATCAATTTGACCAGGATAATTTTCTTTTAGATTTGATATTAACTTTCCTAAGTCTTTAAGTGACTGACAATCAAGTTCTTTTATAGAATTCATTATAATCTTTTCCAGTTCTTTATCTTTTATTTGTTTTGGTAAGAAAGATTCAATAATTTCAATTTCCTTCTCTTCTCTTTTTTTTAGATCAACTCTCCCTGCTTTTGCATATATATTCACNCTTTCTTTTCTTTGTTTAATCATATTTTGCAAAAGATTAAGTATTTCTTCATCTGAGATGTGCTCNCCCTTCTTTTTAGTTCTNAGTTGTATATCATGATCCTTTACNGCAGCAAGAATTAGNCTGAGTGTAGCNGTTGATATCTCATCCCTGTTTTTTAAACTAGTGTCTAAACTGTTTTTTATATTTTCTCTGAAAGAAACCATAAATATTATGCTTATATGAGAATGATGAAAAAATCAATAAAACTATTTAATTAATTATCAACTATTGGAAAATGGATTATTCTAGGTATATTATTTCTGGGATGAAAAAAACTTCTGACAAAAACTGTTTATTACTTCTTGATAATGGAATTTTTTTTTTAGGCAAGGGTTATGGNTATCATTCAGACTATTTTGGTGAAATATGCTTTAACACTTCTATAACTGGGTATCAAGAAATTCTGACTGATCCATCNTACTTTAAACAAATAATTAATTTTACATTTCCACACATTGGGATAGTAGGAACAAATCAAAACGATTATGAAAGTTCAAAAATTTTTGCATCNGCATGCATAGTTAATAATAATNTTACNCAACCNTCGAATTATAGGTCAGAAAAAAGTTTTCAGGAGTGGTTACTGATAAACAAAACTGCTTGTATTACTGATGTTGATACAAGAATGTTAACAAAATCAATAAGAGATAGTGGGGTTTGTAGAGCTTTAATACATTTTCCAAAAGGNAAAATTGAAAAATTATCAATTTTAGAGAAGAAATTAAAAAACTTTCCAATGATGAAAAGTCTTGATNTAGCATCAGANGTTACAACNGAAAAAATATATTGTTGGAAAAANCAAAAAAAAAAAACCATACAATTTTCTCAAATTATTAATAAAAATTTCATTGCTGTGATTGATTTTGGAATAAAAAAAAAAATTCTCAATCTATTAGAGAATATTGGTTATTCCATAATTGTCTTTCCATGTACTTTTTCCTTTGAAAAAATCATTCAAATTAAACCAAAGGGAATTTTTCTTTCTAATGGACCAGGTGACCCACAAGCAACGTTCAAAAAAATTGAAAGTNAAATATCACTTTTGAAAACCTTAAAAATTCCTACATTTGGAATTTGTTTGGGACATCAGATTCTGGCAATTTTATTTGGTGGAAAAACAGAAAAGATGCATCATGGACACAGGGGAGCAAACCATCCAATTAAAAATTTAAAAAGTGGAAATGTTGAAATAACAGTTCAAAACCATGGGTTTGTAGTTTCTAAAANAAAACTTCCAGTTAATATTAATATTACTCACAAGTCATTATTTGATGGAACAATTGCAGGAATAAAAATTAAAAACAAACCGTTTTTTTCTGTTCAGTATCATCCAGAAGCNTCACCAGGTCCACAAGACAGTAGATATCTATTTCAAGATTTTAAAAATTTAGTTAAAAAAAATGCCTAAAAGAAGAGATATAAAAAAAGTAATTATTATTGGGGCAGGTCCCATTGTTATTGGTCAAGCTTGTGAATTTGATTATTCAGGAGCTCAAGCTTGTAAAGCACTTAAGGAAGAGGGTTATAAGGTNATTTTGGTAAACTCAAATCCGGCCACAATCATGACTGATCCAAATTTAACTCACAAAACATATATTGAACCTCTAAATATACATTTTTTAGAGAAAATAATTTCTAAAGAAAAACCTGACGCGTTACTTTCAACAATGGGTGGGCAAACTGCACTAAACCTCTCCATAGAACTTCAAAAAAAAAAAATTCTTTCAAAATACAACGTAGAACTTATAGGAGCTACTAAATCGGTNATAGAAAAAGCTGAAAATAGAGANTTNTTTAAAAAATCGATGATGAAAATAGGNCTAGATTCACCAAAAGGATATGTAGTTAATAGTTTAGAAAAAGCTTTAAAATTTCAAAAAAATCTTTCTTTTCCAATAATTATTAGACCATCATTTACACTTGGCGGTTCTGGAGGAGGCACAGCAAGAAATAAGAATGAATTTATTAAAATTGTTAAAAAAGGAATTAATTTATCACCGATTAATGAGNTTTTAATTGAAGAATCATTAGTTGGCTGGAAAGAGTTTGAAATGGAAGTAATTAGAGATAGAAAGGATAACTGTATTATTGTTTGTTCAATTGAAAATATCGACCCAATGGGAGTTCATACAGGTGATTCAATTACAGTTGCTCCATCCTTAACTTTAACAGATAAAGAATTCCAAAAAATGAGAAATCAAGCTATCCAAGTAATCAGAGAAATTGGAGTTGAGACAGGTGGGGCTAATGTTCAATTTGCTGTAAATCCAAGAAATGGAAGAATGGTCGTAATAGAAATGAACCCAAGAGTCTCAAGGTCATCAGCATTGGCCTCTAAAGCTACTGGTTTCCCTATTGCCAGAGTTGCTGCAAAACTTGCAATTGGTTATTCATTGGATGAACTACAAAACGATATTACAAAAATCACTCCTGCTTCATTTGAACCTACAATTGATTACATAGTAACAAAAATACCTAGATTCACATTTGAAAAATTTAGTGACACTGAAGAAAAACTTGGTACAGCAATGAAATCAATTGGTGAATGTATGGCAATTGGAAGAAATTTTAAAGAATCTCTTCAAAAAGCGATAAGGAGTCTTGAAATTGGTTTAAAAGGACTCGATTCAAATTCTCAATTAAAAAAAAAGAAAATTAAAACTTTAATAAATTTATTAAGTCAAAATCTACCAAATAAATTTTTAATAATTTCAGAGTGTATTAGAAGAAAAATTCCGACTGAAACTATCGTGAAAAAATCTGGCTATGACTTATGGTTTGTTAGAGAAATATCTGAATTAGTCAATACAGAATCTCAAATTAAAAAAAAAATGTCATTAGATATTTATCTTAAAGCAAAAAGTGAGGGTTTTTCAGATGAAAAAATAATTGAGTTATCAAAAATTTCTAAAAATAGTTTAAATGTTTTAAAAGAAAAAAATAAATTAAAAACCTCATTCAGAAACATTGACACTTGCTCCGGTGAATTTAAATCTTTTACCCCATACATGTATTCCTCTTGGTCAAAGAATCAAACAACTTCAAGCTTTGAAAAAGAGACTCAAATTACAAATAAAAAAAAAGTCATTATTATTGGTGGTGGACCAAATAGAATTGGCCAAGGTATCGAGTTTGACTATTGTTGTGTGCACGCCTCATTTGCAATTAGAGAAATGAATATTGAGTCAATAATGATTAATTGTAATCCCGAGACTGTTTCAACAGATTTCGATATTTCTGATAGATTATATTTTGAACCTTTAGACTTTGAATCTGTTATGGAAATCTGTAAAGCGGAAAATAAAAATGGGAGGTTAGATGGTGTAATTGTTCAATTAGGTGGGCAAACTCCATTAAAATTAGCAGAAAAGCTATATAAGGAAAAAGTTAAAATACTCGGGACATCATTTAAATCAATAGATTTATGTGAGGATAGAGATAGATTTAATAAACTTATAAAAGAACTCAAAATTCATCAACCCAAAAGTGACATAGTTTACAATTTAAATGAGGCTAAAAAATCTATTAAGAAGCTTGACTTTCCGATTGTAGTGAGACCCTCATATGTCCTTGGTGGGAGGGCAATGCGAATAATAAATAATGAGTTCGAGTTAAAAAACTATTTTAGTTCAAGCTTTATTAAAAATGGTAGAGCAATTCTAATTGACCAGTTTTTAGTAGGGGCAAAAGAAATTGATGTTGATGCTATTTCTGATGGTAATAATGTTTTTATTGCTGGAATTTTAGAGCATATTGAGGAAGCTGGTGTTCATTCAGGTGATTCAGCATGTTCTATTCCACTTCAGACAATTCCAAAAACTATAATCAACGAAATTAAAAGACTGACAAGAGTCGTTTCACAAAAATTAAAAATTATTGGTTTTATTAATATACAATTTGCTATCAAAGATGAAAAAATTTTTGTTCTTGAGGTTAACCCCAGAGCAAGTAGGACAGTTCCATTTATAAGCAAGGCTATTGGAATTCCATTAGCTAATATAGCAACAAAAGTAATGCTTGGGGAAAAGTTAACGAAATTTAAACTTAATTATCAAATAAAACCTAATGTATTCGTCAAAGAATCTGTTTTTCCTTTCGATAGATTTCCAGGTGAGGATGTAATTTTAGGTCCTGAAATGAAGTCAACGGGTGAGGTAATGGGTATAGATGAAAAGTTTCCATTAGCATATCTAAAGTCACAAATTGCTGCAGGAAACAATCTTCCGTTTTACGGTTCTGTTTTCATATCAGTAAGAGATGAGGATAAAGAAAATATTTTATTATTGAGTCAGGTCTTAAAAAATTTAAATTTTAATATTGTTGCAACGAAAGGAACTGCTAATTTTTTAAAAATGTTTGGGATTAAGGTTGATGTAGTAAAAAAAGTTAATGACGGTAACCCACATGCCGTGGATCTCATTGAAAAAAAAAAAATTCAATTAGTCATTAATACTACAAGTGGTGTAAAGTCAATAGCAGACAGTTTTTCTATAAGAAGAAGTGCAATAAGAAACAAAATTCCCTATTTTACAACAATCTCTGCAGCTAAAATTGCTGTGACTGGACTCAATTTAATTAAAAAAACTGACTTTAGTATTAAACCTCTTCAAGAGTTGTATAAATAATAGAATTATCCAAATTTTATATTATAATATATTATTATGACTGAAAAATTTCCTATGACAAAAGGTGGGTTAGAAAAGCTCAAATTAGAATTAGAAAATTTAAAAAATATCGAACGACCGAATATTATTAAAGCTATTTCTGAAGCTAGGGAACATGGTGACCTGTCTGAAAATGCCGAATATCACGCAGCACGAGAGAAGCAAAGTTTTATTGAAGGAAGAATTTCTGAGTTAGAAAATAAAATAAGTAGAGCAGAGGTCATAGATTCTTCATCACTTGATAATTCAAGAATAGCATTTGGTGCTACAGTAGAGATAACTGACTTAAGTAATGATAAAAAACATACCTATAAGATAGTGGGTGTTGATGAAGCAGATATTGAACAAAATCTTATTTCTATTTCAGCCCCGTTATGCAAAGCAATGATTAACAAAAAAATAGACGATGTTGTTGAAGTTAACACTCCTAATGGTGTGAAAGAATATCAAATAAATTCAATTAGTTTCTCTTAATTATGAAAAAGGTTAATAATGTTTTGATTATTGGATCTGGACCTGCGGGTTATACTGCAGCTATATATGCTTCAAGATCAGGCTTAAATCCAACACTTATTTCAGGGCTAGAACCTGGAGGACAGTTAACGATTACAACCGACGTTGAAAATTATCCTGGTTTTGAAAATCCAATTCAAGGCCCTTGGCTTATGGAACAAATGAAGAAACAAGCAGAAATTTTTGGAACAACAATAATAAATGATTACGTAAAAAACGTAAATTTTCGACAATTTCCATTCGTCGTGGAAACAGAAAAAGAAATATTTAATTCCTATTCCGTTGTAATTGCTACTGGAGCTAAAGCAAAATGGCTAGAAATTGAAGGTGAAAAAGATTTTATGGGGCTTGGAGTATCTGCTTGCGCTACTTGTGATGGTTTTTTTTTCAAAAATAAAGTGGTTGCAGTTGTTGGAGGTGGAAATACTGCAGTTGAAGAAGCATTATTTTTATCTAATTTGTGTCAAAAAGTTTTTGTCATTCACAGAAGAGATAAATTTAGAGCAGAAAAAATTTTGCAAGAAAGATTGTTGAAGAAAAAAAATATTGAAATTTTATGGAACCAGGAAGTTGAAAAAGTAATTGGAGATAAAAAAAAAAGGTGTATTTCTGGTGTTGAAATTTTTAATAATAAGAATAAAAGCAAAAGAGAACTTGCCATTGATGGTTTTTTTGTGGCAATTGGACACGCGCCAGCAACGGATTTGTTTAAAACCAAACTTAAAATGGATAATGAAGGTTATATTATAACTGCACCTGATTCTACAAAAACCAATATTGATGGTATTTTTGCTGCCGGAGACGTTACCGATAAAATATATAGACAAGCTGTAACTGCTGCAGGTATGGGTTGTATGAGTGCTATTGAGGCAGAAAGTTTTCTAAATTTTAAAAAAATTATTTAACTTTTATTCCATTAACTATCTCTCTATTTATCTCAAAATCCATGTTCATTGATTCGCCAAAATTAATAATCAACCCTGATAACCAATCTAACTCAAGTTTTTTTTTAGCTTTAAAATCATGAAACATAGATGACGTCATTTCATACGGCATTTTTTTTATTTTTTCTATCCAGAAATCCAAAGGATCTTTTTTAAACTCAACTTTAAATTTTTTAGACAATAAGTAAGCTTCATTCATTGCGCTTATAAACTTTTTTTTTAAATTTTTATCATTGAAGATTTGTCCTATAGTTTTTTCTGTAAGGGTAGTCATGCCACTATAAGCTGTTAAAAATATAAACTTTTCCCAGATCTTTTCTTTGATATTATTTTTATAGATAATTGAAAGTTTATGTTTTTGTACTTGTTCACAAAAACTCTCTAATATAACATTTTTATTTCCATCATAACTTCCTACAAAAAAGGTCGCTAATTTTCCTACATGTTGAACTGATTGATTTTTGTCTACATGAGCGGAAATTTGAGCTACAGCGCCGTATGTATTTTCTGGACCTAATTTTTTTTTTATTTTCTCCTCAGCATAAATTCCATTTTGGAATGGTAGAATTATAAAATCACCTTTAATTTTTTTATTTATTTCATCTAAAACATCATCAAAGTCATATAACTTTACTGTAACTATAATAATATCAAAATGATCGCCCTCTTTTAATTTACTTATCAAATTAAGGTTGGTAAATTTTAAATTTTCTATCTGACTATTTAAAATCAAACCTTTTTTCTTTAATGATTCGTACCTTTTTCCTCTAGCAATATATGAAATTTTATATTCTGTTTTTTCAAGAAAAGATCCTATAAATCCTCCTACTCCACCAACTCCATAAATCAAAATTTTCATTAAAAATCAAATTTTCTCAAAGCAGATTCAATCCTTTCACAAGCTTCTTTCAACTCGTCAAACGATGTTGCATATGAAATTCTAAAATAAGGTGATTTCCCAAAAGCTATTCCTGGCACAACCGCCACTTTTGCATTATTTAACAAGTATTCTGCAAAATCTAAATCATTAGATATAACCAAGTTATTTTTATCTTTTTTACCAATAAAACCCTTGCATGATACATACAAATAAAACGCACCTTTTGGGACAAAAGGCTTTAGGCCATTAATAGACTCAAAAAAGTCTAGCAGAAATATCTTTCGTTTTTTAAATTTCTCTATCCATTCATTCAAAAATTTTTTATCTTTTTCAAGAGCATGTTTTGCTGCCATTTGACTAATTGAACATGGATTTGTAGTACTTTGTGATTGAATTTTAGCAATTGACTTAACAATATTATTATCACCTGCTCCATAACCAATTCTCCAGCCAGTCATTGAAAAAACCTTAGAAACTCCATTTACAATAAAGGTTCTTTTTTTTAGAGATGGATTAACATTAATGATATTATAAAATTTTTCAGAATTGTAGATAATATGTTCGTAAATATCATCAGAGAGAATATTTACATCTGGAAATTTAATTAGCACCTCAGATAATTCTTTTAAATCTTGTTCATTATAAACTGTTCCTGTCGGGTTTCCTGGGGAATTAATAATAAACCATTTAGTATTTTTAGTAATTTTTTTTTCTAATTCATTCGGTGTGATCTTAAAATCATTTTCTATTTGCGTATCGACTATAATAGGTTTTCCACCACATAGACTTACAATGTCGGGATAGGAAACCCAGTAAGGTGCTGGGATGATTACCTCATCATTCAAATCCAATGAAGAC
>PATB01000014.1 GCA_002712255.1 Alphaproteobacteria bacterium
AGAAAAAAGATTAAAAGAAGAGAAGGCTGCCCGTATTAAAGAAGAAAAACGTCAGAAAAAAGAATTAGAAAAGGCAAAAAAAGAGGAAGAAAAAAGATTAAAAGAAGAGAAGGCTGCCCGCCTTAAAGAGGAAAAACGTCAGAAAAAAGAATTAGAAAAAGCAAAAAAGGAGGAAGAAAAAAGATTAAATGAAGAGAAGGCTGCTCGTATTAAAGAAGAAAAACGTCAGAAAAAGGAATTAGAAAAGGCAAAAAAGGAGGAAGAAAAAAGATTAAAAGAAGAGAAGGCTGCCCGTATTAAAGAAGAAAAACGTCAGAAAAAAGAATTAGAAAAGGCAAAAAAGGAGGAAGAAAAAAGATTAAAAAAAGAAAAAGCTGCACGAATTAAAGAAGAAAAGCGTCAGAAAAAGGAATTAGAAAAAGCCGAAAAAGAAGAAGAAAAAAGATTAAAAGAAGAAGCTGCTGCTGAACAAAAAAAGAAAAAAAAAATTAGAAGAATTAAGAAAAGCTGAAAAGAAAAGGCAAAGAAATGAGATAGAAAAAGCAAAGAAAAAGCTTGAAGAAGAAAAAAGATTAGAATCAATAAAAAAATTTAGTGAAGAAGAAAAAAGAAAAATTCAAGAAAAACAAAGAATTGCTAACGAAATTAGGGAAAGGCAAGAACAAGAAAAAAAGAAAATCGAGATAAAAAAAAAGAAAATAGCTGAACAAGAAAAATTAAAAAAAGAAAGAAGAGAGAGGAAACTTTTAGAAAAGAAAGCTGAAGAACAAAAAAGAATAAATGAGAAACAAAAACTTGTTGAAGAAAAACAAATAAGAGAAGAACTCAAAAAGAAACAAAAAGAATTAGAAAAAAAATTGAAATTACAAAAAATAGCTGAGCAAGAGCGAATTAAAAAAGAAAGAAGAGATAGGAAAGCTTTAGAAAGAAAAAAGGAACAAGAAAAAAAAATTAAAGAAAAACAAAGAATTGCTAATGAAAAAAGAGTTCGAGAAGAATTAAAAAAGAAACAAAAAGAGATTGAAAAGCAAAAAAAATTAATGAGAATTGCTCAAAAAGAAAAAAATTTAGAAAATGAAAGAGAGAGAATTAAGTTGTTGAAGGAAATAGAGGAAAAACAAAAAATTTTAGAAAAAAAAGAAATTATCTTGCAAAAGCAATTGGAAAATAAAGAACAAATTGATGAAATTAAGGCTAATATTGAGGATTTAAAAAATAAAGTTAAAGAATCAGACGGAGGTAATGATAAATTGACACAAATTACAGTTATCAATAAGGCAGATTTAAAAACAAATACAAAAGATACAAAAAAAAATTCTGATTCAATATCAGAAATAAGAGAAGATGTAAGTAAAATTAAAAGGAACATTGAGGATAAACTTATAAGAAATGAATTAGCCAGACAAAGAGAAGAGGAAATTAGAAAAAGAAAATACTCTTATTTTAAAGATACTAGTGAAAAAAAAGAAGAAAAAGAAGATAGAACTAAACTGTTCTACGATGAAAATATAATAAAAAAATCTTTCATTAATAAAAAAAAAATAACAGAGAATGATGATAATTCAGATGATTTTAAAAAGAAGTTACAAAAAAAATCTTTATCTGATGAAAGTAACGGTGAACAAAACACAAAAAATACAAATTTGTTATCAGCTTTAAATGCACCAACATCGATTGTTGAATTAAAAGAGCAACAAGTAACAAAGACAAGTGAAGTTATTATATTTAATGAAAATGAGATTGAACTAGGCTTTAAACATAAAAAAAATGTAAAAGAATATGTTAAAGCAATTAAAGATAAACAAATTAGAGTTGAAATAGTTGCATCTTTACCAAAAAATAATTCACAAAAATCAAAATTAAAACAAAAACAAAAGTCAAGATTACTTCATGTTAGGACTTTTTTAATAAATCAGGGAATCTCTCATAATAGAATTGGAATCAAATTTAATGAAGGAAATGATTCTAAAAACTGGCAAAATGAGGTAGTCTTAAACTTCATAGGATTATAATGAGGATTATTGGAAAATACATTTTAAGGATAATTTTATTTTTAGTTTTAATCTCGTCGATTTTATACCTACATTTTGAAAAATTAAAAAACTTTTATTTAACAAACCAAACCCTGAACTCTATAATTGTCTTCGTCATAACCGTTGGTATTATTTATATACTTAGACAAACATTTTTACTAAAAAATGAATTTAATTGGTTAAATAAACTAATTAACTCAAAACAACCATCAAAACTAAGTGTAAAATCACCAAGCTTGCTTAAGTACCTTGATACGTTTGTAAAAGAACATTCTGGAAAGTTTATTTTCTCTCAAACGGCAATGAAATCAATCATGGAAAGTCTGGACGGAAGATTAATTGAATCTAGAGAAATTTCTAGATACTTAATTGGTTTAACTGTTTTTTTAGGACTTTTAGGAACATTTTGGGGACTTCTCGAAACTATAAATTCTGTTGGAATAACTGTTAATAGCTTAAATTTTTCTGAGGATACGCAGAAGTTATTCAAAGTACTCAAACAAGGACTCGAAGAACCTTTAAGTGGTAT
Organism: Alphaproteobacteria bacterium; assembly: GCA_002712255.1. Classification (GTDB taxonomy): domain Bacteria; phylum Pseudomonadota; class Alphaproteobacteria; order Methylaequorales; family Methylaequoraceae; genus MED-G10. Next base: position 2,563 of record PATB01000014.1, read on the forward strand.
GGGGACAGCTTTTAGCTCGTCTTTATTTGGTTTAGGTGGATCATTAATTCTAGGCTTTTTAGACCTCCAATCTGGTCAAGCACAAAATCGTTTTTATAATGAAGTTGAAGAAAGGTTATCTAAGCATACAAAATTTACTTTAATGAATATGGATGAAGATGATAGAAAAAACCTAGGTCCTGCTTACATAGAATCATTGATAGAGGTTACAACAGAAAATTTAAAGAAATCAACTTCAGTGATAGATAAACAAAATGATTATCAAGAATCAATCTCAAAATCACTCTATGATATTAATAATTTTTTATCGGAAAATATTGCTTTAAATAAAGAAATTAAAGATGAAATCAAGGTTTTATCAAAAACAATTGCAAATATTAGTAAGAAACAGTGAGAACCTCGAGAAAAAATTTATATGAAATAAATATATGGCCAGGTTTTGTAGATGTATTAGGAACTCTGCTAATCGTTACAATCTTTACAGTCCTAATTTCAACCGTAACCCAAATATACTTTAATGACCAACTAGAAATTAAAAGAGGAGAAATTTCAAGTTTAGATATTCAAATTACAAATCTTGCAAATCAACTAAACCTTTTAAATATCGAAAAAAAAAAAATTGAAAAAAAGTTCGCTAAATTAACACTTCAATATAAAGATCTTGATCAACAAAAAAATAATCTGTCTGAGGATCTATCTAAAAGTAAATACAACTTAAAAATAAAAGATAAAGAATTAAACCAAATTATTGATGAAAGGAGTAATTTACTTGGTAAAATTCAAAAACAAAATGAAAATTTAAGTAATTTGAGTGAGTTAAAGAAAAAAAATGATCTGGAAATTTTTGAACTTAATAGAAATGTGGAAAAATTGAATAAGAGATTGGAAGAGTTATCGAAGTTATTGGTTTCTGCAGAAGAGCAAGACAAAAAAAATAAAGTAAAAATTGAAAATTTAGGAAAAAAATTAAACCAAGCTCTTGCAGGTAAATTACAAGAACTAAGTGAATATCAATCTATTTTTTTTAAAAAAATAAAGAAGGCCTTGGGTGATAGAAAAGATATTAAAGTTCAAGGAGATAGATTCATTTTTCCTTCAGAAATTTTTTTTGAATCTGGTTCTGATATTATTCAAGTCGAAGGGGTAAAAAAACTATCAGAAATAGCGAAAAGCTTAAAAGAAATATCCGAAAAAATTCCGAGTAAAATTGATTGGGTACTAAGAATTGATGGACATACAGATAAAGTACCGATATACAACGAAAAATTTAATTCAAATTGGCATCTTTCTAGTTCTAGGGCCATTAATATTGTCAAATTACTGGTTGAAAATGGAATCTCACCTAACAGATTAGTTGCAGCAGGTTTTGGTGAGCATTCGCCTCTTATTAATGAGGAAAATGAAGATGCTTACAGAAAAAATAGAAGAATAGAAATAAAACTAACTGGGAGGTGATTTTAAAATTTTCAATCGCATAAGAATTTTTTTTTCAATTGCCCAAAAATATTTGAATTCTCCGAATAAAGTACCCACAATAATTAACAGAATTTGATACAGTGGGAAGATCAATAAAATTCTTATTAACCAATAAAACTGATTGTTTGCAATCTCTGCTGAAAAAATACCCATAAGAATATATTTTCCCAAAACTACTGAAAGTGAACCAGTGATCCCAAAAACAACAAATATTACAAATAATCTAAAATAATTGTCTACCTTAAATAGCTTTAAAAGTTTTTCACTCACTTCAAAGAGTCCAATTCATTTTTAAGCATTTCAGTTAATTGTAATTTTCTGTCTCTTGTACCAGTCCAATTATTTTTATCACTAACAAACTCAAAATGATGAGCACCACTAAGCGGGGAAGAAAGCCAAATTTGTAAAGAAGGATTATGAACGCTCAAAATAAAAACTTTGTCATCTTTTTCAATTCTTAAATTTTCTTGTTCAAAATCGACATCCAAATGAGCATAATTTTTTTCGATCATGTCAAAAATTGCATTTAAGGTTTTGTTAGCTATTTCTTTGAAATTATCCATTCTAAAAATTGAGAGTTAAATACTTGCATTTTTAATTTAATGGTTATATAAATTCAGTCAAGATTTATGAAAAAAGATATACATCCAGACTATCATACAATAAAAGTTCAGCTTACCGATGGTAGTAGTTTTGAAACTAAATCCACTTATGGTAAACAAGGTGATATTTTAAAATTAGATATTGATCCAATTTCTCATCCTGCTTGGACAGGTGAAGCTTCTAAGTTAATGGATTCTGATGGACAGGTTGCAAAGTTTAATAAAAGATTTCAAAACCTGAATTTCAAAAAATAGATTTGTAATTTTATGAGAGCGATCACTTATGATCAACCAGGACCACCTGATGTGCTTAAGGTCGTTGATGTTAAATTTCCTCAACTCAATGAAAATCAAATTCTCATTAAAGTAGTTGCTGCTGGAGTTAACAGACCAGATATTATTCAAAGAGAAGGTAATTATCCCCCACCCAGTGACCACTCTCCTATTTTAGGTTTAGAAGTATCGGGATATGTTGAGAAGAAAGGAAAAAATGTTAATAACTTCCTTATTAAAGACAGAGTTGCTGCATTAGTTAATGGAGGTGGTTATGCTGAATATTGTATAGCTGAGCAAGAATCAACCTTTAAAATTCCAGGTGATCTTTCATTTAATGAAGCAGCATGTATACCCGAATGTTTTTTTACTGCTTGGTCTAATATCGTGCAAAGAGGTGGCATAAGTAAAAATCAGAAAATTTTAATTCATGGAGGTACAAGTGGTATTGGCTTAGCAGCCATACAAATTTCTAAAATATTTAACTCATATGTGATAACAACTGTTGGAAACGAAGAAAAAGTTAAATTTTGTGAGCAATTAGGAGTAGATAAAGTTATAAATTATAAAAAAGATGATTTTTTTGAAGTAATTAAAAAATCTGATGCCAGAAACATCAATTTAATTTTAGATTATGTTGGAGGAGATTATATCTCTAAAAACATAAATTTACTTGATACAGAGGGTACTTTGGTTAATATTGGTTTTTTAAAAGGATCAATTACTGAATTAAACTTAATGAAGATAATGTTAAAAAGGTTGCAGATAACAGGATCAACACTTAGAATTAGAGATAATAGATTCAAGGGACAAGTTTTAAAGGAGCTTGAAAAATTTGTTTTTCCTTTACTTATTAAAAGAAAAATTAAATGCTATATTGATTCAATTTTTAAATTTGAAGATGTAGTTCAAGCACACCACAGAATAGATGAAGGTAAACACATTGGAAAAATTATACTCAACCCATAGGATAGACTTATGAGAAAACCTCTTATGCCCAAAGCAACAGCAAGTTGGTTAATCGAGAATACCTCTCTTTCATTTAAGCAAATTTCAAATTTTGTTGGGTTACACATTTTGGAGGTTCAGGCTATTGCAGATGGAGAGGTTTCTGGTGGAATATTAGCAAGAAACCCACTTGAAAATGGCGAACTAACATCTCAGGAAATACAAAAATGTGAAAAAAATGATAAACTTGACCTTAAAATCAAAGATTCAGACATACCGATGCCTCAAACTAAAACGAAAGGTGCTAAATACACACCATTATCAAAAAGAGCTGATAAACCAAACGGAATTTATTGGTTAATAAAACATTTTCCAAATTTACCAGATTCAAAAATATGTAAAATAATTGGAACAACGAAAAAGACGGTTCAGTCAATAAGAGATAGGACATACTGGAACATACAAGCTATTAGAGCCCAGAATCCTCAGGAACTTGGTTTATGTACAAGGGAGGAACTCCAAAAAATTATAGACAAGTACAATAATAACGAAATTATTAAGCAGTAAGCCTAAGAATTTCGTCTCTAATTTTAAGCTTCTTTTTCTTAAGACTTGTTATTGTTAAGTTATCTGTGCTTCTACTTCTAGAGGCTTTTTCCAGTAAATTTTCAAATTTTTCATGTTTAAGAACAAGAGACTTAATTTTTTTTTCTTTTAATTCAATCCTATCCATAATTTTATGTTAATATGTTTTTTTGTTTTTATCTATAATTAATTTAAAATGAAAAAAAAAATTCTTGTTTCAATCGTAATGGGTAGTCAATCTGACTGGAAAACTTTAATAGACTGCGAAGAAATTTTAAAAGTTTTTAAAATAGGTTATGAAAAAAAGATTGTCTCAGCACATAGAACGCCAGAGCGGCTTTATGAATATGCAACAAATATTCAAAATCGAGGAATTGAAGTTGTTATTGCTGGAGCTGGTGGTGCTGCTCATCTACCAGGTATGATAGCATCACTTACAACAACACCAGTGCTAGGTGTACCAATAGAGTCAAAATCAATGAAAGGGATTGACAGCCTTTTGTCAATTGTACAAATGCCGGCAGGAATTCCTTTACCTACATTAGCAATAGGAAATGCGGGTGCTACTAATGCATCCCTAGCAGCAATTGCAATACTAGCAAATAAGTACCCAGAAATATTAAACAAACTTAAATTATACAGATCAAAATTAACTAAATCAGTTAAGAAAACTCCAAAATGAATAGTTTAGGTATTATTGGTGGAGGGCAATTAGGTATGTTTATTTGCCAAGCAGCAAAAAAATTAGGAATAAAAACTTCCGTCCTATCTGAGAGTGAAGAATTTAGTGCAAGAAACTTTTGTGATCAATTTTTTGTTGGAAAATTTAATAATTTTGATATTTTGAACAATTTCATTAATTCAGCTAACTTTTTTACTATAGAGACTGAAAATATTCCTTTAAAAATATTGGAAAAAATTGCATCAAAAAAAAAACTTTTTCCTAATCCTGGAGTAATTAAAATTTGTCAAAACAGATTAAAAGAAAAAAAATTTTTAAATTCCCTAAATAATATAAAAACCGCTAAGTTTTTTAATATTGATAGTTTTGAAGATCTTAAAAAAAATCTTAAAATAATAAATAACAACGGAATTTTAAAAACTTCAGAATTTGGTTATGATGGCAAAGGACAGTATAAAATTAGGGATGGTAAAATAGATAAGCTCAAGGGTCTAAAACTTAAAAATTTTATTTTGGAGGAAATTTTAGACTTTGACAAAGAAATATCTGTAATTGTGTGTAGAAAAAATGAAAAAATAATATCTTATCCTGTTGTAGAAAATATTCATAGAGATTCAATCCTAAGAGAGACAATTTATCCAGCAAATATTGATAATTATATTTCAAAAAAAGCAACTGAAATAGCCATTGAAGTAGCAAATAAAATTAATTTAAATGGTATTCTAGCAGTTGAAATGTTTGTGATGAAAGATAAATCTGTTTTAATTAACGAATTAGCCCCTCGTCCACATAACTCTGGTCATTGGACAATGGATTATTGTGAAATAAGTCAATTTCACAATTTAATAAACACAATTTTCTTTGAACTGCCTAAAAGTCCAAAGCCAATTAGTTCTTGTAAAATGGTTAACGTGATTGGAAGTGAATTTTTAAAAAAAAATGAATTTGAGGAAAATTTTAAATTTTATGACTATTTTAAAAAAGAAATCAAAGATGAAAGAAAAATGGGACATTATATTGTTAAAATTTAATAGTGTTTTTAATTTTATTTTTAAAATTTCCAAACTTTAATACAACGCTAATTTCTTTATCAAGAAATTTTTTTGTTTTCTCTAAATTTTTTGTGTTATCAAAGACAAAAAATGAAAATGTTATTGCATAAACTTTCATCAAAATAATCCTCTTTGTATAGTAATTATAATCAGTAGATTTATCCCCAGATAAAAACCAAATTTCGTCAGCTATTTTGAATAAAATTTTGTTAGAACCTAAAATGGAGTTAGGTTTTAAAATTCTTTTAAAAAACTTTTTTTTGTTAACAAGATTTTGAAAAATTAATAAACGTCTAATTACAAAATACTTAATTTTTTCGTTTACTTTAAAATTTTTGAATCTTGTTGGTTTTTTTTCTTTAGATAGTTTTGCATTTATTATTAAATTTAATTCATTCATTAAAGAAGAAAGTCCTTTAGGAAACAATTCTTGCTTAATTTCATAGTATTTATCCTCATTAATTTTCAACTGTGAAAGCGAATTAAGTAATGCATCATCTAAATTAGAGTACTCTGTTATATTTTTCAGTAGTTGTAAAACAAGTTTATCTTTATTAATTTTCATATTTTTTAATTATTTTATAAAAAAGTTTACATTATTATAATTTTTTATATAAATAAACTTCATAATTAAGGAGTTTTAAAATTATAAGAGTTCAAGTAAGAGATAATAACCTTGAGAAGGCCATGAGAGCGATGAAAAAAAAGCTTCAAAGAGAGGGTGTTTTCAAGGAAATGAAGCAAAGAAGAGCTTACGAGAAACCCTCAGAAAAAAAAGCCAGATTATTGAATGAATCTACAAGAAGATGCAAAAAAATGCTAAGAAAAAAACTTGAGATTCAAGGGTATTGATTTTTTTGTAAAACTTAATTTTTAGTATCTTAATTAAATTTTTATCAAAATTAATTAGTCTAGACTTTTTACAATATTCTCCACCATTTTTTTAGCATCAGAAAATAACATCATAGTATTATCTCTAAAAAATAGTTCATTATCAACACCAGCGTATCCAGAGGCCATCGATCTTTTTACGAATAAAACTGTACCAGAGTTTTCAACGTCAAGTATTGGCATTCCATAAATAGGACTACTTTTATCTGTTTTGGCTGCTGGATTGGTTATATCATTAGCTCCAATCACAAATGCAGCATCCGTATTAGAAAATTCACTGTTAATTTCATCTAGTTCAAAAACTTCGTCATAAGGTACGTTTGCTTCGGCTAGTAAAACATTCATGTGTCCTGGCATTCTTCCAGCAACTGGATGAATTGCATATTTCACAGTTACTCCATTTTTTTTTAACATGTCACACATTTCTCTTAATGCATGCTGAGCTTGTGCTACCGCCATACCGTAACCTGGAACAATTATTACACTACTTGCGTTTGACATTATGAATGCTGCATCCTCTGGGCTGCCTGTTTTAACAGTTTTACCTTGATTCTTATCAACGGTTGTACCCTCTTCTACGCCAAAACCTCCTAAGATAACACTAACAAAAGACCTATTCATTCCTTTGCACATAATGTAACTGAGTATGGCACCTGAGGCACCAACTAAGGATCCTACAATAATTAGTAGGTGATTAGACAATGTAAATCCTATTCCTGCAGCCGCCCAACCTGAATACGAATTTAACATGGAGACAACTACCGGCATATCTGCTCCACCTATTGGTATTATTAACAAAATACCAAGTAATAATGATAAACCTACAATTATCCAGAATGTATTAGTTGAAGAGTCAATAGTGAACATTACAGTTAAGACAACTAAGGATATGAAAATCAAAAGATTAAGTAAATGTTGACCAAAAAAAGTAGTTGGTGCTCCACTTACTAGACCTTGAAGCTTTAAAAAAGCAATAATTGATCCGGTAAATGTAATTGCACCAATTGCAACACCAATGGACATTTCAACAAGACTTGAAGCAAAAATTTTTCCATTATCAGCAACAATTCCATAGCTCTCTGGCGCATAAAAAGCACTAGTGGCAACAAATACGGCAGCTAAACCAACCAAGGAATGAAATGCTGCAACCAACTGAGGCAAAGCTGTCATTTCAATTTTTAAAGCTATATATGTTCCAATAGCTCCTCCAATTAAAATTCCCAAAATTATCATCTCATAAGATAAGACGTTAGGGTTAAAAAGAGTAGTTATAACGGCAATAATCATCCCGATTATCCCCATAATATTTCCATTTCTAGCTGACTCTGGATGAGACAAACCTTTGAGAGCTAAGATAAAAAATATACCTGAAATCAAATAACTAATAGCTGTTAGATTCTCACTCATTACTTACTTTCCTTTTTATCTTTCTTTTTAAACATTGAAAGCATTCTGTGAGAGACTACAAAACCACCGAAAATATTAACAGAGGCCAAAATTATAGCAAAAAAACCCATGATGGACGAAAAATTAAGTTCCTCAGGTCCAGCTGCTATTAGAGCTCCTACAATTATAACACTTGATATTGCGTTTGTGACAGCCATCAGAGGTGAGTGTAAAGCAGATGTAACACCCCAAATAACATAATAACCGATGATGCAAGCCAAAACGAATATCATTATCAAATTTATGATTGGATCAATATTTTCCATAACTATTTTTTTTCCTTTTTTTTCAGATTATTTATTATGCATGTTTCTTTAACAACTTCATCTTCCCAATTAAAATTTTTAAATTTTCCGTCAATACAGGAATTCATAAGAAAGTTTAAAACATTTTTTGAAAACAATCTTGATGAATCTTGAGCAACTGAAGATGGAAGATTTATCGGGCCAATAATCTTTTTCGATTTGTAACTAACTATTTCTCCATGCTTGGTAAGTTCACAATTACCTCCAAATTCTGATGCTAAATCCATAATAACACTTCCAATTTTCATTTCATCAACCATCTTCTTAGTTATAATCTTAGGTGATGGCTTTCCAGGAATCAATGCTGTTGTTATCACAATATCTGTCTTCTTCAGGTTCTCTGCAAGTAAAACTCCTTGTTTTTTTTTATAAGATTTTGACATCTCTTTTGCATACCCACCAGACGTTTCACCAGAATCCTTACCTTTGACCTCAATAAATTTAGCTCCTAAGCTTTCAACTTGCTCTTTTGTTGAAGATCTTACATCAAAAGATGAGACCACTGCCCCTAAACGTTTTGCAGTTGCAATAGCCTGCAATCCAGCAACACCAGCTCCAATAACTAAAACTTTCGCCGGAGCAACAGTGCCAGCTGATGTCATCATCAATGGAAAAGCTTTATTAAAGATTGATGCTGAATCAATAACAGCTTTATATCCTGAAAGGTTACTTTGAGATGACAAAACATCCATACTTTGTGCTCTTGATATTCTGGGCATTCTCTCTAAAGCAAAAACATTAACATTAAGTTTTTTCAAGAAATTAAATTCTGTCTTAAACTTTTGTTCGTACAATAGAGTCAAAATATTAGTGTTTTTTAAATAAGAAAACTCATTAATTTTTTTGTTTTTCACAGGTCTTTGAATTTTTACAATTACATCTGCCTTAGTATAGAGTTCACTAAGTTTACTTGATATTTTTGCACCAGATTTTTTATAGTCCTCATCAGAGTATGACGAGTGCATTCCTGCATTAGATTGAACAAAAACTTTAAATCCCATTTTAATGAGGGATCCAACACAGTCAGGTGTGATGCCTACTCTGTGTTCATTTTCAATAATTTCTGTGGGTACGACTAATTTCATAGCAGCCAATCTAACTTAATTTTTCTAAATCATCCATCAAATTTTTAATTAAATTCATTCCTAGTTGCCAAAAATCTTGTCTTTTAGCGTTAAGTTGAAATTCACTTAAATGATTTTGGTAGTGAACTGACCCACCTGCCTCTAAAAGTTTGTAATATTTTTCTATAAAATTACTCTCTCCATCTTCATATTTTTTGTATAAAGAATTAACTAAACAATCTCCAAATGCGTATGCATAAACATAAAAAGGTGAATGAATGAAATGTGGAATATATGCCCAGAAATATTTATAGTTATCACTAAATTTAATTGCTGTACCTAGAGACTCTTTTTGAGTATCCATCCAAATTTTACATATCTCTTCTTCGCTTAATTCTCCTTTAGATCTTTGAGAATGAACTCCCCTTTCAAATTTAAAAAAAGCTACTTGCCTAAAAACAGTATTTAACATGTCTTCTATTTTAGATCGTAACAAAGAAATTTTTTGATCCTTATTTTTTGACTTCTTTAGTAAAGATTTAAACGTTAACATCTCTCCAAAAACACTTGCTGTTTCTGCAAGAGTTAAAGGCGTATTTGCTAAAAGAATACCATTTTTGTTTGCAAGATACTGATGTATACCATGACCAATTTCATGAGCTAGTGTCATTACATCTCTTATTTTCCCTTGATAATTCAATAAAATGCAGGGGTGACAATTTGGTACAGTTGGATGTGAAAATGCTCCAGACGTCTTTCCTTTTTTAACTTGCGCGTGAATCCAGGAATTTTCGAAGAAAAGATTTGCAATTCTTCCAAATCTTTTGTCAAATTCACTATATGCATTAACAACAATATCTTTAGCCTCATTCCAACTTATTTTTACTTCCCTTTGGTTTGGGTAGGGAGCATTTCTATCCCAATAGTTTAACTTTTTATTCCCAAAAAATTTTGCCTTGTATTTATAATAGCGATGACTAATTTCAGAATAATTGTTTGTTGCAGTTTGAACTAATGAGTCCACGTCAGATTTTTCTATTTGATTCGATAGATGTCTTGAAGATTCAGAAAACTCAAATCCCCTAATATTTTTATCAATATCAAGATCTTTTGAAATAATATTCATTACAAATGAAAAATTAAAAATATTTTCTTTTAAAGTTTCACCAAAAATCTCAGCAGCTTTTTTTCTAATCTTGCCATCACTTGAACTTAATAAATTCAGAATCTCGGTTTCTGTAAGATATTTTCCATTAAATTTAAACTTTAATCTCGTCATAGACTGATCAAAAAATTTAATCCACGCAGAAGTACTCGTAATCGACTTTTCCATTAAAAGTTTTTCATTTTCCTCTGACTTTTGAAATTTTTTGAACTTTCTATGATTTTGAATCCAATTTACGTATTTAGAATTCTTAAAAGTTCCTAACTTTTTGGTAGACAATTTATTAAGTTCTATTCCATAAAAAATTAAATTCTTTTCAATATTTGATACTTTTTCTTCAACCTCTTGATAAAACTTTTTAATTTTGTCAACTAGTTGGTCAGTGCAATAATTTAAGTATGCAAAACTTTGTAGTTTTTGAATGATTTCTTCAATTTTTTCATATTCTTTTAATGAATTTATAAGAGAATTGCTATCTAATGTATTTAGCTTTCCTCTGTATTTTTTTTGAAAGTTTTTCGACTTTGTTGAAAGATTTTTAAAATCTTTATTAATTTGATTATCTTCAATACTTTCGTAAAATTGATTAAGGTTCCAGATAGGTAAAGTCATTATTCAAAATTATAAAAAAGGGTTAATAAAGTAAATGAATAAAAAAAATCAAATTTCAAGTATTTTAAATTTAAGTAACAATTTATTTGATATTTTTAACTATCATCTAAAAAATAATCCTCATAAAAAAGTATTTTTTAAAAAAAATAACTTTTGGAAATCTTTTACTTTTTTAGAATCATCAAAAAGAATAAAAAAAATTATTAATTTTTTTCAAAAAAAAAAAATAAAAAAAGGTGATAGGATTTTTCTTTTATCAAGCAATAGAATTGAATGGGTAGAGTTTGATTTAGCAACAATGATGATGGGAGGAATCACAGTCCCAAGTTTTGTTACTAATAATGCAGCTGATAACGAATATATTATTAAAGATTGTGAACCTAAACTGATAATTCTTGAGAACGAAAATATTTATAAAAAAAATAAAGAATTTCTGGGTAAACTAAAATCAAAAATTATATTAATAGAATTTTCAAAAAATTTTGTAAACTATTCAGATATTATTTTAAAAAAATTAAATCATGTGAAGAAAGTTAATGTAAATAAAGAAGATATTTCATCAATCATTTACACATCTGGAACAACAGGTAACCCAAAAGGTGTGATGCTAACTCATAAATCAATAATACATAATTTATATGGAGCAGCTGAACTAGTTAGTGATTTTAATTTAGAAAATGAGAGATTTTTTTCTTTTTTACCCTTGTCACATTCATATGAGAGAATGGCTGGTTTATATTTTCCAATTTTAATTGGTGCAAAAATTTATTTTTGTAGCTCTACTGATAAATTATTAACCGAAATTAAAGAAGTAAAGCCCACAATTCTCTCTGCAGTTCCAAGATTATATGAAAATATTTTTAAAAAAATTAGATCACAAATCAAAAAATCAAATTTTTTAATTTCATACCTAATAAAAAAAAGCTTTATGTTCATTGAGAGCAATTTAAAAAAAGAAATGAGAATTTTTGATAAACTATTAGTCATTATTTTTTTAAAGTTTGTTTTAAGAAAAAAAGTTTTGCAAATCTTTGGAGGAAAAATTAAAGTTTTGATTTCTGGAGGTGCAGCGCTAAATCCTTGTGTAGGTATTTTTTATAACAAATTGGGTATTTCGTTATTACAAGGTTATGGTCAAACTGAAGCATCGCCATTGATAAGTTGTAATAGAAAAGAAGACAATAATCCCTACACAGTTGGCAGACCTGTAAAAAATGTAAAAGTTAAAATTTCTAATTCTGGTGAAATTTTAGTTTCAGGAGAAAATTTAATGGTTGGTTATTGGAAGTTAAAAAAGTTATCAAATAAAACAATCATNNATGGATGGCTTCACACAGGCGATTTAGGAAAAATAGATCATAAAGGAAGAATTATTATAACAGGCAGAAAAAAAGAATTAATTGTAACTTCTGGTGGAGAAAATATATCGTCACAAAAAATAGAAAACATGTTACTGAGTTTTGATGAGGTAAGTTGTGCTATTGTTTACGGAGATGGTAAACCATTTCTTATTGCATTAATCAAATTAAATGATGATTATAAAAATTCTAACATAAAAAAAATAATTCAGGATCTAAACTCAAGATTAAATACAANAGAAAAAATAAGAAAATTTATTGTTTTAGATGTCGAACCTACATATGAAAACGGAATGATGACACAGACAATGAAANTAAAAAAANAAAAAGTTTTCTTACTTTATAAAAAACAAATTGAAGAACTCTACAGTAATTTATAATATTTTTTATACCACTCAATAAATTTAGGAATTCCCTCAGAAATTTTAACTTTCGGAGAAAAATTTAAATCCGTTTCACTTTCTGTTATGTCCGCGTAGGTTTTTGAAACATCTCCTGGTTGCATAGGCAATAATTTTTTTTTTGCCTTTAGATTCAAAGTTTTTTCAATTAAACCAACAAATTGTAATAGTACTTCAGGGTTACTATTACCTAAATTATAAATTTTATGAGTATACTTATTCTTATTTTCTAAAGCGCCTATTATCCCTTGAACTATATCATCAATATAAGTAAAATCTCGCTGCATTCTTCCATAGTTAAAAATTTCAATTGATCTGTTTTCTAATATATTTTTAGTAAAGATAAATGTAGCCATGTCTGGTCTTCCCCAGGGACCATAAACTGTAAAAAATCTTAAGCCAGTACATTTAATATTAAACAAGTGTGAATAACATTCCGCGATAAGCTCTGTAGATTTTTTTGTTGCAGCGTACAAAGAGATAGGATTATCCACTTTTTGATTTATTGAAAATGGCATTTTCTTATTACCACCATATACTGATGACGAACTTGCATAGATAAACTTTTTTACATTTAAAGTTTTTGCCAACTCAAGCATATTTACNTGTCCTAATATATTAGAATCCACATAGACGTATGGATCTTTTAATGAATGTCTAACTCCTGCTTGTGCCGCTAAATTTATTATTAAGTCAATTTTTTTTTTAACGAAAAAAGATTTAATTTTTTTGTCTTCAATATTTTTTTTTATAAAATGAAAATTTTTATTTTGTTTTAAAATTGATAATCTATCTTTTTTTAAGGAAACATCATAATAAGTATTTAAATTATCTATACCGTAAACTTTTATTTTTTTTTTTAATAAGGCCATGCAGGTATGAAAACCAATAAACCCAGCTGCACCAGTTAAAATTACATTCATCTATTTAATCGGCTTTTGATATTTTTTTTTCCAGTCAGAATAATCCATTCCATATATATCCGAGCGCACTTCTTCGTAATCAAGATTAACATTGATTTTTTTAGCTTCTTCAACCATCCATTTGGAAAGACAGTTTCTACAAAAACCAGCCAAATTCATTAAATCAATATTTTGTAAGTCAGTATTATTCTGCAAATGGGACACTAGTCTTCTAAATGTTGCAGCTTCCAAAGATCTTTTTAATTTCTCATCTTTCATTTTAGTAACCTAAAAAAAATCTCACCAAATATTTCAATATATTTTTTAATTCTTTTTTTTGAACAAATCAAATCGTTTCTGAATTCTATACAAATATTGTCAATCTTACCATTTTTAGAATGCCTATCTAATGTATAATTTAAATGAAAGCCTGAGTACGGAAAATTTCTTCCATAAAAGATACTGTTATTAGTTAATTGCTTTTGAATTGGAATTAACAAATTCATATTTTTGTTCCATAAAAGTCCTATTTCAATTCCTCTTTGAATTTTTCCAATTTTTTTTGTAAAGGAATGAATTGCAACAAGGTAAACATTATTATATTTTTTTTTTTTTTTCATTAATAAATTTTTTTAGGTTAAAATGGTATTTTTGATGGAAAGTCTTCAATCGATAATTTCTTTCTTTAAATCCAATTTCTTCATTTCTGGGAATTTTAATATTGTCAGAGGTTGATAAAATTAGTTCCTTCGAGTTTTCAGGTCTATTAGGGTCAATTAATAATCTAGAAAAATTTGATAGATAACAGCTTTGATTAATATGTTTGGTTAATTCTATACAAAAATCTTTTGCACCTATATCGTATGCTATATGAGAAAAAGCATCACTTTTTTTTAGACCAAGTAAATTGTATTTTTTTGGTATGTAATTAGAAGCATGATCACAAATAAAAATTACATGATTTTTTTTTCTATTTTTTTTTTCAAATTCCTTTATGGTAAAAACATCATTCATATTTTTAATTACAATTCTATAAATTTACAATAATATTAATTTACCCTATGTTAAGAAAAAGAAATACAAAAATAATTGCAACTCTTGGTCCGAGTTCATCATCACCTTTAAAAATTCACTCATTATTTCAGGCAGGTGCAGATATTTTTAGGTTAAATTTTAGTCATGGCACACACAGTGATCATAGAAAAAAAGTTTTTCATATAAGACAATATGAAAAAAGATTGGGAAGACCTATTGCAATTTTAGGGGATTTACAAGGGCCCAAGATAAGAATTGGAATTTTTAAAAAAACCTCAGTTAATTTAATTAATAATCAAAAATTTGATCTTGATTTAAACCCAGAACCAGGTGATGAAAAAAGAGTTCTACTTCCTCATCCAGAAATATTTAAATCGGTAAAAAAGAACACCAAAGTTCTAATTGATGACGGTAAGATTATGCTCAATATCATAAACGTAAGCTCAGAAAAAATTTCTACTGAAGTAATTAATGGTGGAAAGATTTCTAATATGAAAGGTGTAAACATACCAGATACATTAATTAAAATGTCATCACTCACAAAAAAAGATATTAAAGATTTAGGGTTTTGTTTAGANTTAAGTCTTGATTATGTGGCATTATCATTTGTTCAAAAAGCTAAAGATTTAGTTAGTTTAAAAAAACACATAGGAAATCAAACAGGTATAATGGCTAAATTTGAAAAGCCATTAGCTATCAANAGAATGGATGAAATTTTATCTCACTGTGATGCTGCAATGGTAGCAAGAGGGGACTTAGGTGTTGAAATGCCACCTGAAGAGGTTCCTATAATTCAAAAAAGAATAGTTCAGTCATGCAGAGATTTTGGGAAACCAGTAGTTGTTGCCACACAAATGCTTGATTCAATGATTAATGCNCCCTCTCCAACAAGAGCTGAGGCATCTGATGTTGCAACTGCAGTTTTTGATGCAGCTGATTCATTAATGTTGTCCGCAGAAACAGCTTCAGGAAAATTTCCTGTTGAGTCAGTTCAAATTATGGACAGGATCATAAGGGGAGTTGAAAGTGATATTTCTTATAGACAAATCTTGGAAAGTAAAAAAATTAAATTGGAAGAAACAACCTCTGATGCAATAAGCTCTGCAGCTTCTCAAGTTGTAAAAACTGTTTTTGCTAAAGCTATCTTCACTTATACAAGATCAGGAGCAACTGCTAAAAGAGCTGCAAGAGAAAGACCAACAGTTCCAATCATAGGTTTATCACCGGATAGAATCACTGCAAGACAGTTGGCTTTGATCTGGGGTGTTCATACCATACATGCCTTAGAGCCAAAAAGTTTTTCTGGTATGATAGAGAATGCTTGTGATCTTGCAAAAAAGGAAGGGATCGTTAAGAAAGGAGATTATGTTGTTGTTACTGCAGGGGCACCAATCGGGGTTTCTGGATCAACCAATAATCTGCGTATAGCTAAAATAAATTAACCCTGTCTAGCTTTAAATCGAGAATCTGTTTTATTTATAACATAAAGCCTGCCTTTCCTTCTAACAACTCTGCAATCTCTATGTCGTTGTTTAGCCGACTTAATTGATCTTAAAACTTTCATAACTATCGTAAAATAATTAATTCTAAAAATTTGTCAATCATAGAAAATATATTAATATCATCTAATGAAAAAAAGTCTTATTAAAATTTTAGATATAATAGCTGACAAAGTTGGAGTAATTAGTTCTTTTTTAATATTATTTTTGATTTTATTTGTATCTCTATCAGTAATATTGAGATATGCGTTTTCTATTGGATTTATTTGGCTTCAAGATCTATATATTTGGATTCACGCAATATTTATTTTATTGGGAATATCCTACACATTAAAAGCTGATGAACACGTTAGAATAGACCTTCTTTATAGATCATTTAGTAAAAAAAAAAAAAAAAAAATTAATTTGATTGGCCTTGTTATTTTTGGGGTTCCATTAACCTACTTATTATTAATTAACGGGTGGGACTATTTTTTAAGATCATTCAACCTTAATGAAAGTTCAAAAGAAAGTGGTGGATTACCAAATGTATTCATCCTAAAATTTTTCATTTTTTTTCTTGGATTTTTACTTTTTTTAGAAATTTCTAGACAAATTTTAAATTTTTTTAAAAAAAATGACTGAAATTTTAAGTCACGAATTTTTTTCAATTCTCCTTTTTGTTTTATTAGCTTTTTTTCTTCTAGCTGGTTATCCTGTCGCACTTACTTTAGCTGGCACTGCCATAATTGTTGGCACAATAGGATATCTTGCTGACCTTTTTCCTGTAGTACTTTTAAATGTTTTTCCAAACAGAATTTTTGGGTTAGTTACTAATGAAACACTAATTGCTGTGCCGTTATTCATATTTATGGGTGTTATGCTTGAAAAATCAGGTATTGCAATTTCTCTTCTCGAAAATATGACCAAAATGTGGGGTAAAATTAGAGGTGGATTAGTCTATTCAATTTTAATTGTTGGGGTTTTAATGGCTGCGTCAACTGGAATTGTTGGTGCAACTGTTGTAACTATGGGAATTTTAAGTTTACCACTAATGCTTAAATGGAATTATAACAAAAGAATTTCAGCAGGAGTAATTTGTGCAAGTGGTACCTTAGGGCAAATTATACCCCCTTCAATTGTGTTAGTTTTACTAGCTGATATTTTTCAAGGTGCAAATGAACAAGCATCACAAATAACCGGTGACCTGGCTCCTACTCCAGTAAGTAGCGTTGATTTGTTCGCAGGAGCTATATTACCAGGGATACTTCTAGTAATTATGTATACATTTTGGATTTTTTTTTGCTCAGTTTTTAAACCAAACAACTTTCCAGTCAAAAATTATTCAAAAGAAAGAACAAGCTTTAAAAATTTATTTTTTACAATTTTACCACCAATTCTTTTAATTATTTTGGTATTAGGTTCAATTCTTTTTGGAATAGCAACACCAACAGAGTCTGCTTCGTTGGGTGCTCTTGGATCTTTATTAATTGCAATAAATCGAGGAATTACAATGAAAATTTTAAAATCTGTTTGTAAGGAAACTCTTAAAATTAACTCAATGGTTTTCTTTATTCTTTTTGGGGCATCATTGTTTTCTCTTGTATTCAGAGGTTTTGGTGGAGATTTAATGGTAGAAGATTTTTTAACTGATATACCAGGTGCAAAAATAAATTCTTTGATCATAGTAATGTTCACAATTTTTATTCTAGGTTTTTTTCTTGATTTTTTTCAGATTGTTTTTGTAATTGTTCCGATTGTTGGACCATCTTTAATCTCTATGGGTTATGACCCTGTTTGGCTTGCTATCATGTTTGCTATAAATTTGCAGACCAGTTTTCTAACTCCACCTTTTGGTTTTGCATTATTTTATCTAAGAGGTGTTGCACCTAAAGAGATAAAAACCTCAGATATTTATTATGGGGTTATACCTTACATCTTTATCCAAATATTAACACTTGTAGTCCTTTTTAAATTTCCTGAAATTGTAACCTGGCTCCCGAATAAGTTATAATTAAATTCTAGACTCAAGAAAACTTTTTTCCGAATAATTAGACCAAAAAATAAATAATTTTCTGTAAGTAATTATACTGTTATGTATTTTTTTACCTAATTTATCTTTATTTGCATAATCATGTACAACCTCTTCAGACCTTTCATTGAGAGATTTTAAAAGATCTTTAGGATATTTTACAAAATTTACATTATATTCATCTTTAAGTTTTTTTATCGCAAAGCTATTTCTTGCAAAAAACTCGGATGCAATTGAGGAGTTAGATTTCATACAAGAAACCTCTACTAACCTCTTTAAATCATTATTTAATAAATTCCATGATTTTAAATTTATAAAAGCCTCCAGACAAGTTCCAGGTTCGTGCCAACCAGGATAATAATAATACTTACAAACTTTATGTAGTCCTTTTCCTAAATCTGCTGCTGGACCTATCCATTCCGTACCGTCAATTGTGCCTGATGAAATTGCTGGCACTACATCAGGACCTGGTAGAAGAACAACATTGGTTCCAAAACTTTTCAATACTTCCCCGCCAAGACCAGGCATCCTGAATTTTAAACCTTTAAAATCTGAGGGTAAAATAATTTTTTTATTAAACCATCCACCCATTTGATTTCCTGTATTTCCAGCAGGAAAAAATTTTAAATTAAATTGATTATAAATTTCATCGGCTAGCTTTATTCCATCACCATTGTAAAACCATGAGCTCATTTCCTGATAATTCATACCAAAGGGAATTCCAGATAAAAGAGAAATCGAAGGAGATTTTCCTGCCCAATAATAAGGAGAACCAAAACCCATTTGACATGTTCCGCTTTGAACAACATCAAAAGATTCAAAAGCACTGACTAATTCATTAGCATGGAATAGTCTTATATTTAGATCGCCATTAGAAATTCTGGTAATTTCATCACAAATATTTGAAAAGGCTCTACCCAGTATTCCTGCTTTATCAAATGCAGAAACAGCAACCCATGTATGTTTTTTTTTTGACTTAACAATATTTGGAAAAAATAAGCTTGAACTAGCAATACCAGCTACAAGACCGGTTCTAAAATTTTTTTTTATAAAATTTCTTCTTTTCATAATCAAATCAATGGTGGGCGGAACAGGGATCGAACCTGCGACCTATTGCGTGTCGAGCAATTGCTCTCCCAGCTGAGCTATCCGCCCAAATATAACAAGTTACTTATTTTTAACAAGAACGCAATGTAAAACTAATTAAGGTCTAAATATTAATATTTTTTATTTTTAGAGTTACATCCCTGGA
>PATB01000015.1 GCA_002712255.1 Alphaproteobacteria bacterium
TTAAATCTTGTAAAGGCAGCCTTTTCAGGTAGTGGTATATAGTCTTTTAAAGACACTACGCTTGGTAGTTTAAACTGAATTGATGGTGACCTAACTATTTGATTGTATTCAGATACAACATTAACTCTATTTAAAAAAACTGCCTTTAAAGCATCTTTCCAAGACCATGTTGATAAAGGAAAATAACTTAGAGGCTGATAGTCAGCATTTAAAACTAGAGCGGGACAACTGTTTGGTGCTAAAGACATAATAATTTACTCTATGATACATATATTGTTCATTTATAACAAATTTAAACATTAAATGTTTTTTTAATGAAATTTAGTCCAAGTTCTATCCCTTTATCGTCGATACCATGTCCGAGTTCTTCACTAAGACTAATATCTATTTCAAACCCTAGAGATTTTAATTTATCTGAAGCTTCAATTGAATAAGTATAATTTATAAGTTCATCTTTTTTTCCATGGTAAAGCTTAATTGGAAACTTTGATTTAATGTCAGATTTAAAGTTTTTGTTCTCATAAAGTAAACCTGAATATCCTATTAAACCAGCACACTCTTTTTTTCTTTTGCAAAGATGATAGAGTGCCATCATTGTTCCTTGAGAAAAACCAACAAAAAAAATATTTTTTTCTTCTATTTTGTAGGTTGTTGAAACTTTATCAATATAGTTATTTAAATATGGTCCTGCCTTTTCAAGGCCATCTCCAATACTATCAGGTGAAATTGATGTTAGATCAAACCATTGAAAAGCATTTTCCGCAAAATCACATTGGAAGGGCGCGTTTGGAGAAAGAAAAATTGTATTGGGTAAACTGTCAATCCAAATATTAGCAATTCCAATTAAATCGTTAGCATTGGCTCCATAACCATGAAGAAAAATAACAGCATTTTTATTTAAATCTCCAGATTTAATTATTGAGTCAGTTAATTCTTGTACCATTTTTTTTAAGTAATTTTTCCAATTCTACAATACCGTTATTAGGAAAAAAATCACGCATATTTCTTAAAAAAAAATCTGCAATTGGTATAATACAATTTGGTTTGAGTAACTTTTTTTCTAAAATTTCATATAACTCAGAAGTACTAACCTTTTCAAAGTTCTCAACTTCTCCGTCATGATTTTCAAGTAAAGTATCTTTATCAATTTTGTAATCATAAATGAATATAGTACCTGAGTGAATTTGATTTTTATGATTATGGCAATAACTTACAGTGTTTCCGGTTGTTAATTTTTTTTTTTGAATTTTAATGCCGGCTTCTTCAAATGCTTCTTTTTCTAGATTTTTTTGAATTGATATTCCTGAGGGTTGTCCGCCCGCAAAAACATTGTCATATAGTCCTGGAAAATGTTTTATTTTTTTTGATCTAAGTGCTAAGTAAAAAAAATATTCAGATTTTTCTTTATGCCAGCCGTTTGCATGAATTCCATATTGAGGGAAACCAAAAGGAGCTAAGAAACTTCTTTCTATATCAAATAATTTATTTAATCCAAAGGTTTCATTAAGAGTAAATTTCATATTTGGCGGAAAAGAGGGTTGATTAAAAACAGGACAAAACTCAAAATTATTTTTTTTGTTCAGCTCAGCATAAAAATTTTTATTTCTGCAAATTTCTTTAACCTTTTCTAAATCAATAACCCCATCTTCTACTTTTAAAAAATTTAAAATCTTATAATTTTTTTTATTTACCCAGCCAATCTCTAACTCTTTAAATTTAACTGGAATATACCCAGAGGTATCAAACCTATAAAGATCTTTTGTAAGTTCAATTACTAGATCAAGAGTTTTTTTTTAGGCATAAGACTTTCTTATAATTGATACTAAGCTTTTCATAATATCTTCAATTTTAAAATCTTTCGGAGTGAAAACTGCTTTTACTCCTATTGAAATAAGTTTTTTTTCGTCAACCGGAGGAATAATACCTCCAACAATGACAGGTATTTTGGATAAATTATTTTTTTTCAATAAATCAATGATTGTTTTTACCAAATGTATATGTGAACCAGACAAGATGGATAATCCAATGATATGAACCCCTTCCTCAATGGCGGCAACAACAAGTTGTTCTGGAGTTGACCTGATGCCTTCGTATACAACTTCTAAACCAATGTCCCTTGCTCTAACAGCAATTTGTTCGGCTCCGTTGGAGTGACCATCTAAACCTGGCTTTCCAACAAGCATTTTTGGACGTCTTTTAATTTTTTTTGCTAATGCATTTACTTCTTTTTGAAGTAGCTTAATTTCATTTTGGTGAGAATTTTGTTTAGAAATATGAGAGGATACAATTCCAGTTGGAGCTCTGTATTCTCCATAAACTTCTCTCATTATATCTGACCATTCACCAGTAGTTACACCGGCGTGTGCACATTTTATTGAAATATCCATAACGTTTCTTCCCTCTGTTGCAGTTCGTTTGAGTTCGTTAAGAAGAGATTTTAAATTTTTTTCGTTTCTTTTAGACTTGAATTTTTTTAGATCTGCAATCTGTTTTTTTTCAGCCTTTTCGTCAACTTTCATGAATCCACCATCATTGACATTTGTCAGTGGTGATTCTTCTCCTTCTGTATAACAATTTACACCTACAACTTGTTGTTCCCCACTTTCAATTGATTTTTGTCTTACAGTTTGAGATTCAACTAATTTACTTTTCATATAACCGTTTTCTATTGCTTCAACTAATCCACCTAACTTATCAATCTCTTTGATTTGGTTGTAGAATGATTTCTTTAAAGAACTGACTTTATTTTTTAGAACTTTTGATCCCTCAAAAACATCCTCAAATTCTAAAAGATCAGTTTCATAAGCAATAATTTGTTGAAGTCTAAGGCTCCATTGTTGATCCCAAGGCCTTGGAAGACCTAATGCTTCATTCCAAGCAGGAAGCTGAACAGCTCTTGCTCTAGAATTCTTAGCTATTATAACAGGAAGCATTTGAATAAGAATTCTGTAAACATTATTTTCAGGTTGTAACTCTGTTAAGCCCAGAGAATTAACTTGCATTCCATACCTAAATCTTCTGAATTTTTCATCTTTTACCTTAAATCTTTTTTTGCAAATCTCATCCCACAATTCTGTGAAAGCGATCATTTTTGCTGTCTCAGTTATAAACTTCATTCCTGAGTTTACAAAAAAACTAATCCTCCCAACAATTTTTTCAAAAAGTTGTTTATCTACAGATAATTCATTTGATAGGGTTTCAATAATTCCAATTGCTGTTGCTAGAGCAAAAGAAAGTTCTTGTTCGGGTGTTGCTCCTGCTTCTTGTAAATGATACGAGCAAATATTTATTGGATTCCATTTAGGGACTTCCATTGTTGTATAATGGATTATGTCAGTTGATAATTTAATACTAGACTTCGGAGGAAAAATATATGTTCCTCTAGATAGGTATTCTTTTGTAATATCATTTTGAGTAGTACCAGAAAGTTTTTTTTTATTAACTCCCTGCTTTTCTGCAGTAGCTATATATAACGCAAGGAGCCATGCTGCAGGGGCGTTAATAGTCATTGATGTATTCATTTTCTCTAATGGAATATTTTTAAACAATTTTTCCATATTTCCTATGTGACTTATTGGTACACCAACTTTTCCAACCTCACCTTTAGAAAGTATATGATCGGAGTCATAACCTGTTTGAGTAGGAAGATCAAAGGCAACGGATAGTCCTGTTTGACCCTTTTTTAAATTTTTTTTATATAAATTATTTGATGCCTCTGCAGAAGAATGTCCAGCGTAAGTTCTTATTAACCAGGGTTTTTGTTTTTCAATAATCATGGAAATTCAAAATAATATTAAATTGTGTTATGAACAAGAAATTTTATGTATTTTTTTAAATTAGTGTTATAAATAATCAAAAATTTAAGAGGAAAATTTATGACAAAAAAGAATATATATGAAATTGGAGAAATCCCAGAGTTGGGTGTTTTGCCCGAGGAGATGTACGCATGGGTAATTAGAGAAGATAGACTGGGTGTTCCAGAAAANGCAATGCAGATAGAAAAAATGCCNGTTCAACAACCTGGNAAAGACGAAGTTATAGTTATGGTTATGGCTGTTGGTATAAATTANAACAATGTCTGGGCTGCTCAAGGTATTCCAATATCAGTAATTGGAAAAGACACAGGATATCATATTGGAGGCTCAGATGCATCCGGAATTGTTTGGGCAGTTGGTGATAATGTTAAAAGATGGAAGGTTGGAGACGAAGTGATAATTCATTGTAATAGAGATGATGGAGATGATGAGGAATGTAATGGAGGGGAACCAATGTATTCTAAATCACAAAAGATTTGGGGTTACGAAACTAATGATGGTTCCTTTGCACAGTTTACTACTGTTCAATCTAGGCAGCTTCTTAAAAAACCTCAACATTTGTCATGGGAGGAAAGTGGTTGTTATACCTTAACGTTAGCAACATCTTACCGAATGTTGTTTGGTCATCCACCGCATGCCTTAAAACCTGGTATGAACGTTCTTATATGGGGGGCTTCAGGAGGTATTGGGAGTATGGCTGTCCAAATTTGTAAAGCTGTAGGAGCTAATGCTATAGGTGTTATTTCAGATGATGACAAAATTCCATTTGTAAAAGATCTTGGTGCAGTTGGAGTTTTAAATAGAAAAAACTATGAATGTTTTGGGCAATTACCTGACGTTAAAGATCAAGATGGTTATTCGTCGTTTATAAAGAAATGCAGAGTTTTGGGAAAAGATATCTGGGACATAACTGGAAAAAAAGATGTTGATATAGTGTTTGAACATCCCGGCGAGTCTACATTTCCAGTATCAACTTATCTGGTAAAAACAGGGGGTATGGTAGTAATTTGTGCTGGTACATCAGGATACAATTTGACGATGGATGCAAGATATATTTGGATGAGGCAAAAAAGGATTCAAGGCAGTCACTTTGCAAATCTTTATCAAGCAAATCAAGCAAATGAAATGATGATTCAGAAGCTGATAAATCCATTGATGTCGGAATGTTTTAAATGGAATGAAATTCCTGTCGCACATACAAAAATGATGAATAACCAACATTTACCTGGAAATATGGCGGCGTTGGTTCAGGCGAAAAAAACTGGAATGAAAACTTTAAATGATGTAAAGTAAAATTAGCTTGAAAATTAAACTACAATCACTAGATTAACACCTTATGGATAGTTCACTAAATAAATCAGAACAAATTATTGAAACAGATTCATACGTAAATTCCAACTTGAATTTGTTTATCAACATTTTAAATTCATTGGAATCGGTTTCATTAGAGGCTAAATCTTTCCTAAAAGAAAAAATGTCTTCTGATGGAAAAATTGATAATCAACTTTTAGTCAAGTATCAACATGAAGGTCATGGTTATGCTTGGTTCGAAACATACAGAATAGCTTTAAGAGAAACGTTCAACTGGTTTAAAAAACTTAAAGAATTGGATAAATCAACAAAACTAGAATCTGGAATATTGTTATTTTCTTTCGCAGAATATTTAAGCCAAATGAGAAGTGGAATTATGATGAGTCAAACAGAAGTTATTCGTCCGGAATCTCTAGGCATATCAAACCAAAGCTTTAGTTTTTGCGATTCCCCCGATGTTGCCGAACTTGTAAAATTAGGATTGTCAGAAACCATAAAAGCAGAAATAGTCGACTCTTTAGAAAAAGGAATCTTTCCTAATTTAGGTTTAAACGATGAAACACTTGAGATGATTCAAGACCAATTTAAAAAGTTTACAGATGAGGAAATCGTGCCGCACGCTAATGAATGGCACTTAAAAGATGATTTAATTCCTGACGAAGTTTTAAAGAAAATGTCTGAGCTAGGCGTGTTTAGTATCGCTATTCCAGAGAATTACGGAGGTTTAGGCATGGGAAAAGTAGCGATGTGCGTTGTTACAGAAGAACTCTCAAGAGGCTTTCTTGCAGCTGGTTCTCTTGGAACCAGAGCTGAGATTGCTGGTGAACTTATCCGCTTGGGAGGAACCGAAGAACAGAAAAATAAATATCTTCCTGAAATCGCCTCGGGTAATATCCTAACCACAGCTGTATTCACGGAACCAAATACTGGTTCTGATCTAGGAAGCCTTTCAACTAGAGCACAACCTGATGGTGATAATTATGTGATTAATGNAAANAAAACCTGGATTACCCATGGNGCAAGGTCAGATCTAATGACCGTTTTGGCCAGAACGAACTCNGATCAAAAAGGTTATAAAGGGCTAAGTATGTTTTTGGTAGAAAAACCAAGGGGCAATTGTGAGAATCCATTTCCGATGGAAGGTATGTCGGGTAGTGAGATTGAAGTTCTGGGTTACAGGGGAATGAAGGAATATGAAATTGCACTCGATTCAATAAAAGTAAGTAAAAAAAATCTATTGGGTGAAGAAGAAGGCAATGGATTCAAGCAATTAATGGAAACATTCGAGTCTGCCAGAATTCAGACAGCTGCTCGTGCAGTTGGTGTATCTCAAAATGCTCTTGAACTTGGTTTGCAATACGCGAAAGATAGAAGTCAATTTGGGAAGCCTATAGTCAAATTTTCAAGAATATATAATAAATTAGCCTGGATGGTTATGGAAACAACAGTTTCAAGACAAATAACTCTTTTTTCAGCAAGAGAAAAAGATAATGATATCAGATGTGATATAGAGGCTGGAATGGCAAAATTACTTGCAGCTAGAGTTGCGTGGAGTAGCGCAGATAGTGCATTACAAATTCATGGTGGAAATGGTTACGCACTAGAATATCCGGTTAGTAGGGTTCTTTGCGATTCTAGAATTCTTAATATATTTGAAGGTGCTGCAGAAATACAAGCGCAAATAGTTATTAAAGGTCTTCTTGGAAGATAGATGGATGTAGTACTGAATTCATTGATCGTAATTTGTTTGGTTACGACCTTCCTCGTGCTTATGCTTGGACTTTTTCATTCAGCAAGATCAGGCGATAAAGAGAATAACAAAATCAATATGTTTATGAGATATAGGGTTGCGATCCAATTTATTAGCTTGTTAGTCTTAACAATAGCCCTTTATTATAAAACCTAGCGATTAGGATTTTTTTTGGTTAAACTTGATAAAATCTATACTAGAGGCGGTGATACGGGACTAACCAGTTTGGGAAATGGTGATAGGGTAAAAAAAGATTCGCTAAGAGTAAAGAGTTACGGAGAAGTTGATGAAATAAACGCCATCATTGGTGTTGTCACTTGCTATTGCTCCGATAACTTAAAAAAGAATCTTAGGCATATTCAAAACGAGCTATTTGATATTGGAGCAATTTTATGTGTTCCTGAAAAAAAAAAATAATACTGAAGCTAAAAACTTCGGTGTATTATCACTGGAAAATGAGATCGACAAAATGAATTCTAAACTTTCTGATTTAACATCTTTTATTTTACCAGGAGGAACAAAAAGTTCATCTTTCTTGCACTTAGCTAGAACCATTACTAGGAGATGTGAGAGAACGTTAGTTAAGTTACAATCTAAAGAAAAAATAAACCCCGAAATAATTAAGTATATTAATAGATTGTCGGATTTTCTTTTTGTGGCAGCAAGGATTGAGAATATTGATGATGGTGATATACTCTGGGTTCCAAACAAAAAGAAAATTAAGGATTAGAAAATGAAAGCATTAATTTGTGTTAAAAGAGTTATTGATTACAATGTAAAAATCAGAGTGAAAACTGATAAATCAGGTGTTGAAACTGAAAATGTAAAAATGTCAATGAATCCATTTGATGAAATTGCTGTTGAAGAGGCTGTTAAATTAAAAGAAAATGGAATAATTAATGAAATTGTAATTCTTTCAATTGGTGCTGATACTTCGCAAGAAACAATCAGAACTGGATTAGCAATGGGCGGAGACAGAGGAATACTTGTTAAAACAGAAGGTCAGGAAATTGACCCTTTGAATATTGGAAAAATAATAAAATCTATATTTGATAGAGAGTCACCTGACCTTATTATATTGGGTAAACAAGCAATCGACGATGATTGTAATCAAACAGGTCAAATTTTAGCAAGTCTTCTTGACTGTCACCAAGCTACCTTTGCATCAAAAGTTGAAGTTAATAATGATAAAACTATTAATGTAACAAGAGAGGTTGATGGTGGTCTTGAAACCATAAAAGTTTCAATTCCCTGTGTTATAACAACTGATTTGAGACTCAATGAGCCAAGATATGCATCACTTCCAAATATTATGAAGGCCAAGCAAAAAAAAATTGATGTAATTGATGTTAAAGAACTAAAAATTGATTTAAAAAGAAGGGTTGAAACTATTGAAGTTAATGAACCTCCATCAAGGAAACCTGGTGTACTTGTTGACGACGTTGATTCTCTTATTGATAAACTTAAAAATGAGGCAAATGTAATATGAAAGTTTTAGTAATAGTCGAACATAATAATAAATCCATAAAAGCGTCTACTTTTTCAACGATTACCGCAGCATCTCAAATTTGTGATGATATTAATGCTTTGATTGTTGGTCATAAATTAAACGGGGCAATTGATGAATTAAAAAAGTCAGATAATATTAAAAAAATTTTAGTGATTGATAAAGATGGTTTAGATAGCCCAATAGCAGAAAACTTATCTAAACACATATTAGAGTTTTTGAAAAATAAAGATGAGTACACACATATTTTGACACCATCTAGTACTTTTGGAAAAAACTTATCTCCTAAAATAGCTACAAAACTAGATGTTCAACAAATATCTGACATAATAAAAGTTTGTGATGCTAATACGTTTGAAAGGCCAATTTATGCTGGTAATGCCATCGCTAAAGTTAAGTCTACTGAAAAAATAAAAGTTTTAACAGTCAGATCAACTTGTTTTGAGCCTTGTGGTTTAACATCACAAGCAGAAGTTGAAAATGTAGATTTAGGAAAAATTGATATGAGCTCAGTTTCTTTTGTAGCTTATGATGAATCAAAATCAGATAGACCTGAACTTACTTCTGCGAAAGTAATAATTTCTGGAGGTAGAGGAATGCAAAACGGAGAAAATTTCAAATTGTTAGAAGGAATAGCAGATAAGTTAGGAGCAGCAATGGGTGCTAGTAGGGCTGCTGTTGATGCTGGTTTTGTTCCGAATGACTGGCAAGTTGGTCAAACTGGTAAAATTGTTGCACCGGACCTTTATGTTGCTGTTGGTATATCTGGAGCTATACAACACATTGCCGGAATTAAGGACTCGAAAGTTATAGCTAGTATAAATAAGGACGAAGAGGCGCCAATTTTTAAATTTTCAGATTATGGATTAGTTGCCGACCTTTTTGAAATTTTACCTGAGTTAGAAAAAAAATTATAATAAGTTTTTAATTAGTGATTTATATTTTTTACTTTGCCAGTCAACATATCCAGTAACTCTGTTTGTTTCTTTAAAACTCTTACTAATAATTATAGTAGTAGGCATAATCTTAACCTTAAACTTTTTAGATATAACTAACTTCTGGTCATTAAAAACTTTAATATTTGAGAATTTATTCTTTTTAAGGAATTTTGGAACGGTTTCTTGAAAATTTGAGTCGACTGAAATAAACAAAACCTCAATATCAGAGCCAAATTCCTTTTTTAATTTTTGTAAATCAGGAATTTCTTTGATACACGGAGGACACCATGTAGCCCAGAAATTTATGAGAATAACTTTACCATTTGTTTTTGAAATATTTTCTTTTTTCCCATCTTTTGTTATCAAAGTAAATGGTTCTATATTTATAGGTGGTTTACTTATTTGTAGTTGATTGTTATCGTCTGAATAAGATAAATTTGATGAAATAATAAGAAATATTAATAATATTAATCGAATCATATACATTTATTAGAGATAAATAATGAAAAAGTCAATGAATCCCGTTTGGGGAGGTAGGTTTGAAAAAAAATCTTCTGATTTACTTCAGAAAATAAATAATTCTATTGGATTTGATTATAAGTTAGCTCTTCAAGATATTAAATTAAATATCGAGTACTCCAAATCACTCAGAGAGGCAAAAATTATTTCAGATGTTGAGTACAAAAAAATTAAAAAAGCATTAGAGGAAATTAACGAACAAGTAATAAGTGGAAAATTTGAATTTTCTTCAGATTTCGAAGATATTCATATGAACATTGAAATGTCTTTAAAAAAAAAGATTGGTAATTTATCAGGAAAAGTACACACTGGAAAATCCAGAAACGACCAGGTTGCAACTGATCTAAAGTTATGGACAAAAGAAAAATTAGATATTTTAATTACGGACATTTTTAATATTCAAAAAGCTATCCTAAAAAAAGCCGAGACTAATATTGATGCAGTAATGCCTGGTTTCACTCACCTGCAAAATGCACAACCAGTGTTATTTTCACATTATTTACTGTCATTTTTTGAGATGCTTCAAAGAGACAAAAAAAGAATAATAAATCTCCAGGAAAATCTCAATGAATGTCCATTAGGCAGCGGAGCATTAGTTGGAACTAACTTTTTTGAAATTGACAGATTTAGTCTAGCGAAAAATCTCGGTTTTCAAAAGCCTTCTGAGAATTCTATTGACAGCGTGTCTGATAGAGATTTTGTTGTTGAATTTTTATTTGTATTAGCTACTCTCAGTATGCATCTGTCTAGATTAGCAGAGGACTTCATAATCTGGAGTAGTAGTTCATTTAATTTTTTAAAATTTCCAGATTCACTTAGTACAGGTTCATCAATTATGCCTCAAAAAAAAAATCCAGATTCTGCAGAATTAATNAGAGCTAAAACTGGGAGAATATACTCTGCTATGACAAATATGTTGATTGTTCTTAAAGGACTTCCATCTGGATATAGTAAAGACCTGCAGGAGGATAAGGAAGCAATTTTCGACGCTTATGAATCAATAGACATTATTCTTAAAGTAGCAAATGAGATAATTAAATCAATTAAGATTAATAAAAAAAAGATGTTGAAGTCTTCATTTGAAGGCTTTTCAACTGCAACCGATCTTGCAGATTGGATGGTAAAAAAAATTGGTAAAACATTTAGGGAAGCACATCTAATTTCAGGAAGGATAGTTTTATTAGCTGAAAAAAATAAAAAAAAATTACATGAGCTTGAATTAACCTCAATGCAATCAATCGAACCAAAAATAAACAAAGATGTATATAACTTTTTATCACCAGTAGACTCTGTAAATCAAAAAAAATCTTATGGAGGTACGGCTTTACAACAAGTAAAGAATGCATTGGCAAGAGCTAAAAAAAAGTTAAAAAAGTAATATGAAATTTTTTCTTAATCTTATTTTATTGTTATTATTAGTTAGTTCAGGNTGTGGAAAAAAAGCAAGTCTTGAAAGATACCCTAATAGTGATTATCCAAAACAATATCCGAATAAAAAATGAATAAAAATATAACCAAATATAACAAATTTCTTTCATACAAGAATAATAATTTAAAAATGGAAGAAATATTTCTTGAGTTTTTAGCAAAAAAAATAAATACACCTATTTATTGTTATTCAGTTTCTCAGATTAAACAGAATTTTGAAGAACTTAAAAGTGCATTTAAAAGTTGCAAACCTCTAATTTGTTATGCTGTGAAAGCAAATTTTAATCAAAATATTATAAAGATACTTGCAGATCTTGGTGCTGGAGCAGATGTTGTNTCTGTAGGCGAACTTAAACAGTGTATGAAAAATGGAATTAGCAAAAAAAAAATAGTTTTCTCAGGTGTTGGTAAAACAATTCAAGAATTAACATATGCAATTAAAAAACAAATTAAGCAAATAAATGTTGAAAGTGAGGAGGAACTAGAAGATGTAATACTAATTTGCAAAAATCTAAAAAAAAAGATTGATATTGGTCTAAGGGTCAACCCAAATGTTGATGCTCAAACGCATAAAAAGATNTCTACAGGAAGATTTGAAGATAAATTTGGGATACCTGAAACAAAAATAATGAATATTTTTAATAAATATAAANAAAATAGCTATATAAAAATTAACAGTATTTCCATACATATAGGTTCACAAATAAGAAGCCTAGAACCATTCAATTTAGCATTTAAGAAGCTAAGAAATTTGATTATAAATCTTCAAAAAAAATCATTTCATATACAATCTATTGATATCGGAGGTGGCGTAGGAATTGTTTATAATGAAAAAAAAGACAAAATTTTTAATATTAAAAATTATGTAAAACTGATAGAAAACCACTTTTCAGATTTTAAGGTACAAATTATTTTAGAACCCGGAAGATTTTTAGTTGGAGAGTCAGGAATAATTTTATCTAGAGTGATAAGAGTTAAGAGAGGAGAAAATAAAAACTTTGTAATAATTGATGCTGGAATGAATAATTTCATAAGACCATCACTATACAACTCGAATCATGCGATCTTTCCTGTAAAAAAAAATAAAAGAAAAAAAAAATATGATGTAGTTGGGCCAATTTGTGAAAGTAGTGATGTTTTTAAGAAGAATTTTTCAATTTCAGAATTGAAACAAAATGATTTAGTTATAATATCATCAACTGGTGCTTATGGTTCTTGTATGGCGTCTAACTATAACTTACGAGAGGAAGCCAAAGAAGTTTTAATTGAAGGGAAAAAATTCTTTGGAATATAGTTCTTTATGAGTGAAATTTTGAGATTCGAAAATATATCTTTAAATGTTGAAAAAAAGANTCTTTTTAATTTTTCGTTGATAATCAATTCAGGCGATTTTTTTATAGTAAATGGCAAAAATGCTGTTGGAAAATCGCTGCTATTAAAATTACTATTTTTAAAAATTTTACCAAGTAATGGTAAAATTTATCTCTATGGTAAAAAAATTGATAAGAATAATAAGACAAATATATTAGAGTACAGAAAAAAAATTGGAGTAATTCTTCAAAATGATTACTTAATTCCTTTTTTTTCTGTTTACCAGAACATTGAAATTGCTAGCGAAATTCAAAGCAAAAAAGAACATTTTACAAAAAGAATTAATGAAATTCTTGATTGGTTAGATTTAAAACAAATAAAGAATGAAATAGTTAATAAACTATCAAATGGAGAAAAACAAAGGGTAGTTATTGCCAGAGCATTGATTAATAATCCAAAAATAATTATAGCTGATCAACCAGAAAATTATCTTGATGAAACTACAAAAAAAAAATTATTTTTTCTTTTTGAATCACTTAATAAACTTGGTGCAACAATAATTATGACCTCAAATAATCAAAATATTTTGTCTGTTAATTATAAAGCCATTAATCTTGGAGATAAAAAATGATAAATTACCAAGAAGTATTAAAAAAAATCTTACTAAAAGATGAAGAAAAATTTTTTCATGGTCTTTCTTTTGTAATAATAAGCTTAATAGCATTACATGTTGTTTTGTATTTTAATTTTTATAAATTTTCAAGTAATTGGATAAATTTAGANTCACAAAAAACAACGTTTATTTTAAGTAATAATCTTGATGAAAAAGAAATACCAATTTCTGTAAGTGAAAATATAAAAGATTTTTTATTTAATAATTCAAACATAGATTCTTACAAAATAATTGATTCAGCAGCAATAAAAAATACCTTAGGTTTAGAAGTTGAGGATGAACTTTCAGGTCTTGATTTACCAATGGTTTTTCAAGTAAATTCGAGTGAAAAAAAAATAATCGATTCAATTTATAAAAATATAATTGAATTATCTGAGAATAGGTTTGTAGAGAAATACTCTCATGAAGATCAATTATTTGAGATAAGTATAATTGTAAATAGGATTAAAATTATAATTTTTATAATGTTTTTAGTTGTATTTACACTATTTTCATTTTTAGTTATGAATATTGTAAAAGCGGCCTTAATTACAAACTTTAAATTATTAGAAATGTTGCAAATAATGGGAGCAAGTAGTATTCAGCTTGCTAAGAATATTTCTCAAAGTTTAATTAAAAAGATTTTTCCCGGAGCACTATTAAGCTTATTTTTTGTTTTTTTTNTAAGCATTGTTTTGATAAATTTATTTGGTGCAAATTTTGAATTTTATGACTCATCATTTTCTAATGAATTAATTATTTCAAGTCTTTTTATTCTAATCTTGTTTTTAATTTTTTTCTTATTACTACTTTTGATTTTTTTAACTTTATATTTATTTAATTTTTTTGAGAATAGATTTTTTGATAAACTTTAAGAATATATTTCTGTTATTCATTACAATAATTCTTATGGGATTTATTTGGTGGCTAATTTTTTTATTTAATATTTTACCAAAGAATTATTATTCTAAAACTTTTCCTAATAGCTCCTTAAACAATGGGGTTGTTGTTTTAACAGGTGGTAAAATGAGAATAGAAAAGGGAATGGAAATTTTACAAAAAGGATACGCAGATAAAATGTTTATATCTGGTGTTTTTAAGCCCTCTGAGATAGAAATGAGATTTAAAATTGAAAAATCAAAAAAAGATTTGCTAGAATGCTGTATTAATTTTGGAGAGAAAGCAAAAAATACAATTGAAAATGCCTCAGAAGCTGATAATTGGTTAAAAAAAAACCCTGAGATAAAAAAAGTAATTCTCATAACTTCTTACTACCATTTGCCAAGAAGTATTCTAATATTTGAAAAAAAACTTCAGTCAAGTCCAGAAATATATGCTGTACCTGCCGTAGAAAAAGTTGATTTATTTGAGCAACCATTATTCCATTTAAAATTAATTACTTCAGAATATTTCAAAGTTATTTACACACTTTTATTTGTTAAATGATTTTTGTTAGAACTTGTCTTTTTTATACTATTTTTTATTTTTGGACTGTTATATTTTTTATAATTTTTTCACCAGTAAAGTTTTTTTCAAGAAAATTTGTATTAAAATTGTCAAAGTTCTGGACTGGTTCTGTTGTTAAGCTTACCAAACTAATTTTAAGAATTGATTACCAGATTACAGGACTAGAAAATATTCCAAAAAAAAATATTTTTTTATTAGCAAGCAATCATCAATCTGCCTGGGAAACCTTCTTCTTAAGTTTTTTTTTCAATAAGTCNGTATTTGTATTGAAAAAGGAGTTGAGAAAAGTTCCACTGATGTCTTGGTACTTCAAAAAGTTAGGTTTTATTTTTATTGATAGAAATGAGGGATATAAATCAATAAAACAAATAATTAAATCGGTAAATATTGTAAAAAAAATGGGCGTGAAGGTTATCATTATTTTTCCAGAGGGAACAAGAACGCCGGTCAATGAAAAAGGTGAAATTAATACAGGAGTTTTTGCTATCCACAAAATGCTTAAAATACCGGTTCTTGTATTAAAACATGATGCAGGAAAATATTGGATGAACAAAAAATTTATTAAAAAACCAGGTACAATTCAATTGAAAATTTTTCCTCTAATTGAAAAAATTGAAAAAAAGGAGATTTTTATCAAAAAAATTAAGAAATTTTTCTATTAATTTTTTTTTTAGAAGAAAGTTGAATGATACTTTTTCTTATTTTTTTGTTTCTTTTGAGGGATAGAAAAATTTTACTAATATTCTCATCTTGTATTAATCCTTTAAAATTATCAATGTCTTTTAAAAAATTATCTAAGGTTNTGAGAAGATGCTTTTTGTTCTGTAAAAAAATGTCTGTCCACATTTTTGGGTCTGAAGAACCTATCCTAGTAAAGTCTTTAAATCCCCCGGCAGAAAAATTGATAA
Organism: Alphaproteobacteria bacterium; assembly: GCA_002712255.1. Taxonomy (GTDB): domain Bacteria; phylum Pseudomonadota; class Alphaproteobacteria; order Methylaequorales; family Methylaequoraceae; genus MED-G10. The sequence continues at coordinate 15,607 of PATB01000015.1, forward strand.
GATCTTTTTTTTTTTTTAAATCAATACCNAAAGCTGTACCAACAATAGTGAAAGCAATTAAGTGTGGAAGATGAGATGTAATAGACATAATTTTATCATGCTCATCAACAGTCATTGTGGATACATTCATACCAATTTTCTCCCAAATTTTTTTAATAATTAAAAAAGAATTATCTCTTTTGCTTATNGGTGTAAGAATACACCACTTTTTTTTGAACAAATCTGATTTTGCATTTTTCGCACCAGAAAACTCTGTGCCTGCAATTGGATGACCAGGTACTAAACTACATTTATTTTTAATTAAATTAAGTGTTTTGTTACTAAAACATTTTTTTACTGATCCTACATCAGTGATTATTGTCTTATTATTAGATATAAAAGGTAAAATTTTTTTTACCAATTCATCAGTCTGACTTACTGGTGTGCATATAAAAATTATCTGACTTTTACCAATTCTATCATCTAACTTTGTTCTTTTCTCATCAATCGATTTATTTTTAATAGCATCTTGAAGATTAGATTTTGATTTATCAATACCAACAATTTTTTTTGANATTCNTTTTTTTTTGAGTGCTAATCCTAATGACGANCCAATTAATCCTGGCCCAATTATAGTAATTTCACTAATTTCTCTTAAGATCATTTTTTTTTCAATATTTGCTTTAAAGTTTTCATAAATTTATTCATCTGCCCCTTAGTTCCAATTGAAATTCTAATAAATTCCTTCAAACCATAACTTTCTAAATCCCTAATCAAAATTTTGTTTTTTAACAATTCTTTTAATATTAACTTTTTGTTAAATTTATTTTTATCAATTTTGACCAATATAAAGTTCGCAAAAGTTTGTTTTGCTTCTAGTCCAAGAGAATTAATAAATTCAGAAAGTTTTTTTTGCCATATTCCATTATGAATAATTGATTTTTTTAAAAAATCTTTTTCATTAAGAATGAGTGAGCCAATTTTTTGTGCCAAAAGATTAACATTAAACGGTCCTCTAACTTTTTCTAGCGTTTCTATTATTTCTCTTGAACCATAAGCCCAACCCAATCTAAGTCCAGCAAGTGCAAATATTTTGGAAAATGTTCTTGTAATNATAAGATTTGGAAAACTTTTAACCAACTCAAGCCCATCAGAATAATTTGGATTAGTCACAAATTCAGCATAAGCACCGTCAACAACAACAATTATATTTTTAGGAATCTTTTTTAAAAAATTTCTAAGCTCTTTTTTCAGAATAATCGACCCTGTTGGATTATTAGGATTAGCGATAAAAATTATTCTTGTTTTTTGGGAAATTTTTTTTAATATATTTTCGCAAGATACTGATAGATTTTTTGATTTTGCAGTAACAACTTTCGCCCCCGAAATTTTAGAAATTATGGGATAATAAATAAACCCGAATTCACTGCAAATCACCTCAGAATTTTCTCTCCCAAAAGTTTGAGTTATAAGTGACAATATATCATCTGAACCATTTCCACAGATTATTTTACTTTTATCAATTCTGAACTTTTTACTGATCGAATATTTTAATAAAACAGAGTCACCATCAGGATATAAATTTGACTGTTCTAATAATTTATTTGCTGAAGAAAAGACTTTTTTTGGAATTTTAAAAGGAGATTCATTGGAGGAAAGTTTAATTACGTTTTTTTCCCCGTCTACCTCAGATTCTCCTGGAACATANTTTGCGATCTCATTTATTGTAGGTTTAATTAAATTTAAAATCTTATTTTTACTCATATGTAATTGCATCTTATCAAATAAATTTATTTTGACTAGTTTTCCTACATAGTTATGATGCATTTTAGGTCAAATTAATAAAAAAAGATTTATGGATAAAAAATTTTCTTTTGAGAAACTTAAAATAAGAGAATCTCTTAATCTTGACTGTGGGGAATCCCTAAAAGATTATGAAATTGCTTTCGAAACATTTGGTAAGCTAAATAAAAATAAGACTAATGCAATTCTTGTTTGTCATGCTTTGACTGGTGATCAATTTTGTACAGGAAAGAATCCATTGACTAAAAAAAGTGGCTGGTGGAATATTCTTATAGGTCCAGGAAAAATTATTGATACAAATATCTTTTACGTAATTTGCAGTAATGTTTTAGGAGGTTGTATGGGTACAACTGGGCCATCTTCAATTAACCCAGAAACTAAAAGACCATATGGACTAAAATTCCCTGTAATCACTATAGGTGACATGGTTAGGGTACAAAATAGACTTATTGAAAAGCTTGGAATAGAGAAATTGTTTGCAGTTATTGGTGGTTCAATGGGTGGTATGCAAGCATTAGAATGGGCTGCCCAATATGGTAAAAAAATAAATTCAGTTATTCCCATAGCTGCATCTTATAGACATTCAGCTCAGAATATTGCTTTTCATGAAATTGGTAGGCAGGCCATAATGGCTGATCCTAATTGGAATAAAGGAAATTATTATGCAAAAAAAAAAATTTCCAAAAAGAGGACTTGCTGTTGCAAGAATGATAGCTCACATAACGTATTTATCTGAGTCAGCTTTACAAAGAAAATTTGGTAGGAACTTGCAAAATAGTAAATTTTTTTCTTTTGGATTTGATACAGATTTTCAAATAGAGAGTTATTTAAAACATCAAGGAATTTCTTTTGTAGAGAGATTTGATGCTAATAGTTATTTATACATAACTAAAGCAATGGATTATTTTGATCTTTCAATAAAAAAAGGAGGATTAAAAAAAGTATTTTTGCAAAAAGAATTAAATTATTGTTTTTTTTCTTTTTCATCGGATTGGTTATTTCCAACATCTGAAACTAAAACAATTCTTTCTGCGCTTAAATCCATAAATGCTAATTCTAGTTTTATCGAAATAAATACAGATAAAGGTCATGATGCTTTTTTATTAGAAGAAGCAGAATTTCACTCCACTCTAAAGAAATTTATAATAGGTCAAATTAAAGAGAATAAATTATGAAAAAAATATTAAGAAAAGATTTAGTAAAAATTTCAAATC
>PATB01000016.1 GCA_002712255.1 Alphaproteobacteria bacterium
AAATGGATATAATAAAAAATCTCCACTTAAAATAATTACCAAAACAAAGTCTGAACAAATTTTAAACATTCTTTTTTTTGGAAACTTCAAATCCTTTTACGTTAAAAAGTTAACAATCAATAATTTATACAGGGTAACAGGAAAACTTCAATTCTTTTCAAATTCATATCAAATTATACATCCAACAAATATTTTTAATCAGGAAAAATTTAAATACTTCGAGAATATTGAGCCAAATTATAATTTATCTAGAAAAAAAATTAATAAAAAAAAGTTTAGAGAATTAGTTCTCTCTAGTTTAAATATTTTAGAAAATTATGAATTTCCCAAAGAATGGATACTTGATAAATTCAAAGACAAAAAGTGGTTATCATTTAAGGAATCACTAAAATTAATTCATAATCCAAAAAAAAATATTTCAAAAAATGAATCTGAAAATCTAAGAAAAAGGCTAGCATATGACGAGTTATTAGCAAATTTATTGGTTTTTCAAAAATTAAAAAAAAAAAAAAAAGAAAAAAATAAGATTTTAATAAAAAGTTTTTCAAATTCAAAACAGATAATAAGTAAATTAGATTTTAAGCTTACCAAAGATCAATTATTAACATACGAAGAAATTAAAAAGGACATTTCTGGGTATAATAAAATGTATAGACTCATTCAAGGAGACGTAGGTTCAGGGAAAACTATTATTTCATTGTTAGCCGTATTAGATTTTATTAGCGCTGGTTTTCAATGCGTGATCATGGTACCAACTGAAATATTAGCTAAACAGCATCTAGAGTATTTCCAATCTTACTTATCTAAATTAAATATAAAAATTAAAATGTTAACAAGTAAAACTAAAAATAAAAATGAGATTTATGAAGACTTAATTTCGAATAAAATTCATTTATTAATTGGAACTCATTCCGTTTACAATAAATCAATAAAATTTAAAAAACTAGGTCTTGTTGTAATAGATGAACAACATAAATTTGGAGTAAAACAAAGAATCAATATAATTCAAAAATCTTTAAATTGTCATACTTTAATTATGTCGGCCACACCAATTCCAAGAAGTTTATCCTTTGCGTTATACGGTGAAATTGACACCTCTATTATAAAGACTAAACCGTTAAATAGAAAAGAAGTTATTACATCTACAATTAATAGTAAAAAAATAGATGATTTAATAGAAGGAATAAGAAGAAAAGTTGATAATAATGAACAAGTTTTTTGGATTTTACCCATTATTGGAGCAGATGAAGAGGAAGATAACGAAGACCAAAAGGAAACTGCAATATCAAGGTTTAAATATCTTTCTAAAATTTTTAAGAATAAGGTTGCACTAACTCATGGTAGAATGACTAAAGAAGAAATCGAATTTAACATGAATAATTTTCTTAAAAAAAAGAAAATGATTCTTGTGTCTACAACAGTTATTGAGGTAGGAATCAATATACCATCTGCTACATTAATGATTATTGAGGATGCAAATAGATTTGGGTTATCTCAGTTACACCAACTTAGAGGGAGAGTTGCCAGAGGGAATTTACAGAGTCATTGTATCTTAATTTATAATCAAAATTTATCTGAAACATCAAAAAAAAGGTTAATGATATTAAAGCAATCATCAGATGGGTTTGAAATAGCAGAGAAAGATTTATTACTCAGAGGTTCTGGAGACTTTTTTGGAACTAATCAGTCTGGATTACCTAAGTGGAGGTTTTTTACTCCGTATGAAGATTTAGACTTCCTTGAAAAAACAAAAAATAATTGTAGGGAGATTTTAGGTAACAACCAGATAGAGGTAAGTAATCTATTAATCGATATTTTTTACAAAAAAGTCGATTATACTAATTTTTTTTCACCTTAGGATTCAAAGGAATAATTCCAGCAGATACTATTGTTTTTACTGTATCATCAATGTTGGTATTCAAATATATCAACTGTTTTTTTGGAACCAATAAAAGAAAACCAGATGTGGGGTTTGGCGTAGTAGGAACAAAAACATTAACCATACTTATATTGGTTTTATCTTTTATAACACCTTTCACCTGACCAGTGGTAAAACCTATAACCCAAACTCCTTTTCTGGGATATTCCATCAATACAGCCTCCCTAAATGCGTTAGAATTACTTCTAAGAATTGTTTCAAGAATTTGTTTGATAGTTTTATAGAAAACCTTTATAAGTGGAATTTTTCCTAAAATTAGATCAGTTTTTTTTAAAATATATGATCCAAAAAAATTTGCAGCAATAAAGCCAATAAAAATTAAAAATATAACTAAAACTATCAGTCCTAAACCAGGAACATCTCTTGGTAAATAAGTATTAGGATTTAAATACAGAGGTAATAAAGGAGTTATTAATTTATCAAAAATATTAACTAGCGATATAACTATCCAAAAGGTAATTACCACAGGTGCAGTAACAAGTATTCCTGTAAAAAAGTAGTTTTTTAATTTAGCTAACATACACCCAAATGTTATTTTATGGCACGCCCGATGAGGTTCGAACTCATGACAACTCCCTTAAAAGGGGAGTGCTCTACCAGCTGAGCTACGGGCGCTTATACTATTATTTATTAGGATATAATGAAATAATAAATAATAAACAACTAAAAATTTAATTATTACTTTACCCTCATTGTAATAATTTTTGTTGGATTACTTAAAACTTGACCATTCTGACCTTTACCTTCTGGAATTCTTTCAATTAGATTCATTCCCTGAACAACTTTCCCCCACACAGTGTATTTACCATCAAGGAATGGATGTGAATCATAACAGATAAAAAACTGACTATCAGCAGAGTTAATTTCATTACTTCTTGCCATTGACACAATGCCTCTTTGATGTTTAATGTCGTTAAATTCAGCAACAATATTTTGACCGCTACCACCTGTACCATTTCCATTAGGATCTCCACCTTGAGCCATAAAACCTGAAATAACTCTATGAAAAGTTAAACCATCATAAAAACCTTCTTTACTAAGCTCCACAATTCTATTAACAGTTTTAGGTGCTTTTTCTGGATAAGTTTCAATAATCACTAACCCTTTATCAAGTAGCATATGAATTTTTGGATTTTCCTCAGAAAAAGCAGTGCTAAAAACGAAAAAACATACAAAAACTGAGAAAAGTTTATTTAAAAGAAACATTTTTTTTACCCTCCATTTTATTTTTAAACATTTTAATTACATTATCTGGTACAAAATTTTTAATCTCCCCATTATAAAAAGCAACCTCTTTTACAAATCTAGCTGATGTAAGTTGCAAATTTTCAGACGCCATTAAAAATATAGTCTCAATTTGGGGTTCTAACTTTGAGTTCATTCCAGCCATTTGAAATTCATACTCAAAATCTGCAACTGCTCTTAATCCACGAATTATAACTTTTGCTCCTGATTTTTTTGCATGATCAACAAGAAGGTTATCAAAACCAACAACCTCAATAGCACATTCATTAGGATCAACTTTTTTTAGGGATTCTTTAATCATATTTATTCTTTCTTTAATTGTAAAAAAAGGTTTTTTGTGCGAGTTTTCTGCAACACTAATAATCAATTTATTGACAATATGAGTTGCTCTAATAATTATATCAAGATGTCCAAAAGTCACTGGATCAAAGGTACCAGGATAAATCCCTGTGATAATTGAACTAGGTTGATTACTCATTTTCTTCCAGTTTAGCTACAGATACAACTTTTTCTTCATCAGATACATTGAACAGTGTTACTCCCTGAGTTTGTCTACCTGCAATTCTAATATCATTTACAGGACATCTTATTAACTTCCCCTTGTCAGTAACTAACATTAGTTGGTCGTTATCAGTTATTGGAAAGGATGCGACCACCTCACTACCGTTTCTCTCACCTAATTGCATATTAGCAATTCCAACACCACCTCTATTAGTTTTTCTATATTCAAATGCAGAGCTTCTTTTTCCAAAACCCTTATCTGTAACACTTAAAATAAATTCCTCATTTGCTTTTAGAACATTAAATTTTTCTTCACTTAAAAGATTCATATCATACTTTTCTTTTTTTCTAATTAATGAACTAATTCTTAAGTATTCATTTCTCTCTTCAACATCAAAATCTATTCCGTTTAATATTGCCAATGAAATAACAGAATCATTTTTTGCTAACCTTACACCTCTAACGCCTATAGACGAACGCCCAGAAAAAACTCTTAAATCTTTACAACCAAATCTTATACATTTTCCAAGTTTAGTTGACATGAAAATATTATCTTTTTCTGAGCAAATTATCACATTGACTAATTCGTCATCACCTCGTAGCTTCATTGCAATTTTGCCGTTAGCATTGATGTTGTAAAAATCAGTAAGCCTGTTTCTTCTTATATTACCAGTTGATGTAGCAAAAATAATATTATTTTTATCATCAGATTGATCATAAGGCATTGTTGCAGTAATTTTTTCTCCAGATTTTAGTGGCAATATGTTAACTAGAGCTTTTCCTTTTGAAGTAGGGCTCCCCGATGGAATCTTGTAAGTTTTTAACTTATAAACAATACCTAAAGATGAGAAAAANAGTAATGGTGTTAATGTATTTACAACAAAAACTTTGTTGACGTAATCCTCCTCTTTTGTAGTCATTCCTGCCCTGCCTTTACCACCTCTTCTCTGTGACCTATATGAGTTCAAAGGTACTCTTTTTATATATCCAGTATTAGTAAAGGTGACAACGACTTCTTCTGAAGTTATAAGTGATTCATCATCAATTATTTCTTCACTTTCCGAGATTTCTGTTTTTCTTGTTGACTCAATTTTTGAATTTATTTCTTGCAGTTCTTTTACTAATTCATTGTTTAACCTTTGCTTTGAAGAAAGAATGTCCAAATAATCTGCAATTAAATTTACGCATTCTTTCAAATCATCGACCAACTTTACTCTTTCAAGATTTGTTAAACGACTCAACTTTATCTCTAAAATTGATTTGGCTTGTGATTCTGTTAATTTAAAAAAACTTTCTGAAATGAGTTCTTGATTATCAGATTTTATGAAGTCTATTAAAAATTTATCATTCGGAATTTTCCATTTAAATCCAATTAATTTTTCTTTAGCGTCATTTGTATCATCAGAGGATTTAATTATCTCTATAACTTTGTCAATGTTTTCTAATGCAACTGACAACCCCAAAAGAATATGTGCTTTTTCTCTTGTTTTTTTTAAGTGAAATCTTGTTCTTTTAAAAATAACATCTTTTCTGAAATCTATGAATAGCTGAATTGATCTTTTAAGTGTTAATAACTCTGGAACACCTTTATTTAAAGCAAGCATGTTTATTCCATATGATGTTTGCAGGGAAGTAAATTTAAAAAGTTGATTCAAAACTACTTCAGATTGAACATCTCTTTTCAATTCAATTACAATTCTAACTCCTTCTCTATTTGATTCATCTCTAAGCTCAGATATACCTTCAATTATTTTATCTCTTGCAACTTTTGCAATATTTTCTATTAAAAGTGATTTTTTTACGGCAAATGGAATTTCCGAAATGATAATGCTTTCTCTATTTTTTTTTGAAGATTCAATTAATGTTTTGCCTCTGATAAGAATGGAACCCTTCCCCGTTAAATAAGCACTTTTAATTCCATTACTTCCAATAATAATACCCCCAGTGGGGAAATCTGGACCTTTTACATATTGAACAAGTTCATCTGATGTAATATCTGGGTTTTCAACATATTTACAACAAGCGTTTATTACTTCAGAAGGACAATGCGGTGGTATCTTTGTTGCCATTCCAACAGCAATACCCTCAGAACCATTTATTAATAAATTTGGAAATTCAGCAGGTAAAAGCTCTGGTTCTAAAGTAGAGCCATCATAATTTTCTTTAAATGAAACCGTTTCATAATTGATATCATTTATTAAATACGAAGAAATATTAGATAACCTTGCTTCTGTATATCTCATAGCTGCGGCAGAATCACCGTCCATTGATCCAAAATTTCCCTGACCTTCAACTAAAGGAACACGCATACTAAAATCTTGAGCAAGACGCACCATTGCATCATAAATGGCAGAGTCGCCATGTGGATGATATTTACCCATAACATCTCCAACGATTCTTGCTGATTTTCTAGATGGTTTACTTGAAACATATCCAGCTTCATTCATTGCATAAATAATTCTTCTATGTACTGGTTTAAGTCCATCGCAAACATCTGGCAAAGCCCTTGATACAATAACACTCATTGCATAGTCTAAAAAAGAACTTTGCATTTCTTTTTCTATATCAATGCGTTCTAGTTTTTTTAAATTATTTAAATCTTCTGGGTTCGAATCATCTATCATTTATAACTCTTGTTTAAAATGGAACATCATCATCAATATCAACTCCTTGAATGTTCTCATTTGCTTTTGAAGATTCTATTGGATTATCCAAATTTGGCGAGGAAATATTATCTCTGTCAAAATTTTCACTTCTATTGTCTATCATAGTCAATTGGGAGTTATAGCCTTGCAAAACTATTTCAGTAATATATTTCTCTACACCTGATTGATCNGTNTATTTTCTNCTAGAAATTTGTCCTTCAATATAAATTAACGACCCTTTTTTTAGAAATTTTTCAGATATTTCTGCTAATCCCGATGAAAATATTACAACTTTATGCCATTCTGTCTTTTCTTTTTTTTCATTAGTTAACTTATCTTTCCAACTTTCACTGGTTGCTAATGAGAACTTGGCGATTTTTTTACCATCCTGAGATACTCTTATTTCAGGGTCTGCGCCTAATCTTCCCAATAATATAACTTTGTTTATTGAACCAGCCATTTTAATTAGATAAATAAGTATTAAATAATATCATAATTAAATTAAAATACACCAATGAAAAAACAAAAATGAATAAAAAAATATCAACAAATTTTATTAAAATTATTGGGGCTAGACAACATAACCTTAAAAATATAAATCTTCACATACCAAAAAACAAATTTGTTGTCATCAGTGGTTTGTCAGGTTCAGGTAAATCATCTCTTGCATTTGATACTATTTATGCTGAAGGACAGAGAAGATACGTTGAGAGCCTTTCATCCTATGCAAGACAATTTCTTAATATGATGGATAAACCTGATGTTGACTTAATTGAAGGGCTCTCACCCTCAATTTCTATAGATCAGAAAACTACTTCTAGAAACCCAAGATCTACAGTAGGAACTGTTACTGAGATTTATGATTATTTTAGGGTTTTATTTGCAAGAATTGGAACGCCTTATTCTCCGGTAACTGGAAAAGAAATAAAATCAATGAGTGTGGGAGAAATTGTTGACGATTTTTTTAAAATGGATACAAAGTCAAATTATTTACTTTTATCTCCAATCATTAAAAATAGGAAAGGTGAATTTAAAAAAGAATTATTAAGCCTTGTAAAAAAGGGTTTTGTTAGATTTAGAATTGATGATGAAATTGTAACCTCTGAAAACATTCCAGAACTTAAGAAAAATTTTAAACATAATATTGAAGTTGTTGTTGACAGAATAAAAATCGATAAAAAATATAAAAACCGAATTACACAATCAGTAGAGACTGGATTGAATCTTTCTGACGGAGTAATTTATTTTTATGATACAAACAATAATAAAAATCATATTTTTTCATCTAAATTTGCTTGTCCAATTTCTGGATTTACTATTGAGGAAATTGAACCAAGACTTTTTTCCTTCAATAGTCCTAATGGAGCATGTGAAAGTTGTGATGGTCTAGGTTATAATGAAAAATTTGATCCAGATTTAATAATTGGTGATCAAAAATTATCACTTAAAGAAGGGGTAGTATTACCTCTCAATAAAAATAACCAGTTTTATAAGGAGTTTACGCTTGAGATTGCTAAACATTGTGGTCTAGACCCTAACAANCCATGGAAAAAAATTAGTGAAGAGAAAAAAAAACAGATTATATTCGGTGATGGTCGGACAATAAATTTTTACAACTCATATACTGGNTGGAGTTACAATAAATNATTCAACGGTGTATTAGGCTTTTTGGAAAATAAACTCAAAAGATCAGATTTATGGCAAAGGGAAGAATTAGGGAAATATTTGACTAAATTTATATGTGAAGAATGTAACGGATCTAGACTAAAAAAAGAAGCATTATCAATAAAGATAAACAAATGCGATATTAACTTTATTTCACAGCTATCTATTGAAAAAGCTCTTTTATGGTTTGAAAATTTAGATGAATGTCTCACAAGTTATCAAAAAGAAATTGCTTCAAATATATTAAAAGAAATCATTGATCGTTTATCTTTTTTAAATAACGTAGGACTTAATTACTTACAACTATCTAGAAATTCAGCCACACTTTCTGGAGGTGAGAGTCAAAGAATAAGACTTGCCTCCCAAATAGGTTCAGGCTTAACAGGTGTTTTGTATGTTTTAGATGAGCCTTCAATTGGATTGCATCAAAGAGATAATAAAAAGTTAATAAATACTTTAAAAAAATTGAGAGATTTAGGAAACTCTGTAATAGTTGTAGAGCACGATGAAGAGACAATATTGGAATCAGATTATATTATTGATATAGGTGAAGGAGCTGGTATAAACGGTGGAAATGTTGTAGTAACTGGAAAACCAGATGAGGTAAAAAGGAATAAAAAGAGTATTACAGGACAATATTTATCAAAAACCTTAAATATTAAAATTGAAAAAAAAGATTCAAGAAACAGTAATAATTTTATCAAGCTTGAGGGAGCTAGTGGGAATAACTTAAAAAACGTACAAATTAAGTTTCCTTTAAATAAATTTATTAGCGTTACCGGTGTATCAGGTGGTGGAAAATCATCGCTTGTAATTGAAACATTGTATAAAGCCCTCTCTAAAATAAAANTTANTTCAAATGAAAAATCTTTACCATTTTTATCCTTATCAGGCTCTGAATTTATAGACAAAATAATTCAAATAGATCAGAGTCCAATTGGTAGAACACCTAGATCAAATCCGGCTACTTATACCGGTTGTTTTACCTTTATTAGAGAATGGTACTCTAATCTACCTGAATCAAAGTCAAGGGGTTATAAACCTGGAAGATTTTCATTTAATGTTAAAGGAGGNAGATGTGAANNNTGTNAAGGAGANGGNGTNATNANNNNTGAAATGCATTTNNTNNCNGATGTTTTTGTAAAATGTGACCTATGTAAAGGAGATAGGTTTAATAGAGAAACTTTGGAAATAAAATTTAAAAATAAAAATATATCCGATGTTCTAAATATGACTGTTGAAGAGGGTTTAAGTTTTTTAAAAGCAATTCCATCCATATCTTCAAAACTTGAAACTTTAAAAAAAGTAGGTCTTGAATACATTAAGATTGGTCAATCTGCAACCACACTATCTGGAGGCGAAGCGCAAAGAATAAAACTTGCTAAAGAATTATCAAAAAGAGCTACAGGTAAAACTCTTTATATATTAGACGAACCAACAACTGGTTTACATCCTCATGATGTAAAAAAATTACTAGAAATACTTCACAAATTTGTTGAAAACAAAAATACAGTAATTGTAATAGAACACAACTTAGATGTTATCAAATCATCAGACTGGGTTATTGACTTAGGCCCCGAGGGTGGAGACAAAGGCGGTTATATTCTTTTTGAAGGAGAAATACCTAAGTTATTAACAAAAAGAAATAATGACACCGCTCATTGTCTTCGAGAATACATTCGGAGCAGTTAATTTTTTAATCTATTTTTAGCAGCCTTTATTATTGGATGCTCTGAGGCTGGAAGATAATTAATGTCATTCTCTTTATTTAAGTTTTGAATTTTTTCAAAAGTCTCATTGTTCTTTTTATTAGATAGATAAATTTCATACAAAAAGAAAATTATTAAAAGATTTAAAGTTAAATATAAAAAGTTAATATTTAAAGTTAATGTTAAAAACAAAAAAACATTAAAAATCACAAAAAATAATATTCTAAGAAATTTTTGATTCATTTTTCTTAAAAAAAGATATCAACAAATAAAATAAATATAAAGACTTAGTAAGTTTTTTTTTTTTTAAAATATAAAACTTAAAAAACACTTCATTGAAAATATCTTCAAATTTATCATTTATCTGCATTTGATTGTTCAAAAAGCCTTTTTTTAACTCACCTATATTTTTAAAATCATCTCTATAAATATATTGAAAAAATTGGAAGTAAACAGAAGTAACAAAGTTGCTACCACTATATTTAATAATAGAATTAAATATGGAATTAATTTTTTTAAAAATATCAAAAATATTATTTAGTTCTTTTTCTTCTATAACGTTGGAAAAAAATTCAATCAGATTTAGTATCTGTTTTTTTAAAATTTCATCTCTAAAAACATTTAAATTTTTTGTAAGTTCATTTGTATAATTGTTATTTTTAATTTGATCATAAATCCATTTGACTTTTAATTTTATAACTAAATCTTCATCTGATTGTTTAAGTAAACTAAATAAGTAGTTTTCTAAAAAAAATAAGGTCTTTACAATTTCATTTTTTTTAAAATAAAATTTTACTTGTAAACTTCTTACATAAAAAAGATTTCTTGAATTCACATCAACATGAAATTATAAATATTATTAAAACTATCATATGGAGTAATCATGTCTAATATACTATCGTCACTTTCAAAAACTGTCATTAGCGGTTTTATTTTGTTAACTTTAATAATCTTCCTAATATCTGGTATAACTGAATTCTATTTTGATTATACATTCTTAACTTTTTTATTTAGATGGTTGCATGTTTTATCGGGTGTTATGTGGATAGGACTTTTATGGTATTTCAATTTCATTCAAATTCCAAGTATGCCAAACATTCCAGATGAGCAAAAGCCTGCTGTGTCGAAATTTATTGCACCAAAAGCCTTATTTTGGTTTAGATGGGCAGCATTAGCAACTCTTATAACTGGATTAGTTTTAGCTCACCTGAATGGTTATCTTCATGATGCTATGTCACTTGATACTTATGATGCAAAGTATTTTATGATTGGAATTGGCATGTGGCTTGGGATAATAATGGCCTTCAATGTATGGGTTATAATATGGCCAAATCAAAAGAAGGCACTTGGTATTGTAAGCGTAGGTGCAGATGAAAAAGCTGCAGCAGCTAAAAAGGCAATGTTGTTCTCTAGAACAAATACTTTGCTCTCAATACCAATGCTTTATTGTATGGTTGGTGCACAAAATCTTTATTAACTTTTTTTTTCTCTAACAAACCCAAAAAGAATAATAAGTGGGGATGCTATAAAAATTGAAGAATAAGTCCCCACTAGCACGCCCCATATCATAGCGCTCACAAAACCTTTGATTACTTCACCACCAAAAATAAACAAGGCGAATAAGGCCAAAAGCGTTGTTAATGAAGTCATGATTGTTCTCGACAAAGTTTGATTTATAGATTTGTTAAGCAAATCTGAAAATGGTAGCTCAGATTTTAAAAGATTTTCTCTAATTCTGTCGAAAACAACAACTGTGTCATTTATAGAATAACCAGCTATTGTTAAAATAGCTGCAATTGAAGCTAAATTAAATTCTATCTGTGTTAATGCAAAAAAACCAAGTGTAGAAAAAACATCATGAAATAAGGCAAAAACAGCTCCTAGTCCAAATTGCCAGCCAGAAAACCTAAACCAAATATAAATAAACATAGCTATTAAGGAATACAATATCGCTTTTAAGCCCATAATTTGCAATTCTTTACCAACTTTAGGTCCAACAAATTCAACTCTTCTATAATCAACACTTTCTGGTAAAGAGTCTTTAAGCTTNGAAACAATCTTTTTCTGCTCATTTTCTTCATTTGAATTTTTTTCAATCCTAAATAAAATTGTGGTTGGGTCGCCAAATTCTTGTATCTCAATATTACCATCTAAAAAACTTGAAATTTTATTTCTTAAATCAAGTAAATTTGGCTCAGAACTAAATTTTGCTTCAACCATTACACCACCTTTAAAATCTATTCCTAGATTTAAATTCTTTTTAAGAAACAGAAGGATTGATGAAATCATCAATAATATTGAAAAAACAAAAGCAATTTTTCTATATTTATAAAAATTAATGTTAAAATTCATTTAAGACCTACAAAAAAATTTTATTTGGTTTGAATTTTATTATCCAAATAGTTACCAACAATTTAGTTAAAACAAGTGCTGTAAACATAGAGGTTAAAATTCCTATACTCAGAGTTACAGCAAATCCTTTTATTGGTCCAGAACCATAATTAAATAATAAAAGTGCTGCAATTAAAGTAGTAAAATTAGCGTCAAGAATAGTTTTTATAGCAAACTTATAACCCAGATCAATTGAATTCATTATCGAACGACCAGATTTTAATTCTTCTTTTATTCTTTCAAAGACTAATACGTTTGCATCAACTGCCATACCTATCGTAAGCACAATACCAGCTATACCAGGCATTGTTAGAGTCGCCTCAATAATACTAAGAAGAGAAATTAACAAAATGATGTTAAAAATAATAGCAAAATCCGCAATTATGCCAAATAATCTGTATCTCATCATCATAAAAATAATTACCAAAACAAAACCAATTTTTAATGCTTTTTTTCCAGCTTTTATGGAGTCCTCGCCAAGACTAGGACCAACAGTTCTTTCTTCTAAAACTTTTATTGGGGCCGGTAACGAACCAGCCCTTAGTAATACAGCTAAATCATTAGCAGTCTCTGGAGAAAAGTTTCCACTTATATTACCAGAACCTCCTGTTATTGGTTCTCGTATTTGAGGTGCACTAATTACCTTATCATCAAGAAGTATTGCTAACCTTTGATAGGTATTTTCTGTTGTAACTTTCGCAAATTTTTTCGCACCTTTTCGATCAAATTCAAAAGCAACAACATATTTNCCAGATTGAGGGTCAACTGTTGCAGCTGCATTAACTAATCTATCACCAGTTAATAATACTCTTTTCTTTACTACAAATTGCTTTTCATATGCTGTTGGATCAGCATTTTGTACTTTAAAAGTTCCAGGAGGTAACTTACCTCTTTGCTCTGCTAATTCTACTGTTGTTGGGTCTAAAAGGTGAAAATTGAGTTTAGCTGTTCTCCCAATTAAAGACTTTACCCTTTCTGGGTCCTTTATCCCTGGTAGTTGAACAATTATTCTTTCTTCACCTGTTTTTTGAATAGTTGGTTCTTTTGTTCCAGACTCGTCAACTCTTTTTCTTACAACTTCAATAGATTGTTCAACGGTTTTATTATTCGTATCAATAATGTATTGCTCAGAAAAGGATAAAGTCAATTTATTATTATTGGCTTTTACAATTATACCATTTTCTACAGCCTTTCTCACCACATTTACTGCCTCTTGAACTTTTTTCTCTTCTTTAACAGTTACCACCGCACCTTTAACTTTAGACCCTAAATTTGTATATTTTATTTTATTTTTTCTGAGTATTGATCTTAGTTCATCTACTAAATACTCTGATCTCTCTTTTAGAACTGCTCTTGTATCAACCTCAAGTAAAAGGTGAGAACCTCCTTGTAAGTCCAGACCTAAATTTACCTGTTTTTTTGAAATATAATTTGGAAGAGCTGTAACCTCAGTTTTGCTNTAAAAATTTGGAATCATATAATATATTCCTAGTATACAAACTGACAGAACTGTGAATAACTTCCACTTGGAGATCTCTAACATAATACTTATTATTTTTTATTTAAAACATCTGCTACAGTTGATCTATAAATTATTACATTCACATTATTCGCTATATCAACATGAAGTCTTTCCGCATCAGCCTTTGTTACTTTACCAACTATTCCACCACTTGTAAGAATTTCGTCACCTCTTTTAATTGCATCTAAAAGTAATTTATGCTCTTTTTGCTTTTTTTGCTGAGGTCTAATAAGAAGAAAATAAAAAATTAAAAAAATTAAGATTAAGGGTATAAAAGAAGCAAACATCGAGGGTTGTTGTGCTGCAGTTTGTGCATGTGCAAAATTGATCATAAAACCTCTTGAAAAATAAAATTATATATTAATACTTAGAATCATTATATAAAAAATTTTTTAATAACAAGCTAAAAATAAGAAATTAGAAAAAACTCTCAAGTTAATTATGAATTTTTTTTTAGATAAAAAAACTTTTAAAAATAACAATTACTTTATTTTCTTACCTCATAATAAAGAGGTCGTACCTGTAAAGGTTAATTTTATTGTATCTTTTGAAGATATTTTATTTGTTGACAAACAGAAAGAATTGATTTTTGAAAACACAAAAAAATTTGNTGAAAATCAAAATTCTAATAATGTCTTAATGTGGGGGGCCAGCGGTATGGGGAAATCTACTTTAATAAGGTCAGTTGTAATGAAAATTAATGAAAAGCTTAAAAGTAAAATTAATTTGATTGAAGTTCCAAATAATAATTTAGAATTACTTACAGAAATCATTTATTTTCTTTCAAAGATTAATGAAAAGTTTATAATCTTTATCGATGATATTTTAATTAAAAATGATAATCCATATTTTAACACTTTTAAAAGTTTAGTTGAAGGAAGCTTACTTAGTAACGCAAAAAACATAAGATTTTATATTACTTCAAATTTAAGACATATATCAGATAGTCAAAATTTTATGCAAAGTGATAATGAACTTTTAAAAAAGGAAATGAAGTCAAATTTAATATCATTGTCTGATAGATTTGCTTTATGGATTGGTTTTTATGACAACAACAAAGAAAACTATCTTAAGACAGTAAAATATTATTTAAAAATGTTGAATAAAAATGAAAGTAAAGATTGCTTAAAAAAAGCTATGGAATGGTCTATCAGCAAAGGAAGTTTTTCTGGTCGTACAGCACTTCAATTTGTTAATAATTATAACAATCAGAATTGATATAAATTAAGAAAGATATTTTAGAGGGTTAACTGCTTCCTTACCTTTTCTAATTTCAAAATGAAGTTGTACTTCTCTTACATTCCCAGTGTTACCAACTAATCCTATTATTTCCCCTTTTTTTACAAAATTACCTTTTAACTTAATTATTTCATCCAAATGAGCATATGCAGTTATCCAATTTTGGGAATGCTTTATAAGTATTAAATTTCCATAACCAGGTATTTCATTTCCACTGTAAACTATTTCTCCATCACGGGATGCTTTTACTGATGTTCCAGGTTTAGAACTTATGTTTATTCCATCATTAAAAAAACCAGGCATTTCACTTCCAAACTTGTTTAATATTTTCCCTTTTATTGGCCAAATAAAATTTGAATTACTTATCTTAACTTTTTTTTTTATTTTTTTTTTCTTGACCATTTTTTTTTCTATTTTTTTTAACTTATCTTTTCTTACTTCTTTTAGTCTTAAATTATTTTCTGGAATTAAAATCTTTTGATTAACCTGAATTTGATTTATATTATTTAACTTATTAAAACTTGCGAGAGAAAAAATATCAGTTTTAAACTTTCTTGATATTGAATAAAGCGTATCACCCTTTTTTACGGAATATATTTTATTTTTAGGTAGGAAAATTTTTTGATTTGGGTAAATTTTAAATGGACTTTTAATTTTATTAGATTTAATGATTTTTTGAATTGGTAAATTAAATTTTTTAGAAATAGAATATAAATTATCTCCTTTTTTTACTGTATAATATTTAATTTCTTTTTGTTTATAAATTTTTGGTTGAATAATTCTGTACTCTTCAAAGAAAAAAGATTCACAACCAAAAAGTAACGATGACAAAAAAATTAAAATAATTTTTTTCATTTATTCAACTTTCCTTCAATCAGTGGAACGAATCTGACTTGCATAAGATTTTCAACTAAAATTTTATTTCCTTTTTTTACAACTTTTTTTAAAATCTGTTGGTTGTAATCATCACCAACCGGAATTATCATAATCCCATCATTGACTAATTGTTCAACCAATTTATTTGGAATCTCTGGGGCGTTAGCAGTCACTATAATTCTATCAAAAGGTGACTGTTCGTTCCAACCAAGACCACCATCAGCATGCTTAAAAAAAACATTTTTTACTCCTAGTTCTTTTAAAAGCATTTCAGCCTTTTTTTTTAAGCTACTATATCTTTCTACTGTATAAACAAATCTAGATAATTTAGATAAAATAAGAGATTGATAACCACTCCCCGTTCCTACTTCTAATACTCTCAATTTATTATTAAGATTTAAGGATTGTGTCATATGTGCAACTACTAATGGTTGCGAAATAGTTTGTCCACAGTCAATTGGCAGTGCAATATTGAGATTTGACTTTTGTTTTAAATTTTCATCAACAAACAAGCTTCTATCAATAATTTCAATTGCATTAAGAACTGATTTATCAAAAATACCGTTTTTTTTCAGATCCATTAAAAGATCGAATTTTTTACTTTTTTTTAATTTTTCAAACATTAATCCTTAATCTGAATAATGCCATTCATATACTTATGAAGAACTTTTGGTATATCAATAAAACCATTCTCATTCTGATAGTTCTCAATTATAGCAATTAAAATCCTACCTACGGCAAGTGATGATCCATTTAAAGTATGAGGAAAAAAAATTGTTCCATCATTAAAATTTTTTACTCTTGTTTTCATTCTTCTTGACTGAAAATCTTTACAATTTGAACAACTAGAAACCTCTCTATATTTATTTTGTCCAGGCATCCAAACCTCAAAATCGATTGTATAAGATGACGAGAAACCTAAATCTGCTGAGCACAATTCAATCATTTTATATGGCAATTCTAATTCTGTTAAAATCTTTTCTACGCAATTAGTCATTCTATCTAATTCCTTGAATGAATCCTTTGGGTGTACAATAGATACAAGTTCAACTTTACCAAATTGATGTTCTCTCATTAATCCTTTGGTATCTTTCCCTGCAGCACCTGCCTCGGCCCTGAAACAATTAGAAAAAGTTGTATATCTTAAGGGTAAATTTTTCAAATCAATGATATCCTCTCTATGGAAGTTAGTTAAAGGAACTTCTGCAGTAGGAATAAGCCAAAGATTATTAAAATTTGTTTTAAAAAGATCTTCGCCAAATTTTGGTAATTGCCCAGTACCATATAAACAGTTATCTTTAACCATTTCAGGAACAGAACACTCAGTATATTGAAAAAATTGGGTATTGATGTCTAACATGTAGTTCATAACAGCTCTGTGTAATAATGCTAATTCTGACTTTAAAATTGAAAATCTACTACCAGAAATTTTAATAGCTTTTTTATAATCAATTAAATTGAGTTTTTCTGCAATTTCAAGATGGTCTTTAGGTTTAAAGTTAAATTTTGCCCTTTCACCTTTTTCTTTTAATAATTTATTGTCTTTTTCAGACAAACCTATCGGTGTTTTAATGTCTATTAAATTTGGAAGTTGCATCAAGTATTCATCAAGTTTTTGTTTTTTTTGATCCGATTCATTCTTACAACTTTCAAGTTTATCTTTTAATATTTTAACTTCAGAAGATATTTCTTTAATTTTACTTTCATTAAAATTTGTGGTCTTTGAAACTTTTTTAGATAAAATATTTTTTTTTTCTTGAAATTTTTGAACTTGATTTAAAGATTCTAGGTAAGAGTTATGCATATCGATAATTAGTTGAGCACTTATTTTAAGATTTCTTTTTTTCATTGATTCCTCAAAATCAATTCTATTTTCTTTTATAAACTTAATATCATGCATTTTTTTTAATAATAAAAAATTTAATAAATAGTATTGAAAATTCATAGAAGATTATAAGAGGAATAGCAATCCCTATCTGGGAAATAACATCTGGTGGTGTAAAAAGTGCAGAAAAGAATAAAATTCCAATGAAAAAGAATTTTCTATTCTTTGAAAGAAAATGATGATTAAAAATACCAATTTTAGTCAATAATATTATCAAAACTGGAAATTCAAATGATAGCCCGCTTGCAAAAAGTAAAAACATAGTTAATTTTACATATTCCGAATATTTTGATTCAAGCTCAACTGGAAATG
>PATB01000017.1 GCA_002712255.1 Alphaproteobacteria bacterium
AATACTATTGTAATAAATATTAATACTAAATATATTATAGCAATACTTAACATTAACTAAAAAAAATGCACGATAAATTTTTTCAAACAGCTAGAATGAATATGGTAAAGAATCAGATTCTACCAAATAATGTAAAGAATAAAGCTTTAATAGAATCTTTTTCTACTATTCAAAAAGAAATTTTTGTACCAGAGGATCAATACGACTTAGTATATACAGACTCAGAAATAAAAATTTCTAAAAATAGAAATCTGATGAAAACATTTGTTATTGCCAAAATGCTTGATAGGTGCAACTTTAATATAGATGATAAAGTTTTAATAATTGGTTGTTTAACTGGTTATTCAATCGCCATCTTATCAAAGATGGTTAATTATGTAGTTGGAATAGACAATGAAAAGGAAATAATAGATATGGCCTCTAAAAATATAAATAAATTAAATATATTGAATTGTTCTATTTTTTATAAAAAAGATTTATCTCAGGGACTTAGTAGGAATGCTCCCTATGATAAAATATTTATTGAGGGCTCGGTGAAGTCAGTTCCTGCTCCAATTATTAAACAACTTAAGGATGATGGTGAAATTTTTGTAACTCTTAAGAATCAGAATTATGTTGGAGATTTTGTTAGAGGTCTTAAGATTGAATCTAACCTCTCGATTGAAAAATGCTTTAACACTAATGTTAAAGATAAAATGGAACTTATAATCTAAAGTTTGATTATGAATTTTTTTTTTTTAAACATTTTGTTTTTTTTTTTATTTACTTACAAGAGTTTATTTGCTGAGATTTTTTTAAGCGAAGATCTTTCAAGCTCGTTATCTAATCTTTATTCTTTTAATCCACAGTTAAAATATGAAAGAGAAATACTAAAATCTAAAGATGAGCTTTTACCTAAGGCTTTTTCTGAATTTAGGCCAGAAATAAGAGGTTATTATCAGAAGGGAAAAATTGATACGAACTCTGAGGGTTTCAATATTACCTCAGATGGAATAAGAACAGAAACAAACAAAGGAGTGATTGTTTCACAAAGTATTTTTGATGGTGGGAGTAGTTTAAGCCAGATAAAAGTTGCAAAAAATGAAATTTTTTCCCAAAGAAGTTCATTAAAAAATGTGGAACAAGAGATATTTTTAGATGCTATCACTTTGTATGCTGACCTTGCTACTGAAAACTCAAATATAAAGGTTAAAGAGAAAAATGTTGAAGTTTTAAAGAGACAGTTGGAACTTACTAAAGAACAATTTGAAATAGGTGAGGTAACTCTTACTGATGTTTCAATTTCAGAAGCTAGATATTCTCTTGCTGAATCTGAATTAATGGAAACCTCTAATATAATTAATTCAATCAAAGCTAAATATTTTTCAATTTTTGGAAAAAGCCCAGTTGAGCCAGAAATAAAAATACCAACAGATCATGAAAAATTTGAAATTGAAGACCTAAAATTAATGGGAAAAAATAATAACCCTAAGATCGAGGCTATATTATTTGCGATAAAATCGATAGAAAATGAAATTAGTTCGTTGAAAAGAAAAAGATTACCATCGTTAAAACTTGAAGCGGAAGCGAAAATAAATCAAGGGTATTTTAGGACTGATAGTGAAAGAGAAGTTTTATCTGCATTTGCTAAAGTAGATATACCTATTTATCAGTCTGGCTTGGCTTCATCAAAAATTAGAGAGGCAAAAAAGAAACTTTTCGCTCAAAAAGAATTATTGAGATTAGAAAATGAAAATTTAATTGCCAATCTAATTAGTTCTAATTCATCTCATAACTATTCTCTTTCAAGGATTAAAGCATATAGAAAGCAAATTAAGTCTAATAAAATTTACTTGGATGGTTTGAAACAAGAGTTTCAATTAGGTGAAAGAACAATTTTAGACTTATTAGATGGAGAACAAGAACTTCTGCAGTCAGAACTAGATTTAATTAAGTCTTATAAAGATTTTTTCTTATCATATTATGAAATTTTATTTTTCATTGGGAAGTTAAATGCAAAAGATCTAAAACTTAATGTTCAACTTTTTGATAATGAAGAAAATTATAATAAAGTTAAAGGAAAATGGCTGGATATAATTGAATGAAAAAAGAATTAGAAAAAAGATTTTCATTCAAAGATATTGAAAAAGAATTAGTTCATGAATGGAATAGAAAAGGCATTTTTAAATTTAAAAAATCAGGAAATAAAAAACCTTTTTGTATTATGATGCCTCCCCCTAATGTAACTGGAAGTTTACATATGGGACATGCTCTTACATTTACATTGCAGGATATTTTAATTCGTTTCTACAAAAAGCTTGGTCGGGATGTACTTTGGCAGCCTGGGACCGATCATGCAGGAATTGCAACCGAGATTGTGGTTGAAAAGCAATTAATTAAAGATAAAAAAAATTCAAAAAAAAAAATTGGTAGGGAAGCTTTCTTAAAAAAAATTTGGGATTGGAAAAAAGTTTCTGGCAATAAAATTGTTGATCAACTTAAAAGACTTGGTACCTCTGTTGATTGGTCTATTAGTAGATTTACTCTTGACGATGGATTAAGTGAATCTGTAAAAAAAGTTTTTATCGAGTTGTTCAACAAAGGTTTGATTTATCAAGATAAAAGACTGGTTAACTGGGATACAGTTTTAGAAACTGCTGTATCAGATTTAGAAGTAAATCAAAAAGAGGTTGATGGTTCATTATGGTTTATAAAATACAAAATATTAGAAAATTCTGATTATTTAACAGTTGCTACAACTAGACCAGAAACAATGTTTGGTGATACAGCAATAGCAATACATCCACAAAATAAAAAATTAAATAAATTCATTGGAAAAAATGCATTAATTCCCTTGTCTAAAAAATCAATCCCTATTATCGGAGATGAATATGCTGATCCTAAAAAAGGTTCAGGGGCTGTAAAAATTACGCCTGCTCATGATTTTAATGACTTTTTAATTGGAAAAAAACATCATTTAGAATTTGTTAATATCTTTGATAAAAATGCTAAACTTAATGAAAATGTTCCAAAAAAGTTTTTTGGTTTGGACAGATATAAAGCGAGAAAATTAATATTAAAATATCTTGATGAATCAAACCTTGTTGAAAAGACAATCAAGAATAAAATGGTCATTCCAATTGGTGATAGAAGTGGTTCTGTTATAGAACCATTGATAACAACACAATGGTTCGTCGATTCAAAAAAACTTTGCAAAGACGTTAAAAAGGTTATCAGAAAAAATGAATTAAAATTTTTTCCTGCATCTTGGATGAATACATTTAAATATTGGATAGACAACATAGAACCTTGGTGTATATCTAGACAAATTTGGTGGGGACATAGAATTCCGGTTTGGTACTCAGATAAAAATACTAAAATTGCAGCAGAAAATATTAAAGAAGCTCGAAAAATTCTAAAAAAAACTAAACCTGATGAAATAATTACTCATCAAGATGATGATGTCTTAGATACTTGGTTCTCATCTGCTTTGTGGCCATTTTCTACCTTAGGGTGGCCTAATGATAAAAATCTTTTAAATAAATTCTATCCAACAAATGTATTAGTTACAGGTTTTGATATTATTTTTTTCTGGGTAGCTAGAATGATTATGATGGGACTCTTTTTTATGAAGAATATTCCATTTCAAAATGTTTATATTCATCCTTTAGTAAGAGATGAAAAGGGAGAAAAAATGTCAAAATCAAAAGGAAATGTTATTGATCCCTTAGAATTAATTGAACTTTATGGTGCTGACTCGCTAAGATTTACATTGGTAAATTTATCTACTCAAGGTAGAGATATTAAACTGTCAAACAAAGTTGTAGAAAATAGTAGAAACTTTATTACTAAACTTTGGAATGTAGCAAGATTTTCTCAATTTAATAATTTTTCCCTAAATAAAAATTATGACTTCAAAAAAAATAGACTTTCCATAAATGAGTGGATTTTCCAAAGATATTACGAAACACAATTAAATGTTATTAAACATCTAAAAAACTACAAATTTAACTTGCTAGTTAAGGAGCTTTATCATTTCATTTGGAACGATTTTTGTGATATTTATATAGAGTTATCTAAAATTTACATAAAAGATAAACAAAACTTTGAAGAAATATCTAATAACTTTAGTTATATATTTAGACTTGTTTTAAATCTTATAAATCCAGTAATTCCTTTTGTTTCAGAGAAAATTTCAAAAGATTTAAATTATATTAAATCAAATTTATATACCGAGCAATTTTCTTCAAAATTTGAAAGGAAAATATTAACAAAAAAAACTTCGGAATTTTATAAAATAATAGAATTTATAAGAAACTTAAGAAATGTTTTAAAAAATAAAAAAAATGCAGAATTTGATCTGATTATTTTCAATATAAGAAAAGTTAAATGGATAGAAAATAATCAAAGTTTAATAAAATTATTTTTTAATATTAATCGATTTATCTATTCGAATACTAGTGAAAATGAGTTTGATTTTGTATCATCAACTTACAAATTTGGTATTCGCAGCGAAGATAAGAAAAATAACGAAGATGAATTAAAAAAACAGATTAAATTTTATGAAAAAGAAGTAAAATTCTTCGAAAATAAATTAAAAAATAAAAATTTTATAGCTAAAGCACCATTAAATATTGTGAATGAAAATAAAGCAAAACTAAAAGATGCGTTAAAGAATTTAGAATTATTAAAAAAATGATATGTATAAAATAAAATTTAATGATGTAACACTAATCTCCAATAAAAAAAAAATTCAAAAAAATAACACCATTTTTTTTTTTTATGGAATTGGCTGTTGTAGTGATGATTTTAAATTTCTTTTTAAATCTATAAATAAAAAATATCAATTAATAATTCCTGAGCTTCCAGGACATAATTATGAATTTAAAAAAACAAATTATGGGCTTGAAAATTTTACAAAAAATATTTTTTTATTGATTAAAAAAACTAATCTTCAAAAAATTACTTTTTTTACGCATTCTGTTGGAGGTATAATTCCGATTTTACTTGCAAAAAAGTATTTAAAGAAAAGAAACTTTAAAATGTTTATTAATTATGAAGGAAATTTAACATTTTACGATACTTCTACTGTTACAAGAAAAACAATCCTTTACAAAAAAAATGAGTTTCATCAAAAATTTAAGAAGTTAATTAATTTATGCGAAAATTCGAATGATATAGCTTTAAACAAGTGGTCAGAGTCTCTAAAAAAAACATCTTCTCAGGCTTTTTATGATATTTCCGCTGATGCAGTTTTTTTTTCAAGGTCAGACAAGTTATTAAAATTTTTTAGATCTTTTTTCTCAAAAAAAATATATTTATATGGGTCAAAATCTAAGTTATTTTTTTCTGAATTTTTATTTGGTTCGATAAGGTATAAGATATATGATTGTGGACATTTTAGTTTTTATGAGAACAAAGTAAAATTTAGAAACTTTTTTAATAAACTCATTATTGAAAGGAAATTAAAAAATGATTGATAAATCCCGTTTACCTAGTAGGCATGTCAGTGTGGGTGCAAAAAGTTCTCCTCATAGATCATATTACTACGCAATGGGTCTAACAGAAAAAGAAATAAATCAACCCTTTGTTGGTGTTGCTACATGTTGGAACGAATCAGCACCCTGTAATATATCTCTTTCAAGACAAGCTCAAGCTACAAAAAAAGGTGTCAAAGATAGTAATGGAACCCCAAGAGAATTTACAACAATTACCGTTACAGATGGAATAGCTATGGGACATGAAGGAATGAAGTCTTCTTTAGTTTCAAGAGAAATTATTGCGGATTCTGTTGAAGTAGCAATGAGAGGGCATTGTTACGATGGATTAGTTGGTATTGCTGGTTGTGATAAATCATTGCCAGGTTTAATGATGGCTATGTTAAGATTAAACGTTCCATCAGTTTTTTTATATGGTGGGTCTATATTACCAGGTAAATACAAAAATAAAGATGTAACCGTTCAAGATGTTTTTGAAGCAGTTGGAGAGTTTGATGCAAATAAAATTACTGAAAAAGAACTTTGTGATTTAGAAAAAGTTGCATGTCCTTCTGCTGGCTCATGTGGAGGTCAATTTACAGCTAATACCATGGCTTGTGTTGCCGAAGCGATTGGTTTAGCAATTCCGGGTTCTTCATCTACGCCAGCTCCTTATGAATCTAGAGATGAATATGCTTATAATTCAGGTATTTCTGTAATGAAATTAATAGAAAAACAAATTAAGCCCAGAGAAATAGTTAATAAAAAATCACTTATAAATGCAGCCAGAGTTGTTGCATGTAGTGGAGGGTCAACAAATGCTGCTTTGCATTTACCAGCTTTAGCAAATGAGATTGGTATAGATTTTGATTTATTAGATGTTGCAAAAATATTTAAAGAGACACCCTACATCGTTGACTTGAAACCAGGTGGCAAATATCTGGCTAAGGATCTCTATGAAATTGGTGGAGTTCCTATCATAATGAAAGCCTTACTTGATGGTGGATATTTTTATGAAGATTGTCTTACAGTTAATGGAAAAACTATTAAAGAAAATTTAAAAAATGTGACTGTAGATTATGATTCTCAAAAAATTGTTTTCCCCGTTGATAAACCTATTTCATTAACTGGTGGTGTTGTTGGTTTAAAGGGAAATTTAGCTCCTGACGGTGCAATAGTTAAGGTTGCAGGAATGAAATCACAATTTTTTAAGGGTAAAGCAAGATGTTTTGATTGCGAAGAAGATGCATTTAAAGCGGTAAGTAATAAAAAATATAAAGAGGGGGATGTTTTAGTAATTAGATATGAAGGGCCAAAGGGTGGGCCTGGAATGCGAGAGATGCTTGCCACAACTGCTGCAATTTATGGACAAGGTATGGGAGAAAAAGTTGCATTGATAACAGATGGAAGATTTTCTGGTGCAACAAGAGGTTTTTGTGTAGGTCATGTTAGTCCAGAAGCTGCAGTTTTAGGACCTATAGCATTAGTTGAAAATGGTGACGAAATAATTTTGGATGGAGAAAAAGGAATAATTAAATTATTAGTTCCAAATGATGAATTAAAAATGAGAAAACAAAAAATGAAAACAAAAGAAAACGATTTTACATCAGGTGCATTATGGAAATTTTCTCAAAGTGTTGGATCTGCGCGTTATGGAGCAATTACACATCCAGGAGCTAAAAAAGAAAAAAAAAATTTATTCAGATATATAATTAATTATTAATATTAATTATTACTGGAATGTGATCGGATGGTTTATCAAGGTCTCTAAATTTTTTTTCGAATAAAATATTACTTGTGCATTGCAAAATCATTGGAGAAACTAAGAAATGGTCTATTAATAGCCCATAATTTCTCTCCCAAGATGCCTTTTGGTAGTCCCAAAAAGAATAATGAGTTCCAGGTTCTTCAAAAAATCTAACTACATTAAACAAACCTTTAGAGAGAATTCTTCTAAACGATTTTCGAGTTTCAATTTTCCCTAATGCATCTGAAGACCAATTCTTAAAATCTTTGACATCCTTCTCATTATCCAAAACATTAAAATCCCCACCTATGACTAAATTTTTATAAGTAGATATATAACCGTTAACTATTTTTGATAACTCTTCCATCCATCTTAATTTAAAACTGTATTTTTCATCATTATCAATTGGGTTACCATTTGGGACGTAAACATTTATTATTGAAAGTTTTTCCAGAGAAACACCACAAATTCTAGCTTCTTCATTTATAATTTTTGAATTAAATTTAATTGTTTCAAAATCTATATTTTTTTTTATTAGAATTGCTACTCCATGTCTTCCTTTTTGTCCTTTTATAATTTGATCGTAATCTGTGCTTTTAAAAAATTCTTCAAATTGATGATTCTCACATTTTATTTCTTGAAGAAGAATAACATCTGGTTTATGTGTTTTTATTAGAAGATTTAAATGGTTAACTCTAACTCTGATAGAGTTAATATTCCAAGAGCAAATTTTCATATTTATTTAAATAGAAAATGATGTTCCACAACCACAAGTTGAAGTTGCTTTCGGATTAGTGATTTTAAAATAAGACCCTATCATATCTTCAACAAAGTCAAGTTGGGAACCCTCAACAAAACCAAGGGAAGTTTCGTCAATTAAAACTTTTACTTTCGAAAAACTTAATACTTTATCGTCATCTTTAATTTTATTATCAAAGCCAAAGCTATATGAGAATCCCTGACATCCACCACCATTTACAGAGATTCTAAAATATTTATCATCAGGTTTTTTGCTACACACTGATTCTATTCTTTTTAAAGCTTTATCAGAAACATCAAACATTATACTATCTTTACTTTTATGTTAACAATATATTATATATTATGACAGATTATTCAATCTTTTCATCTGATTTTATAAATTCTAGAGGTAGAATGTTTTCAGAAGAGGAAGACATTAATAGATCTTGTTTTATGAGAGATAGAGATAGAATTATTCATTGTTCGGCGTTTAGAAGACTAAAATATAAAACCCAAGTTTTTGTTAATAATGAAGAAGATTATTACAGGACTAGACTTTCTCATAGTTTAGAAGTTTCTCAATTAGCAAGATCAATTTCTAAAGTTTTTAAAGTTAATGATGATTTAGCAGAATCTATTTCACTATCACATGATTTAGGACATACACCCTTTGGACATGCTGGCGAAGAAGTATTAAATAAAAAAATGGCCATTATTTCAGGTGGTTTTGATCATAACTTTCAAGCATTAAAAATCCTTACATTACTTGAAAAAAAATATATTGGATTCGATGGATTGAATTTGACTTTTGAAACACTTGATGGAATTTTAAAGCACAATGGTCCAATTAAAAAAAAAGTTCCTTTTTTTATTGAAAATTTTATAAAATTTTTTGATGGCAANTTAAAAACATTTGGTTCNTTTGAATCACAAATTGCTGCAATTTGTGATGATATTGCTTATAACAATAATGATATTGATGATGGTCTGTATGCAAATTTTTTTAATATTGAAGAATTGGAACAATTAAGTCTTGTAAAAAAAGCGATAAAAACAATTAAAATAAAAAAAAATGAATCAAATAGATTGAAATACGAACTTGTAAGAAAGTTAATTAAACTCATGGTTGACGATTTAATAAATAATACTAAAGCTAATTTAAAAAAATATAAAATTTTCTCATCAAATGATGTTATTTCTCTTGGGAAAAGTTTAGTATGTTTTAGTAATAATATGGCAAAAGAAGAGTTGGCCTTAAAAAGCTTTTTAAAAAAAAAAATGTATATGCACCCAAAAATAAGGACAATGACAATAAAGGGCAAAAGAATTATATCTGATTTATTTGATTTATATGTAAAAGAACCAGACTTACTTCCAAAAGAATGGAATATTTTTTCCAACAAAAAAGAAAAGTATATAGTTATATGTGATTATATTTCTGGTATGACTGATAAATACGCAATAAATATTCACAAAAAATTTTTTGATCTTTATAATTTTTAAATGTTATTTCAAGAATCTTTAAAAAAAAAATTATTTTCAATTTTCGAAAAGATTTTGATTGAAAAAAAAATTAATATTTCAAATTTAAATAATTTTGACTTCTCAATTGATATTTCTCCTAAAAAAGAATTTGGTGACGTATCCTCAAATATAGCAATGATTGGGTGTAAAATTCTTAAAACTTCTCCGATGCATCTTGCTGATGAGTTTGCTATTTATTTAAAAAAAGAAGATAAAATTCAAAAAATTGAAATTTTAAAACCTGGTTTTATAAACTTTTTCTTTCATGAATCATATTGGCAAAACCAATTAAAAGAGTATTTAAATATAAACCAAAAATTTGATTATAAAATTAAAAGTAAAAAAATTTGCCTTGAATATGTTTCCGCCAATCCAACAGGATTAATGCACATCGGTCATGCAAGAGGTGCTGTGTTAGGTGATACACTATCTTCTATCTTAAAAGAGGTGGGTCATGATGTTACAGATGAATATTATATAAATGATGCTGGGGAACAAATAAATAAATTATTACGTACAGTTAATTTTCATTTGTCGAATAACTTTGAATCAAGTAGTAGTTTTCCAGACTCACTATATCCTGGTGATTATTTAAAAAATGTAGCTAAAGTGATACATAAAGAAAATAAAAAAAACATTTTAGAACAAAGTAATTTAAACAAAAAGGTTATTGATTATATTTTGAACGATATAAAAGAAGATTTAAAAACTTTAAAAGTAAATCATAAAAACTTTATTTCAGAAAAAAAATTATCTTCAAAAGATTGTGTAGATAAATTAAAAAAAAAATTACTAGATATGAAGATCGCTTATTATGGTTTTCAAGAAAAACCTAAAAATATTGATAATGATAAATGGGAAAAAAAAAAACAGCTTCTTTTTTGTTCAAAAAAATTTGGAGATGATTCTGACCGAGCTTTGATCAAACCAAACGGAAGTTTGACATATTTTATGTCAGATATTTTATACCATCAAAATAAAGTTGAGAGAAATTTTGATACTTTAATAAATATTTGGGGAGTAGATCACTTTGGGTATGTAAAAAGACTTAAAAATGCTTTAAAAGCTATTAATAAAAAAGAAATTCATATTCAAATAAAGTTAACTGCTCTTGTAAATTTGCTTAAAAACAATTCAAAGATGAAAATGTCAAAAAGAGCTGGAAACTACATTTCAATGAGAGATGTTTTGAAAGAGGTAGGTGTTGACGCTATAAGATTTATAATGATATCAAGGAATGCAGATAAAAAAATTGATTTTGACTTGGATATTTTTTTACAAAAGAATAAAGATAATCCTGTTTTTTACATACAATATGCTCACGCTAGAT
This sequence comes from Alphaproteobacteria bacterium, assembly GCA_002712255.1. Taxonomy (GTDB): domain Bacteria; phylum Pseudomonadota; class Alphaproteobacteria; order Methylaequorales; family Methylaequoraceae; genus MED-G10. The sequence continues at coordinate 10,799 of PATB01000017.1, forward strand.
GTACATCTATTATAAATATTGCCAAAGAAAAATTAGTAAATTTTAATATAGAATCAAATTTTAAAAGTTTGAATTTAACTAATCTAAACCTTAATGAAGAAAAATTAATAATTAAACAAATTTGCAGTTTTTATAATGTAATTAAAAGTTCTGCACAAAACTATGAACCCCATAGGATTTCAAATTTTCTCTATGATTTAGCAAAAATTTTTCATAATTATTGGAGCATCGGAAACGTTGATGAAAGTAAAAGAATTATAATTGATGAAGATATAGAACTTTCAAAAGCTAGAATTGTCTTGGTTTTAGCTGTAAAATTAGTGATTAAAAAGGGTTTAAGTATTTTAAAAATTAATTGTCCAGAAAATATGTAATGAAAAATTTAAGTTTAAAAATTTCATTAATCATTTTTAGTTATGTTTTATTAATTATTCTTATAATTTTATCCTATGTCTCAATTGTACCTGAAGATAGCTTAGTAATCCTTGAGAATAAATCTCCTTTAGTAAAAAAAATTGAGAATAACTTTGGTGAAAAAAATGATACCGTATACAAAATATTGGAAAAGCCAAAGAAAATTGAGGATTTAATTGAAAATCAATTAACTGAGAAAAAGAGCAATGCAACTGTTAATAAAAATACTTTAAAAATTTATAGGCTTCAATTCGCTTCGTTTATGGATAAGGAAAAAAGCTTAAGAACTTCAAAAAAAATTTTAAAAAATAATTTTTTTAAGGAAAAAAAAATTGATTTAGATATTAAAAAAATAAATCTAAAAAATAATAAAACTTTTTACAGAGTTGTTTCTTCAAATTTTTTTTTGTTAAAAGAAGCTAATTCACATTGCGAACTTTTAAAAAAAAAGAAAATTAATTGCATAGTTATTAAAGATTAGTAATGAAAAATCCTGACGGAATAATTTTATCAATTTCTGGACTAAAGCTTACTGCTGAGGAAAAGTCTTTTTTTAAAGATGTTAATCCTTTTGGTTTTGTATTGTTTAAAAGAAATTTTAAAAATATNAATCAATTGAAAAAATTAATCATTGAACTTAAGGATATAACTTTAAACAAAAAATCTTTAATTTTTGTAGATCAAGAGGGTGGGCGAGTTCAGAGATTTAATAATGAGGAGTTTACTAAATTTCCATCACAGAATATTTTTGGTATTATATTTAAAAAAAATATAGATAAAGCGAAAAGATTAAGTTATCTGACTTCTTATTATATTGGCTGGGAGATTAAAAGATTAGGGGTAGATGTAAATTTTTCTCCAGTTTGTGATTTAATTTTTAACGATGCCCATAAAATAATAAGTGATAGATCATTTAGTAATAATGCTGAAACAGCTAACGAATTGGTAAAGCAGTATTGTAGAGGTCTCAGAGATTCTGGTGTAATGCCTGTTTTGAAACATTATCCTGGGCACGGAAGGTCAAAAAAAGATACGCATGAAGATGTCTCCGTAATCGACACTGATTTAGAAATTTTAAAAAAAACTGACTTAATTCCGTTTTCGATTTTGAAAGTTGAATCTTTGGTGATGTTAGCTCATATTTCGTTTACTAAAATAGATAGTACGGTTGCAACATATTCAAAAAAGATAAATTCATTGCTCAGAGATTATCATAAATTTGATGGTTTAATTCTTACTGATGATATTGCTATGAAAGGTCTACAAGACGACTTGGAAGAAATAGTAAAAAAATCTTATAATGCTGGATGTGATGTTATTCTTCACTGCAATGGAAAAATTAATGAAATGAAAAAAATTTATCCATTAATTAGACCTATAAAAAAAAAATATTATGAAAATTTTTCTAATGATATAATGGTAATTAAACAAAAAGATTTAGATATTAAAGAAATAAAAGAAGAACTTTTAAGTGAAAATATAATCAATTTATGAAATTAAATTTAAATATTAGTGGTTTTGAGGGTCCATTAGATCTTTTATTAGAACTATCTAAAAAACAAAAAGTAGATATTAAAAAAATATCCATACTGGAACTTGCAAATCAGTATCTAGATTTTATTGATAAAAATTTAAATCAAATAAAACTTTCTGCAGATTACCT
>PATB01000018.1 GCA_002712255.1 Alphaproteobacteria bacterium
GTAGCGTTTATGAAATTACGCAAATGGCAACAAAAAGTTATTGATGAATTTCCTGATATTGTAAAAAATTACAGGAAATTTATATTAAAAGCCCCAACTGGTGCTGGAAAAACAGTTTTAGCAAGTGAAATAATAAACTCATTTTACAATAAAAAAAAAATAGTTGTATTGTGTCATAGGTTGGTACTTTTAGAGCAACTTGAGAAAGGCTTGTCAACTAATCACAAAGTTAAGAAATTAGGATTATCGGAAGAGGGTAAGCCGTTCAATGATTATGATGTGTTAATTTCCACAAACCTAAGATCACGAGAGTTTTTAATGAAAGCAATAAAAGATTGCGACTTACTAATAATTGATGAAGCGCATCGGGTTTCACCTAACGGTCAGGCATATAAAGAGCTTCTAGATCAGTTCGACAAGTATGCACCAGAAACTTCAAAACTTTTAGGTCTTACTGCGTCTCCGGAGAGAAGGACTGGTGACCAAAAAGATCAGTTAGGTCTTGCTTTTGATGCAATAATTGATTGTGCCGATATTGAAGAATTAATTAAAGAAAAAGTTTTAGTTCCTGCAGATTATTTTTCATTTTTTATACACGATCTTGAACTTGAAAAAATGGATATTTCAACAGGAGACTTTCCAGTTGAGCAATTATCTAATGCAATAATAAAATCATCTATGATTGATTACGCGTGTAAAATATATGAGGAACAAAAAGGAAAGATTGAAAAAACCCCAATATCTGCATGGTTTTGTCCAGATGTTCTGGTGGCAGAGGAGACAAAGAGAAAAATTATGGGTTATAATCTTAAAGTAGAATTAATAACAGCCAAGACTCCATTAAAAGAAAGAATGCAAATACTCGAAAAACACGAAAAGGGTGAATTAGAATGTTTAATATCAGTAGGAGTGTTATCTGAAGGTTGGGATAACCCTAATTGTAATATCATTGTTCACTTGAGACCAACATTATCTAAAGTTTTTTGGGGTCAATCAGTAGGAAGAGGACTAAGATCTGCAAATGAAAAATCAAAATGTGTAGTCATAGATGTAAGCTCCAACTTTACAACTTTCGGTCCTGTCGAAAAACTTACATGGAAACTTTGGAATCATCGTAAATCATACTTAGAATTTAAAAATAGATTTAATTGGGTGAGTAAACAACAGTTTGTAGAAGATAGAGACTATACTTATTTACTTTGCGAAGGATTAAAAGAGGACGGAAGACGTTGTTCTTTGGTTTATAAAAAAAAACTACTATCAGATGAGTCTTGCCCTATTTGTGGATCTTATGCCTCAACTGACTTATATAAAGATAATAAAATAGATAAACCAAAAAATGATAATAGTCTTCATAAAGTATTTTTTGAACGTGTTCCAAAGATTTTCTCTGATATGAATATTTCTATTTGGAAAAATATGGAAAGTTCTGCTTGGCGTGATGCTAATATTTATGAAAAACTATTTTTAGCCTTTTGTTTAGCTTTTGATTATGTATCTGGTGAAACAACTAATAATGAAAACGAATTTTGGAATTTAACATTACAAGCTGAGAAGAAGGTTAGACAGTTTCTTTTTGATAGAGAAATCACAATACCACAACAAGAAGAATTTATTTTTACAAACCTAAGTGATGGATTAAGTAAGGGAAGGGTGATCAGGCCAGTTCAAACAAATTACGGAGTTTCAATATGTGGAGAAAATTTTAGAAAGAACCCAGGCGATGTAAACGAAAGAAAGTTTCAAAAGGCATTACAAGTTATTGAAAGGATAGCTGCTATGGGTGTTACCAATACAGAAGAACTGCCATATTATAAAATTAATTAATAAATTTTCTATCAGGTTTGTAAATACAAATAAGTGAAACCCCTGAGTTTCTCTTATGCACGATATTTATATCTTCCTTTGATATAATTGTATCTTCCAAACTACACAAGTTAACAATTAATTTTTCTGTCCTTATTTTAATGTCATAGGTTAAATATAATTTATCACCCTCATCACAAATCTTTAGTTTTTCTTTTAAACTTTCTAAATTTTTAATATTTGATAATTCACAAACTTTACTGGCTGCATCATAGGAAAAGCAAAGAATAATTATTGCCAAAAAATAATTAAATTTAATCATAGGACTTGTGATACTTTTCCTAAATGTTTTGTTAACCTCATATTCTCAGAATAATCTACTGGTACGCCAATTATAGCCGGTCCTTTTTGCTTAAAAGCTTCCTCTAGGGCAGGCAAAAATTCTTGTGCAGAATTAATTTGTGTACCCCACATATTTAAGGATTTTGCTAGCGTACCAAAATCTGGATTATCGAACTTTAAGTTTGAATGATCTCCATCAAATTGAATTTGTTGTTTCCATTTTATTAGACCATATTCACCATCGAGCCAAACAACTGCAACAATATTAATTTTTTCTCTTACTGCAGTTTCCAGATCCTGAACATTCATAAAAAAACCTGCATCACCATTAATTGACAAAATTTTTCGTTCAGGAAAAACCATTTTAGCACCCATGGACCCAGGTAATGCAAAACCCATTGTACAAAATCCATTAGAAATTAAGCACGTATTAGGTTCAATACAGTTATATTCTCTCGCAACCCACATTTTATGTGCTCCAACATCTGAGAGAACAATATCTTCTCCGTTCATTACTTTTCTTACATCAGATAGAACCCTTTGCGGCTTCATGGGAAATGAATTGTCATCGTTATCCTGATTTAAATGATTTAACATTGTTGTGTGTGCTTTAGATCTTGATTTAATATCAAATAGTGGGAGGTTTTTTTCTCCAATCTTTTTAATTAAAGCATTATTTAGTTGATAAAGTGCTCCAGCTAAATCCGCAATTATCTCTACATTAGGTAAATAGTTTCTATCAACTTCAGCAGGTGTATAATCTATATGAATAACATTCTTATGACCTTTTTCAATTCTATTCCATGCTGATGGACTATATTCGACAAGATCGTATCCAATTGCAATAACTAGATCAGATTCGTCTATTGCTAAGTTATTGTAATCACCACTTCCTAGTCCAATTGTAAATAAGCTGTGTTCATCATCTGAAGAAATTGAACCTTTACCCATGAATGTATTAATTACTCCGACTCCTAAATTTTTAACTAAGGTTCTCAGTCTATGTGAAGCCCTTTTTCTTATTGTCCCATTTCCAGCTAAAATTATAGGATTTTTTGCTGCAATTATTAAATCAATAGCTTCGTCTACAGCTCTGTTGTCAGCAGCTGGCCTTCTTATAAGAGTAGGTTTAATAGGATTTTCATTAATTTCTTCTTTTGCAACATCCTCTGGTAACTCTATTACGGTAACCCCTGGTTTCTCCGTTTCAGCAACTTTAAATGCTTTTCTAACAACTTCTGTAACATTTTTTGCTGAGAGAATTGTTTGAGCCCATTTTGATATTGGAGCAACCATGCTAATAGAGTCCATTATTTGGTGGCTTTCTTTATGAAGTCTCTCAGTTGAACCTTGTCCAATTATTGCTACCACTGGCGCTCTATCCATATTAGCATCAGCTAACCCTGTCATTAAATTTGTTACTCCTGGACCCAATGTTGCTAAACAAACCCCTGCTTTTCCAGTTAATCTGCCATAAACATCTGCCATAAAAGCTGCTGCTTGTTCATGTCTGCATAAAACAAACTCAATTTTACTTTTTTTAAGTGAAATCATTAAATCAGCATTTTCTTCACCAGGAATTCCAAAGATTTTTGTTACACCCTCAGCTTCAAGGCATTTTACAAATAAGTCAGACGCTTTCATTTATACTCCTTTATTTTATTTTCTTAATACTAACATTTTATCAACTTGCATATCTTCCATTGTATATTTAATACCACCAACACCATAACCTGAATGTTTTAGACCAGCAAAGGGCATCCAGTCAACTCTAAATGCGGTGTGATCATTATGAAAAATAGCTGAAGCATTGATCTTCTGGTAAAAATTCAATACTTCTTTAATTTCATTAGAAAAAATTGATGCTTGAAATGAAACATTTGTTAAATTTGCTTTTTCAATTGCTACATCAATATCTTCATATGAATAAACACAAACCACTGGTCCAAAAACTTCCTTTTGTGAAATTGTGTCGGATTCTTTTGGATTAATTAAAATTGTCTTATCATAGGTAGTTTCTGAAATTTTTTTACCTCCTGATAGTAATTCAGCTCCATTTTTTACAGCTTCATCTACCCAACTATGAACCCTATCAACTTCACCTGGTCGAATTAACGGTCCTACATCAGTTTTATTATCAAGTGGATTTCCAACCTTAAATTGTCTTAAATTTTTTGTAAATAAATCTAAAAAATCATTAAAAATACTTTTATGAATAAAAATTCTTTGAACTGAAACACAAACCTGACCGGCATGATAAAAACCACCTTTAATTAATAGCTTAGAAGATAAATCTAAGTCAGCACTTTGGGTTACAAATGTAGGTGCCATACCTCCATGTTCTAACGCGCAACGTGTACCTGGAGATAACTTTGATCTTAACATCCAACCTACTTTTGAAGACCCTATAAAACTTAAAAAGTCAACTCTATCATCCGATACTAATTTTGTTGCAATATCAAGATTTTCTGGCATTACAAAAAAACACTTTTCTTTTGGCAAGCCAGATTGATAGAGCATTTCAATGATCTTTAAACAAGACAGAGGTGTGTCTTCTGAGGGTTTTACAATAACTGGACACCCAACTGCTATAGCAGGAATTATTTGGTGAATAATTAAATTAAATGGATGATTGAATGCACTAATTGCTAATGCAACTCCTATTGGTTCTTTTTGAGTAAATGCAATCCTGTTTTCAGACGCTTTATTAATATTCATTGGAATTACATTTCCTGATTCAGATTTTATTATTTCAATCGCAGATTTAACTCCCTCTGCCCCTCTTTGTATTTCTATAATAGAGTCCTTAAGGGGTTTACCTCCCTCAGATGATGCTAATTTTGCTAATTTAGTAATATTTGAAGAAACTATTTTATAAAAGCTTTCGAGTACATCAATTCTATTAATTAAACTAAAATCTGCTCCTTTTTTAAGAGAATTTTTACTTGCTACATCTAAAATTTGTTCAATATCATTAGCTTTTTGGCATTTAATTTTTTGAATAATCTTTTGATCCCAAGGGGCTTTTATTTCTAACATGTGCATTATAATTAAATCAACTTTTGAGTTTAATTCTATAATACGGTATGTTAATTACAACTAATTATTAATTACGTTTTTTAGAAAAATGCCTTCATTTGATATAGTTTCAAAAACCGATATAGCAGAAGTTGACAATGCTATTAATGGTGCGATGAGAGAAATTTCTTCTCGATATGACTTTAAGAATAGTCAATCAAATATAAAAAGAGAAACTGATGAAATACATCTTTTAGCTGAAGATAATTATAAGATTGATCAGTTACAACAAATCTTTAGAACTCATTGTGTTAAAAGAAAGCTGTCAACAGGTGCATTTGAATTTTCAAAAATTGAAGATGCAAGAGGAGGGTTGTTAAAACAGCATTCAAAGATAATTCAAGGTATAGATAAGGAAATTAGTCAGTTAATCAACAAAACACTTAAATCAACGAAATTAAAAATTCAAATAGCTATTAGAGGTGATGAGGTAAGGGTTTCGGGAAATAAAAGAGATAATCTTCAGGAGGCTATTCAAATAATTAAAGACTTAAATATAAAACAACCTTTACAATACATAAATTTTAGAGATTAATTGGCATAAATATTTCATTACTTTTTTTATGAAAAAAAAAAACGATAAAATTAAACAAATGTTGGGTGATAACTCTACCTCTTTTGTAGATAAACTAGCATCAATTAAGTATATTACGAAGAAAGACTCTAAGCTTTTGTCTTCAGTTGTATCAGGTGTGTTAAAGAAAAAAAAATAACTACTTTTTTATTACAAAAAAACAACACCCTTGATGCCAATCACTATTTTCGCCTGTTATCAATGCGCTTGAGTTATCGCACGTTGTTCTAACTTCAAGTTGTGAAATTATTTTTAATTTCAAAAAATCGATTGCAGATAACGTTCCAGTTCGAACCTGATCCCAATTCCAATCGTCTACAATTAATATATATTCATTATCTAAGGCCGGCTGTACTAGTTTTATTCCATCAAAGTGATCCTCAAAATGATGAGGTCCATCATATAAATAAATGTTATGTTTCCCAATTTTATTATAATTTACTTTTCTGTAATCCTCGTTGATCATTTTTAAGCTAGATTCACTATTTAAGGTATTTTTAATATTTTTATTAAATTCATACATAGGATCTTTGTCCTCAACAAAATTTTGGCTCCAATTATCTATGCAAGTCATTCTAACGGCATTTTTATAACAAGCTGAGCAAGCGATTGATCCGTGCCATGAACCAATTTCTAAATATTTTGGTGAATCAAATTTTTCAACGAGATTATTAAGCATAGACCTAAACTTACGTCCAGACAGACCATTTAAATGCAAAATAAAATCATTTATTTTTCTTTTCTGAGCCATTGCTTCATTGAATGAATCATAAATTCGTAAAAAAAGACTATTTTTTCTATCGCCATCGAATTTAACTTTAATTTCATCTAAAGAATTAACATAATTTAAAATTTGAGTAAGACGTTTTTTTTTTTTTATTAAAAGTTTTCTTTTAAAATTTTCCATTAAGTAATAATAATATACTAATCTTATGAGTAAAATAGATAAATGTAACAATATTAAAGATTTTAGGAAGTTAGCCAAAAAATCTCTACCATCTCCAATTTTTCACTATATTGATGGTGCTGCAGATGACGAAATTACCTATCATAGAAATACAAAAGCATTTGATGAATGTTATCTAGTTCCAAGAGTTTTAAGATCCGTTGAAAAGGTAAGCTTGGAAACAAAAATAATGGGGAGAAAGATTAGCCTTCCTTTTTTTCTTTCACCAACAGCTCTACAAAGATTATTTCATCACCAAGGGGAATTTGCCGTAGCAAAGGCTGCTGAAAAATTCAACACTTTTTTTGGAATATCTTCTCTTTCCACAATATCAATTGATGCAATTAAAAATATTAACGCTCCAAAAATATTCCAATTATATTTTCATAAAGATAGAGGTTTGACAAATTCTATGATTGATAAATGTAAATCATACAATGTTGATGCTCTTGCATTAACAGTTGATACCATCACTGGTGGTAATAGGGAAAGAGATTTGAAAACTGGCTTTACTTCACCTCCAAAAATTACCTTTAAAAGTTTTTTAAGTTTTCTATTTCATCCAAAATGGACATTGAATTTTTTACTAAGAAAGAAATTTGATCTTCCATTTTTAAGTGAATTTGTAAAAGAAGGTACAGATATAAGAATTTCAGTTTCCGACTATTTTTCAAATATGTTAGATCAAAATATGAATTGGAAAGATGCTGAAGAAATAAAAAAGAGGTGGGGTGGAATATTTTGTTTGAAGGGAATTATGTCAAAAGAAGATGCAAAGAAGGCTGTAGATATTGGCGCGGATGCGATTATGATTTCAAATCATGGTGGACGACAGCTTGACGGCTCTAGATCACCTTTTGATCAACTTGATGAGATAGTTGATACTGTGGGGGGTAAAATTGATATAATTTGTGATGGTGGAATTAGAAGAGGTACACATATTTTAAAATCTATCTCTAAAGGTGCTAACGCATGCTCTGGTGGAAGACTTTATCTTTATGCACTTGCATCTGGAGGAGAAGAGGGAGTAATTAAATCTATTGACAACCTTAAATCTGAGCTTGAAAGAAATATGAAATTAATGGGTTTGACAAAAATTTCAGAACTTAATAAGAATAATTTAAGATTTTAGTATGAAGTTTTTAATTTCTTTCTTCATTATTTTTATTTATTCCACTTCTTATAATAAAAGTAATGACTCACCTAACTTAAAATATAAAAGTGAAAATACAATTTCATGGAATCAATGGCTTAAAGAATTAAAAAAGGAGTTAGCCGACCAAAACTTTAAACCATCTACACTAGATAATTTAGATAGATTAGTATTTAACAAAAAAGTAATTGAATTAGACAGAAAACAGCCTGAATTTAAACTTAATTTTAATCAATATTTAAAGAGATACTTAACTCCCAAAAAAAAAGAAAAATTAAAAAAAAAATATCTTGAAAATAAGGAATTGTTAGAGAATTTAGAAAAAAAATTCAATGTAGATTCAAAAGTCCTTGTTTCATTGTGGTTTGTAGAAACATCATTTGGAGAATATTTAGGTAAGTTTGATATACTTAATTCATTAGCATCTTTAGCTTATGACGGAAGAAGAAGAGATTTTTTTTTGAAGGAATTAAAATATGCATTAAGAATTTTAGATGAGGGCCATTTTTCAAGGCAACAATTTAAAGGTTCATGGGCCGGTGCATTTGGACAAACACAATTTATGCCCAGCACTTTTAAAAAATTTGCAACAGATTTTGATGATAATAAAAAAATTAATCTTTTTAATAAGGTTGATGCATTAGCCTCTGGAGCTAATTATTTAAATAAAGTAGGATGGAACAATAAAATTATGTGGGGTGAAAAGATTAATCTTAAAATAACAAAGGATTTAAAAAGAATTTCCACTAAAAAATTATATAAAGAAACTAATTATTGGGAAAAATATGGAATTATTTTTAAAAATAAATACAATAAAAAACAATTAATGAGATTAGTAATACCAGATTCATTGGACAATCAGTATTTTTTGGTTACAAAAAACTTTGATGTTATCTTAGATTGGAATAGGTCCAACTACTTTGCATTAACAATCCTTTTATTATCGAATGAAATAAATTAATATCTTAATTTTATGAAGTTTCTCCTAAATATTTTATGTTTACTATTATTGATTGGGTGCTCTGAAACTACTTTTCTCATAAACTCGGCAAAAAGAATAGGCACGTGGGGTGATGAGCCTATTTATAAAGTTGGCAATCCCTATAAAATCAATGGTCAATGGTACTACCCCGCAGTTGATTATCAGTATGATGAAACAGGTATTGCATCATGGTATGGACCTGGATTTCATGGTAAAACTACAGCTAATGGCGAAATCTTTGATCAAAATAAGATTAGTGCAGCTCATAGAACACTTCCAATGCCCTCAATTGTCAAAGTAACAAATTTAGAAAATGGTTTAGTTTTAAATGAAGTAAGAATAAATGATAGGGGGCCATTTGCCGGAAATAGGATTATTGATTTATCAAAAAAAGCAGCTGAAGAATTAGGCTTTATTAAAAATGGAGTTGCAAAAGTAAGAGTTGAAATATTAGAAGANGAATCCAGAAAATATGCTCTAGCTGATTCAAAATATGCGGTGGTTGCAGAATCTGCTGAAATAACAAAAGTGAGTAAAAAAAATTTGCTTCTAAAATCTGAAATTGTAGAAAATATTAAGCAAAACAATAATAATGAAATTAATTCAGAAAATAGTATTTTAAATAATAAAGAATTACTTATACAAGTGGGTGCCTTTAGTGATCATAGAAATGCAAAATCATTAATAAATAAATTAACTGACTTTAAGGCATTTATTAACAGAGTGTTTATAAATAATAAATATTTGTATAGAGTGAGAATAGGTCCTATAAATGACCTTGATCAAGCTAATGAAATGAAAAAAAAATTATTTGAACTTGGATATACATCATCTCACCTTGTTATGAAATAACTTAAATGAAGAAGTTTTATTTTATACTTTTCCTTTTTTGTATTTTATCTAAAAATTTAAATGCAATAGAAACTATTGCTAAGCAAGCCATTCTTTATGATTTGGATACAAAATCTGTTATTTTTAAAAAAAACTCTGATCAGTTAGTTTCACCTAGTTCTATGAGTAAAATAATGACCATTTATTATACTTTTAAACAAATTTCCGAAGGAAATCTTGCTCTTGAGGATAAATTTACTGTAAGTAAAAAGGCATGGAAAAAGGGTGGATCAAAAATGTTTGTAAAGATAAATGATCAGGTTAAGGTTGAAGATCTTATAAGAGGTATTATTGTTCAATCTGGTAATGATGCATGTATAGTTTTAGCTGAAGGTTTGTCAGGAAGCGAATCATTGTTTTCAGAAGAATTAAATGAATTAGGAAAAGAAATTGGATTAAAAAATTCTTTTTTTACAAATTCAACAGGTTGGCCAGATCCTCAACATTTAATGACTGTAGATGATTTATTAACTCTTTCAATAAGAACAATTAAAGATTTCCCCGATCTTTTTCACTATTACTCTGAGAAAGAATTTACATACAATGGAATTAAGCAATTAAATAGAAATCCATTATTATTTACAGAACTAAATTCTGATGGTTTGAAAACTGGACATACATCTTTAGGTGGGTATGGTTTAGTAGCAACAGTTAAAAAAAATAACAGAAGGTTAATTTTAGTTCTTAACGGACTTAACTCAAGTAAAAATAGAGCTAAAGAAGCAGAGAGATTAATCAAAATTGCGTTGAATCAGTATGAAAATATTAAAATCGCTGATGCAAATAAAGATTTAAAAACTCTAAATGTTTGGGGAGGAGATAAAAAAAATATAAATGTTTTCAGTAAAGAAGAAATAAGTATTACTGTTCCTAAAAGAATAAGAAAACAGATATCCTTTGCAATTAAACATCAGTCGCCACTCCTTCCCCCGATCTCTAATAATGAGCCAATTGCTGAATTTTTAATTAAAAAAAATAAAGAAATTTTAAAGAAGTATGATTTATATACTAACCAAAAAGTAGGAAAAATGAATTTTTTTCAAAAAATTGCTCATAATTTTAAATATTTACTATTTGGCGAGAGTATCATTACTGAAAGATGAAAAAATTTATAGTTTTCGAAGGTTTAGATGGTTCTGGTAAAACTACACAGGTCAACTTACTTGCGGATTCTTTAAAAAAAATTAAAAAAGATTTTTTTTTAACTCGCGAACCTGGTGGTACAATTATTTCTGAAAGGATAAGAAAAATTTTGGTTCAAAAAAATAAAAGTGACATCTCACCACAAGCAGAATTATTACTTATTTATGCNGCAAGATATGAACATGTAAAAAATAAAATAATTCCAAATCTGCAAAAAAGGATTGTAATTTGTGACAGATTTTTTTACTCAACCTACTGTTACCAAATTTTTGCNAGCAAAATTCCCCCAATTCATTTAAATTATCTGCACAAACATTTCGGATTCAATTTATTTCCTGATTTAAATATTTTAATTAATACTGATACAAAAATTTCTATTAAAAGAAGCCTCAAGATAAAAAAATTAGAAAATAGGTTTGAAACAAAAAGCAATACTTTTCATAAATCCGTTCAAATTGCCTTTAAAAATCTATCAAAAAAAAGAAAAGTTGTAGAATTTAATGGTAATGAAAACGAGATTGATTTGCACAAGAATATAATTGATTATTTAAATAATAAAAAATTTTTTAATTTTTTATTACCATATGCAGTTAGTTGAAATCTAAGCATGATGGATCATATAGAACAATTTAAATTTCTTAAAATTTGCTTTGAAAAGAACCCTCAATATTCATGGATTTTTTATGGCCCTAAAGGAGTTGGTAAGTATAAATTTACAATCGAATTAATAAAAAACGTAACAAAAATTAAAAACTTTAATCAAAATATTTTTGAAATTAATAATCCTGATAAACCTGCACTTATTGAAGATATAAGAGAATTAATTTCTAAAATTAAGCTCACAAATTCATCTTCGGATGATATAAAAACTTTTTTTTTAATTCATCAAATGGAAATTTTAAATCTTAATTGTATCAACGCTCTTTTAAAAACGATTGAGGAACCTCCAGAAAATACTTCAATTATAATCTTTGCGCAAAATTTAAAAAATATTCCTAAAACAATATTATCTAGATGTATTAAGCTTAAATTTAAACCCAATGATTGTAAATTATTCATAGAAAAGAAAGAAGTTCAAAAGGATGATTTTTTTATATGTAATTACAATCCTAATATTTTTAAAATTTTAACTAATGAAAAAGGTAAAGAGATAAAAAAAAAAACTATGATAATACTAAATAAAAAACATTTTGAATTAAATGATTTTTATTCATTATACGAAAAAATTTCTGATAATTTTCATAATTACCTTTCAGTAATTTTAAGCATTATTTTTTTTGATATAAAGTCAAAGGTTACTTCAAATATTTTTGATTTAGATAAAACAAAAAGTGCGTTATTTTATTTAGATTTTATAAAAAAGATTAGTATAAATGACATAAAAATAGATAAAAGGAAGGTGTTACATTTAATTTTTTCAGAGTATTTTAAATACAAGTTAAATGATTAATATTACAATAAATGAAGAAAATATTTATTACCACTCCTATTTTTTACGTCAATGATTCTCCACATATTGGACATGCTTATACAACTATAATTTGCGATGCTTTAGCCAAATTTTATAGATTAGACGATTACGAGGTTCTCTTTACTACAGGGACTGATGAACATGGATTAAAAGTTGAGAAAGCTGCAAAAAAAGATAATACCGACCCAAAAGTTTTTGTTGATAAAGTTTCTGAAAATTTTATAAATTTATCAAAGAGATTAAAAATTTCTAATACAGACTTCGTCAGAACAACTGAAAAAAGACACCAAAATGCTGCTAAAAATTTTTGGAAACTTTTAAATGATAAGAATCAAATCTATTTAAGTAAATACGAAGGTTGGTACTCAGTAAGAGATGAAGCATTTTATCAAGAGAAGGAGTTAAATAAGAAAGGTGAAAGATTTTACACTAATGACGGAGAGGAAGTGCAATGGATAGAGGAGGAGAGTTTTTTTTTTAAATTATCAGAGTGGGGTGAAAAATTATTGAAATATTTTGAAGAGAATCCAGATTTCATTTTACCCGTATCTAGAAAAAATGAGGTAATTAGTTTCGTTAAGTCAGGTTTAAAAGATTTATCTATATCAAGAACAAGTTTCAACTGGGGCATAAAAATTGATGGTTCTGAAAATCATATAATGTATGTTTGGATTGATGCATTAGTAAATTACTTAACTTCAATAGATTTTCCAAAAACATCCAAAGATCAGTTTTTATTTTGGAAAAATTGCTATCATATTATAGGTAAGGATATTTTAAAATTTCATGCAGTTTATTGGCCAGCCATGCTCATGGCCGCAGAGATTCCTTTACCTAAAAAAATATTTGCCCATGGGTGGTGGACAAATGAAGGAAAAAAAATATCTAAATCAGTTGGAAATGTTATTGATCCACATGCAATGATTGACAAGTTTGGACTTGACCAATTAAGGCATTTTCTTCTTCGCGAAGTAACCTTAGGTCAAGATGGTGATTTTTCAGAACATTCTTTTAAAACGAGAATTAACGCTGATCTCTCAAACAATTTAGGTAATTTGATTCAAAGAACATTGAAATTTGTTGGAAAAAATTTTGAAAACAAAATGCCTTTTGATCTTCAAGAACCAAAAAATAAAGATTTGCTTAGCGAGGTTTATAATTTATTTCCAAAAGTTAAAATTAGTATGGAAAAATTTAAAATAAACAAATCTATTGAAGAAATTTTTATTATTATAACCAAACTCAATCAATTTATGGATAAAGCTGAACCCTGGAATTCTTTCAAAACTAATCCCCAAAAAACAGCAAATGATTTATCAGTTTTAATTGAAAGTTTTAGGATTATAGGAATTTTACTGCAGCCATTTATTCCAGACGCTTCAAATGAAATTTTAAACATTTTAAATATAGAAAAAAAATATAGAAAGTTTAAATTTCTTAATTTTATGTATAAAATTAATAAAGATCATTGTATTAAAGAAACAAAACCATTATTTCCAAAGTATGACTGAAATTGTAGATTCTCACTGTCATTTAGATTTCAAAGATTTTGATAATGATTTGGATGCTGTTGTTAAAAATGCAAACAAAGCAAAAGTAAATCATATGCTTTCAATTTCAGTAAACTTAGAAGACTTTAAAAAAGTTCATAGAGTTTCAAGTTTGTTTAAAAATGTTTACTGTACTACCGGAATCCATCCGAATAATGTTCCAACTGATAATATTAATAAAGACGCCATCCAGAGAAAGCTTTGTTTTAATTTAAAAAAAAAAAAAGTTATCGGAGTTGGTGAAACTGGCTTAGATTTTTATAGAAATGAAAAAAATAGAATTAATCAAATTGAGAGTTTTGACATTCATTTGAAAACCTCTGGTTTAATGAATTATCCAACAATTGTCCATACTAGAAATGCAGATAAAGATACTATTAATTGCATTAATAAAGCAGTTGATAAATATTCTACTAAGGGTCTTATTCATTGTTTTACATCGACCAAAGATTTAGCAAAAAAAGTATTGAATAAAGGATTTTATATTTCTTTTTCTGGAATAATTACTTTTAAAAAAGTTGATGATTTAATTGAGGTTGTTAAATATGTGCCGTTAGATAGAATTTTAGTCGAAACAGACGCTCCATATTTAGCACCAGTTCCTTTTAGAGGAAAAAGAAATGAACCTTCATTTGTTACACATACTTTAAAAAAAGTTGCTGATATAAAAAAAAAAGATGTAAATGATATGGCTCAAATTACAACGAATAATTTTTTCAAACTTTTTTCAAATCTTAATTAATGTCAATTGAAATTAACATTTTAGGTTGTGGTAGTTCATCGGGCGTACCAGCTATCGGTAATTATTGGGGTGAATGTAATTCAAATAATCCAAAAAATAGAAGATTAAGATCATCTATTCTAGTAAAAAGTGAAAAAACGACTTTGATTGTAGATGCAACGCCAGATCTTAGACAGCAGTTGCTAAATGCAAACGTAAAAAAATTAGATGCAGTATTAATTACTCATACTCATTCGGATCACATAAATGGTGTTGATGATTTTAGATTTTTAAATGTTATTATGAAAAAAGATATAGATCTGTATGCATCTGAAGATAATATTGATCAAATTAATAAGAAATTTGGTTATATATTTGAAAAATTAGTGCCTGAAGCAAAGGGTTTTTATTATAAGCCATGTTTAAAACCAAATATAATTAAAGAAAACTTTAAAATTAATGAGTTAAATGTTTTATCTATCAAACAAAATCATGGTTTCACTGAATCGACAGGTTTTAGAATAAATAATTTTGCATATTGTACAGATGTTCTTGATTTTGATGATTCTGAATTCAATAAACTTAAAAATCTTGACTTATGGATCGTAGATTGTCTAAGATTTGTTCCTCATAAAACTCACGCCCATTTTGATAAAGTGATGAATTGGATTGAGTTACTTAAGCCTAAAAAAACAGTGTTAACGCATATGAATTACGAAGTTGATTACGATTATATTCTGTCAGTTGTTCCTAAGAATTGTTTTCCNGCTTATGACGGAATGAAAATTACAGTTTAATCTACTTCCTCATCTTTTTTTATAACAGCTAAAAGTTTGTTTTGATTGTAACCACTGGTTATCAAAACATATGCTGAAATATATTTCTTAAAAGGATTCGACTCAGAGATAAACTTCTTTAACATTTTTTCTTCTGCCTTTTTATCAAAGTTTTTTTTTACTAAATTATGAAAGATATTACTTCCTTTAACATATTCTTCTTCAGTTGAAGCATTGGTATAAAATTCATCTGGTTCTGATTTTCCCATTGAAGGATGTAAGTGTTCAAACATAATATCTTTTCTTTGAATTACCACATCATCTTTATGAGATATCCATGTATGAAAATTATCACAGTAAACATGTGAAAACTCTGGGTGTAAAATATAACCTAGTTCCTCATATCTTTTCTTTGAAAGTATGACCGTCTTAATCATATAAGGCCTTTTATCTACTTCTTCACTACCATCACTTGTGTTTAAGACTATTTTTTTTGACCAATCAGCAGCATCTAAGAGCTTTTCATCCCAATTTTGTTCAGGTATTGTGTCATCGGTTGCTACTATTATACAATTAGCATTTGCTAATTTAGCGGCTGAATTACACTTTTTTACAATTCCAAAACTATATTTTTCATAAATCTCAATAATATTTTTATAAGTTTTAATTTTTTGTTTAATTTCATTTTTATCAAATGAATCGAAACAAGTGATATACTCTATTTGACTTGGTTTTTTTGCTAATTTTAGCCATTTATCCCTTGTTTCTCTTGCTAATTCTGGTCTACAAGTAGGATGTATGCATGAAATTTTGTACATAAGTTTAAAATTTGCAGAAAATGTGCCAATTTTTAAAATGGATTTTTAAAACTCATCTGTTAATTTATTAATATCTTATGAATAGAACTTTGGTAACAGGTTGTGCAGGATTTATCGGTAGTCATTTATGTAATGCGCTATTGAAGAAAGGTTACCATGTTTTTGGGATAGATAACCTATCTAATGGAAAACTTAGTAATATTGAGGCTTTTAGAAATAAAAAAAAATTTCAATTTTTTAAAATTGATATAAATGAGAAAAAAATCGATCAAATTTTAAACAATGTAGATATTATTTTTCATCTTGCCGCATTGGCAGATATTGTGCCTTCAATTAAAAACCCAGAATTATATTTTAATTCTAATGTAAACGGAACATTTAATTTGGTGAGAAGTTGTGAAAAAAAAAATATAAAAAAAATAGTTTTTGCTGCATCTTCATCATGTTATGGAATTCCCAAAAAATATCCTACATCTGAAAATAGTCCTATATTACCGCAATATCCCTATGCATTAACGAAAAGATTAGGAGAGCAAATAATTTTTCATTTTGGAAATCTTTACAAAATTCCAGTTGTAAGTTTGAGATTATTTAATGTTTATGGTCCTAGGGCAAGAACTTTTGGTACCTATGGAGCTGTTTTTGGGGTATTTATGGCTCAAAAACTTGCAAAAAAACCTTTTACAGTTGTAGGTGATGGAAAGCAAACTAGAGACTTTACTTATGTAGATGACGTTGTGAATGCTTTTATAGAGATGACGGATAATAAAATCAAAAATGAAATTTTCAATGTCGGTTCTGGGCAAACATATAGTGTTAATAATCTTGTTAAGTTGTTAGGCAACAACAAAGTAGTAAATATCCCCAAAAGACCTGGAGAACCAGATTGTACTTTTGCGGATATTTCTAAAATTTTAAAAAAAACTAAATGGAAACCTAAAATTTCATTAGAAGATGGCGTTAAAAAATTAATGAAATCAATTAATGAGTTTAAAGATGCTCCAGTATGGGATCCGGTATCAATTGCAAATGAAACAAAAGATTGGTTTAAATACCTGTCATAAGCTAAAATTAAAAAAATATGGTAAATAAAAATACTTTTGAAAATTTTATTAAAAAAAAAATCTATACAATTGATTTGCTAGAAAAAATTTCTAAAAAAGAAAAAATAAATAAAAGAAAAATTATATTATGTCATGGTACTTTTGACTTATTACATGCAGGACATTTTAGACATTTTCAGGATTCAAAAAACCTTGGAGACATTTTATTTGTTACAATAACTTCAGATAAATACATTAATAAAGGCCCAGGAAGACCAATATTCAATCAATATTTAAGAGCCGAAATGATTGCATCATTATCTTATGTAGATTTTGTTGGAATAGTTGATGATCCGACTGGTATTCCAGCTATAAAAAAAATAAAGCCACATATATATGTTAAAGGAGCTGATTATCAAAATAAAAAAAAAGATTTAACCAAAAAAATTTATGATGAGGAAGATGAGGTAAAAAAAAATGGAGGTCTTTTAAAATTTACCGACAATATTTCATATTCATCCTCATCTTTAATAAATGAAAACATCATTTCACATGAAAAAAAACTATCCAAGATTCTTCAAAATTATAAATCATTAGGCTTTAACTATATTACTACTTTAACCGAAAAAATAAAAAATATAAGAGTTATGNTAATTGGTGATTCAATTCTTGATGAATATATATACACAGACACACTTGGAAAATCTGCCAAAGAAAGTATTTTAGCCACTTTAAAAAAAAATGAGGAAATTTTTGCTGGTGGTTCGATTGCAGCAGCAAACAATATTTCAGATTTTTGTAAAAGTGTAAGTTTAGTTACTACTTTAGGTGCAAAGTCTAAAGAAAATAAGGAATTTGTTAGAAAACAATTATCACCAAAAATAAAACTTTGCTCAATAGATTTAAAAAACAGACCAATAACAAAAAAAACAAGATTTATAGACTCAAGTTATATGAGGAAAATGTTTGAGGTGTATGATATGGATGATTCACCAATCGATGAAAAAGATGAAAAAAAAATAATTTCATTAATTAAAAGACAACTTTCAAAAGTTGATTTAATTATTATTACTGATTTTGGACATGGACTTTTAACAAAAAAAATAATTAACGAAATTTCTAAATCTAAAATCTTTTTGGCAATTAATGCTCAAACAAATAGTGCTAATAGGGGCTATAATTTAATTACTAAGTATAAAAATGCAGACTATATATGTATTGATGAGCCTGAATTCAGACTTGCAATGCATGATAAAAATACTNCATTAAAAAAACTTTTACTTGATTCAAGTAATCTTCCAAAGTCTAAAGTATTCATTGTAACTACTGGAAAAAATGGTTGTTTGATAAAAACAAAAAAAAAAATAATTGAGATTCCAGCTTTTACCAATACTGTGGTAGACACAATAGGTGCTGGTGATGCTTTTTTTGTTATTTCCAGTCTCTTTGCATATTTAAATTCAAGTCTTATTGATATTGGCTTTATTGGAAATGTTTCAGGTGCAATGAAAGTTAATATTTTAGGTCATAGTTCAAGTATTAAAAAATCTCATTTTTTAAAATTTATAGAGTCTGTTATTAAATAATCAGGAGATTTTCTATATGACAATATTAATAATAGGTGGTGGGGGTTATGTAGGAAGTTTACTGGTTAAAAAGCTTATTGAGAGAAAAATGAATGTTTTAGTGCTAGATCTTTTTATGTATGGTNGTCCGGAGATAGTTTTTTCAGGTTTTCATGACTCAGAACATCTGCAAACAATCAAAGGTGATTTAAGAGATATTGACTTAATTGAAAATCTAATTTCTAAAACAGATAATATTATTCATCTTGCATGTATTTCTAATGATCCATCTTTTGAATTAAACCCAAATTTAGGAAAGTCAATAAATTATGACTCTTTTTATCCATTAATTAAAGCTTGTAAAAAAAAAATAAACAAATTTATTTATGCTTCATCTTCTTCAGTTTATGGAATAAAAAATGAAAAAAATGTTACTGAAGAATTGCCTTTAGAACCACTCACAGATTATTCAAAATTTAAAGTATTATGTGAAGATATTTTACTAAATGAAACAGGAAATAATTTTTGTTCTACAATTTTAAGGCCAGCAACAGTTTGTGGTTATAGTCCTAGAACTAGATTAGATGTGATAGTAAATATTCTTACAAACAATGCTTATAATAAAAGAAAAATAATTATTAACGGAGGTAGACAGAAACGTCCTAACATTCATATTGAAGATATGGTAAGAGCCTACATAGAGATAATTTGTCAACCAAATGAAAAAGTTAAAGATGAAATATTTAATGTAGGATTTGAAAATTATACTCTAGATGAGATTGGATCATTGGTAAAAAGAAAAATAGGTGAAGATGTTATTATTAATTATCAAAAAACTAGTGACGAAAGATCTTACCACATTTCATCGAGAAAAATTTTTGAATTATTAAAATTTAGACCGAAATATTCAATTGAAAGGGGAGTAGAGGACTTAAAAAAAGCATTTGAACATAATTTATTAAATAATAGTTTTAATGATCCTAAGTATTTTAATATTAAGATGATGCAAAAAATAAATTTACAATGAATTCATTATATAAAAAATTAGCAGAAAACTTATTCAAACTTCGAATAGTTGAGAACACAATTTCAGAAAAATATTCAGAACAAGAAATTAGATGTCCAGTTCATTTATCAATTGGTCAAGAAGCTGTTGCAGTTGGAATATGCCAGAATCTAAAAATAAAAGATCAAGTTTATTCCACGCATAGATGCCATAGTCATTACTTAGCAAAAGGTGGAAATCTTAGGTCAATGATTTGTGAGCTTTATGGAAAAAAATCAGGTTGCTGCGGTGGTAGAGGTGGATCAATGCATTTAATGGATCATTCAGTTGGTATGATGTTAAGTCTTCCAATAGTTGCAAGTGTTATCCCAATTGCAGTTGGAGCAGCTTTTTCAAATAAAATTAAAAAGAGAAAAAACATTGTAGTAGTTTTTTTTGGTGATGCGGCAGTCGAGGAAGGAGTTTTCCATGAATCAGCAAATTTTGCATCTTTACATAATCTTCCAATCCTTTTTGTATGTGAAAATAATAAATATTCTTGTTTCACTAATATTAAAGAAAGACAACCTTCAGAGGATTTAACAAGACTGGCAAAATGTCATAAAATTGAGTCTTTTAAGATGAATGGAAATGATGTTGTACAAGTATTTAATAGATCAAAAAAGATCATAAAAAAAATAAAGCAATCTTCAAAACCTTTTTTCCTTCAACTTGATACATATAGATATATTGAACATTGTGGTCCACGTAGTGACGATTACCTAAAATATAGAGACAGTAAGGAAATTAAAAGGTGGTTAAATGATGATCCAATTGAAAACTTTATAAAATATTTAAAAAAAACAAATCAATACAGCGAAAAGGAAATTGAAAATATAAAAAATAGAATGAAGATAAAAATTAATCAAGCCTTTGAGTTTGCAAAAAAAGACAAGTTTCCAGAGGTTTCTTCTTTAAAAAAATATGTTTATGCCTAAAAAAAAAAGAACTTTAACTGCATCGCAAGCTATTCTTGAAGCTACAAACCAGATAATGAAAAAGGATAGTAGTCTGATTCTAATTGGGGAAGGGGTTAGTGACCCGAATGGGATTTTTGGTACAACGAGTAATCTATTAAAAAAACATGGTAAGAAAAGAGTAATTGAATCACCAATTTCTGAAAATGGGATTACTGGTATTGCAATTGGCCTCGCAATAAATAATTTTAAGGTTCTATTGATTCATCAAAGAGTTGAATTTGCATTACTGTCAATTGAACAAATCTTTAATAATGCCGCAAAAAGTTTTTATGTGACAAATGGAAAGCATAATGTCCCAATAGTTATTCGAATGGTTATTGGAAGAGGTTGGGGACAAGGACCAGCTCATTCGCAGAGTCTTGAAACAATTTTTTCATGTATTCCAGGTCTCAAGGTTTTAATTCCATCATCTGCATATGATGCCAAAGGAATGTTAATATCAGCAATAAATGATCCAAATCCGGTTTTAATACTAGAACATAGATGGTTTCATTATGTAAAGGGTTTTGTACCGAAAAAAATCTATCAAACTGATATAGTAAAACCAAAAGTAATTGCCAGAGGAAATCATTTAACAATTGTTGGAAGTTCCTACAACTTATATGAAATTATGTTTTGTTCAGAAATTTTAAAAGATTTTAATATATATATAGAAATTATTGATTTGAGAGTTTTAAGACCACTGAACATAACACCAATAGTTAACTCTGTAAAAAAAACAAAAAAGTTAATCATTTTTGAAACCGGAAGTAAAATATATGGAATAGGAGCAGAAATAATTGCCTCAATTTCAGAAGAAAATCACGATATATTTAACGCTCCTCCTGTGAGAATTGGATTACCTGATTCTCCAACCCCATCAACAAGAGGGTTGGCTAAAAAATTTTATCCTAATACAATGGATATAATGAAAGCAATGTTGAATCAATTAAACCTTAATGTGGAAGTAAAAAAAAAAATTATAAGTTTATTATCTGTGAGCTTACCCTCTCATGAGATTGACGTTCCAAATCCAAAATTTAAAGGTCCATTTTAATGAAAGTTAACTACTCTTACCTTCCTAGACAATTTGCTAATATAGATGATTTACTAGAAAATATTAAAAAATTTGTAAAAACTGGTGATTTTACCCTAGGAAAGCCTTTAGAAGATTTTGAAAAAAAATTTGCTAGACTTATGGGTTCTAAATTTGCAATTGGAGTTAATTCTGGAACTGATGCAATAAAGTTATCTTTAAAAGCCTTTGGTATAGGAAGAGGTGACGAGGTGATCACTGCCGCAAATACTTTTGTAGCAACTGTTGGGGCAATTAACGAGTTAGGAGCAAAACCTGTTTTTGTTGATTGTGATGATACTTTTTGTATGAATGTTGATTTAGTTGAAAAAGCAATTACTAATAAAACAAAAGCAATTGTTCCAGTCCATTTTACTGGTTATATGGCTAATATGAAAAAAATTAATAAAATTGCAAAAAAAAATAACTTAATTGTTATTGAAGATGCATGCCAATCTATTCTTGCATCTCAAGATGGAAAAATAGCAGGAACATGGGGGGCAACTGGGTGCTTTTCATTACATCCTTTAAAAAATTTAAATGTTTGGTCTGATGGTGGAGTTATAATTACAGAAAATGCGAAACTCAATTCCAAACTAAGACTTTTAAGAAACCATGGACTTAAAAATAGAAATGAAATTCAAATTATGGGTTTCAATTCAAGACTGGATACTATACAAGCAGTAGTTGGGAATTGGCTTATTCCACAAACTAAAAAAATCGCAGATCAAAGAATTAAAAATGCCAAATACTATGATCAAAGTTTTTCAAAGGTTCCTCAAATTAGAATTCCTCATAGACCCAAAAGGATGAAAATTGTTTACCACTTATATGTCATTTTTGCAGAACAAAGAGACAAATTATTGGAGTATTGTCATAAAAAGAATATTGAAGCAAAAATTCATTATCCAATACCTTTATACCAGCAAGAAGCACTAAAGTTTTTATCATACCCAAAAGGATCATTTCCAGTTACAGATTATCATTCTAAAAATATTATTACTTTTCCTGTTGACCAACATTTAACAAAAGATGAACTAAATTATGTTATTAAAACTGTAAAAGAATTTTATGAAAAAAAGTGATATTTGGATACCATATATAAATTTATCTAAACAATTTAGTGAAGAAAAAAAATCATTATTACCAAAAATTGAAAAAGTCTTATCGTCAGGTAAATATATTCTTTCTGATGAAGTTAAAAAATTTGAAAGTAAAATTTGTAATTATCAAAACATGAAATTTTGTATAAGTGTTAACTCTGGAACGGACGCTCTAATACTATCTTTACTTTCGTTAAATGTTAAATCTGGTGATGAGGTAATCACGCAAGCTAATAGTTACATAGCTTCAGCTGCAGCAATAAAGGCAGTAGGTGCCAAACCTGTTTTTTGTGATGTTTATGACGACCAAACAATGAATGTTGAAGATATGGAATCAAAAATTAATTTTAGAACTAAGGTTATTATGCCCGTTCATTTAACAGGAAGAATGTGTGAAATGAATAAAATTATGAAAATAGCTAAAAAAAATAACTTAAAAGTTGTTGAAGATTGTGCTCAGTCAATAGGTTCAACTTACTCTGGGAAAAAAAGTGGTTCTTTTGGAGACTTAGGAGCCTTTTCAACACATCCACTCAAAAATTTAAATGCTTGTGGTGACGGAGGTTTTATTGTTACAAATAATAAAAAAATATCGGATTATCTTAAATTAAAAAGAAATCATGGCCACATAAGTCGAGAAAAAATTAAATTGTTTGGAACTGTTTCTAGGTTAGATTCCATTCAAGCCGTAATTCTCAATTTTAGATTAAAAAAATTAGAAAAAGTAATAAAAAAAAGAGTTAAAAATGCATCAATATATAAAGAAACCTTAAAGGATTTAGATATCTATTATCCAAAAGATAGATCAAATTGTAGAGATAGTTACCATTTATTTGTGGTTCAGTTAAAAAATAGAAATAATTTAAAAAAGTTTTTATTTAAAAATAAAATAGAATCTAATGTTCACTATCCAATTCCTATCCACAAGCAAAAATTGTTTACTGATCAGTCACAAGCTTTGCATAATACTGAAAAACAAGCGAATGAAATTTTAAGTTTACCAATTAACCAGTATCTAAATGAAAATGATATTAATAAAGTTTGTTACTTTATAAAAAAATTTTTACAAATTAATTAGTTTTATGAAATTAGCTTTATCATACGAAGAGATTGTAAAAAAGTTTAATTCTGATTTGGTCAATAAATTAAGAAAGCATGGTTCAGAAAATAATTACTTAAACTTATGGGTTCCCGATGAAAACTTTCTTAGAAGTTTTGAAAGTTTAAGTGAGTCAATAAAGTCATCAAAAATTAATAGTTTTACATTAAAAGTAAAAAAAAATTTTTTTGATAAGGTTACACTCTCTCAATTTAAGAAAAAATTTCCTGATACAATTTCCATTGAAAATAAAAATTACTACTTAATTTCTGTTAAAGATATAAATGTACTTAATTTAAATAAAAAAATTATTGATAAAGTAAATAGTAAAGAGCAAAAAAAAGTTAAATATTCATATGGTAGCTTAAGTTCTCAAAAAAATAAAAGCAAAGTTAGAAGGTTTTTTTTAGATTTTTACAACAAAAAATATGAGTCAGAAATGAAAAGTATTAAATTTAATAAAAAAATAATGAGTTTTTTATTTACTATTGATGAACAAGATATTTGTTTAGATTTTAATAAAAAAAATGAATTTTTGAAATTTCGAACAGATATAAAAAATAAATATATTCTGGGATGTTTGTTCTTTTTTAATCAAATCTTTTATAAAAGAAAACTAAATTATATAGCTACTAATGGAATCAGTGAGTTTATAATGAAAGTTAACCAAAGATGTAAGAATAAAATTAATGGGACTGCAATAAAGCCAGCAAATGAGACAGATTGCCCAATTGATGATATGTCAATCATTATTATTGTATCGGAACTAATAAAAAACTGGAAAAGCATTAATGATATGAGTGATATTCCAATTGAATAAATAATATTGAATATTAAATCTTTAAA
>PATB01000019.1 GCA_002712255.1 Alphaproteobacteria bacterium
GTCTAAATTTTCAAAAAAATTTTCTATGGGGACTCTTACAGGAATTGATATACCAGATGAAAATTATGGTTTAATGCCAAACTCAGAGTGGAAAAAAAAAAATAGAGGTGAAAAATGGCAAAAAGGTGAGACTTTAAATACTGTCATCGGTCAAGGTTTTACATTATCTACTCCCTTGCAAATTACACTTATGACAGCGAGAATAGCTTCAGGAAAGAAGTTAGAACCAAAAATACTAAAAAGAAATAGATATTTTTTTGAAGATTTAAATATAACTGAACAAAACTTAAATTTTATAAGAAAGTCTATGTATAAAGTTGTAAATGAATACGAAGGAACAGCATATTCATCAAAATTGGATAATGGTCTTAAAATGGCAGGAAAAACAGGTACTTCTCAAGTAAGAAAAATTAGTAAAAAAGAGAGAGAAAGTGGTGTTCTGAAAAATGAGGAATTAATTTACAAATTACGAGATCACTCTCTCTTCACTGGTTATGCACCTTTTGATAACCCTAAATTTGCAATAACTGTTGTGGCTGAGCATATGGGTAGCGGCTCAAAAGTAGCTGCTCCAATAGCAAAGAAAATAATTGATTTCGCACTAAAAAAGTATTCATAGTTTCATGATTGAATTAATTAATAAACTTAAAAGGCTTGATTGGTTTTATTTTTCTTTAATTTTTTTTCTTTCCTTTGTTGGATTTGTAATGATTTACAGTGCAACATCTGGAATGGAATACAATGTTCTTTTTTCACATAGCTTAAAAATTGTTTTTGGGCTGTTAATTATGCTTTTAGTTTCAATTATTGATTTAGAATTTTGGAAAAAGAATGCTTTTTATTTATATTTTGTTTGCATCATACTTTTAATTTGGGCTTCTTTTTATGGACACATAGGGAAAGGTTCACGAAGGTGGATTAATTTATCGGGGTTTTATATGCAGCCATCTGAATTTATGAAAATTTGTATCATATTATCTCTGGCTAAATTTTTTGATGAGAAACAAATTAAAGATAAAAGAGATTATTTTTTTCTAATACTTCCAATAGGTTTAGTTTTATTACCTTTTATATTAATAATTTCTCAACCTGACTTGGGAACAGCCTCAATGATTTTATTTATAAGTTTTCTCATTTTTTTTATTTCAGGTTTAAGTTGGAAATTCTTTGCATCATTAGNAGCAGGGTTTTTAGTAATTACTCCTTATTTATGGAATTCACTTAAACACTATCAAAAACANAGAATTTTGACTTTNTTTAACCCAGAAAATGATCCTCTTGGTTCTGGATATCATATAATTCAGTCACAAATTGCAATAGGGTCTGGAGGTACTTTTGGTAAAGGTTGGATGAAGGGAACCCAGTCTCATCTTGATTTTTTGCCAGAAAAACATACAGACTTTATTTTTTCTATGTTGGGTGAGGAATTTGGTTTTTTTGGAACANTTTCAGTTATTGGTTTAATTTTATTAATTACTTATTTGACTTATCAAATTTTAAATAACTCTAAAATTGACACATTCCAAAGAATTTTAGGATTTGGAATTATTTCAAATTTCTTTTTTGCAGCCCTAATAAATATGTCGATGGTAATTGGAATTCTTCCTATTGTTGGTTTACCTTTACCTTTAGTATCATATGGGGGATCTTCAATGTTAACTTATTTTATAGGATTTGGGTTGATTCTCTCGCTTAAATTGAGAGTAGATAGTAAATATTAATCCACACCCTTCTCTGTAAGAAAAATAGCAATTTTTTTTGTATCTTTAAAATTATTCAAAATTATAATTAGTATAACTAAGAGTGGAACACTTAAAAACATTCCGACTATTCCCCATAGGTTTCCCATTAAAGATAAAAATATTATTAGTGCAATTGGACTAATATTTAAGGTTTTACCCATAAGTTTTGTCTCTAAGAAGTTTCCAATCAAAATTTGTGAAACTAACAGTAAAATTAGTGTAAGAAAGGGCTCAAAAAAATTCATGAATTGAATTGCAGAAAATATTGTTGGGAGTAAAACTGCTAAAAGGGAACCTATATATGGGATNAAATTTAAAAAAAAAGCAAAAATAGAAAATGTAATTGAAAGTTCATTCCCAAGAGAAAATAGTATTAAAAAAGTTATTAANGATGTCAAAAAACTTGTAAAGGTCTTTATTCTAAAATAATTATAAATATCATTATTAATTTTTGTAAAAACTTTTTTATTTTTTTCGCTTTTTAAAACCAAATTTAATTTAATTTTGAAGAACTTTTCTTCAATAATTATAAAAATTAAATAAATTAATACTAAAGAGAAGTTACCTGCAAAACTTTTTATAAAACCTAATAAATTTGAAAAGAAACTAACTAGGTTAATTTTTTCAATAAAATTTTCTGAAAGGAAAGCATCAAGCATAATTGANNTTGAAGTGAGATTTATGAAATAGTTTAANTTTTTTTGGTATTGTTGAGAGTTCTCCATTATGGACTGTAAATTTATTTTAAAAAGTTGTAATAAAAAGTAAGCAAGAATTAGCGATGACAAAAAAATTAAAAAAAATGATAACGCCTCATTAATTTTAAAGAAATATTTTTTTGTTTGATTTATTAAATCTCTAGAAACTGAGTTTAGTATTATGTAAAAAAAAAGGGCAAGAAATAAGGGTAAAAGAAAAAATTTTCCATAGTATAAAATTAAGATTGAAGAGAATGAAATGGCTGTAAGATTAAGAATTTTCACTGTGATTATCTTTTTTTATAGTTTTCTAAAATTTGAATCATTTTTGTAGTTCCAAATAAGTCTGTATCAGTTCTTTCTTCTCTTACCATTTTTATTAAACCAACTTTTTTGGAATACCATTCCTCAGATGTTATCTTAATCCCAATAGAACCTATTTCACTATCTCCAATAAAATTTGTTTGTCCTTCACCTTTAATCATTATACAGTCGTTAAAAATTCCTGAAGGTGTTTTAACTGTCTCATTTAAAGATACTACTTTATAATCGATTTTAAAATTAGTTGTTGCTTTGTAATCATAGTAAGGATAGCGTCTAAGAATTAAAAAGGTTTTACTATCATTACTCCAAGTTTTATTTAACTTTATAGATGACGGAAGTACGAGTCTTCCATCATCCAAATTTATTTCTTGGTCTTTCAGATACCTAACACCTTTTCTAAATATTCCTTTGTCAGTAATTTCATAAAAAAAAGTTGTACCATCTTCTCTTAAAACAGGAAAAATAATTTTATCTTCATTTTTAACCTTAATTTTTTTTTTTCCAATCGATGTATTAGTTTTTTTATAAAAAATTTTATTTTCTACTTCAGGAATAATTTCTACTGCGTAAGTCCACGATTTAATTTTATCTAGTGGAAAGTATTGAGATTGTTTTTCTGAGCAAGAAGCTAAAAGTAAAAAAAATAAAAAAAATTTCATTATTTTTCGGGTAATAGTTGATTTGGCATATCAAAAAAATTTAACTTTGTACTAACTGCTGTTGCTTTTTCTTTTTTTAAAACTGAGGAAACAATTCCTTTTTTATTCTCGTCTAAATTTTNTCCCATTTGAGGGACCCCATTTTTTAAATTAACTAACGATTTTGAAACCTTTTCATGTAATTCCTTATTATATTTAATTGTAAATGATCTAGGTATTCCCAAACCGGCCAAATCATTCATGTCTGTAACCCAAAGATAAATTGCTCCTTCAGAATTTATAAGCGCGTTAGGTTCATAAATTTGAGCTGCAACCAATCTAAATCTATCAGGTAGTGACTCACTAGATGGCCAGCCCAATAAATTTTTAAATGACTTATAGGTTAGTATGTAAAAAAGAGTAACAAGGATTATCATTGTTACTTTTATTAACCAGTGAAAATTGGTTCTTAGGTTAAATATAACTAGTAAAAATCCAATTAGTACATAACAAATGATAATAAAGAAGATTTCTATGTTCATTTTTTTCCTTTCATTTAGTTTTCTGGAACTAATTTTTTAAATAAATTTCCAGTTACATTTACTCTGCCATCCTGAGATATATTAAATCTTGTAGCGGTTTTTTCTACACCTTTTTTTTCTAAGTTAATCGTACCATAATATATAACTTCTAGTTGCGGATTAACTTTTTCTACTTTAACATTTACATCAACAGGTTGCTCAGTTTTTGTTGCATAATAATGGATATTTACAATGTATTCTCCTGGGACAACTGCTCGTAAGGTTACAACTTCTTGGTTTAAAGGATTTTGCACTTTTTCTCCATTTACAGTTATAGTGTCATTTAACAGTCCCCTATCATCTCTGTCAAGATGAACAAAACCATCTTCTTTTCCCCTAAACCAAACTAATCCACCTGTTGGACTTTGGACATAAGTATCAACATCATCAGGATTATTATCTTTCCAACTAACTGTAATTATGTATTCCGCTTTGGGGTTAATTACCCCTGTTTTTGGAATNGGGTTCATAAAAATGATTGCCAAAAACATCAGCAAGGTAAAGGATAGAAGTATATTAAATAATAAATCTGTAAAGGGATCCGCTCTTAATCTTCTTCCAGAATAAGACATCTTACAAACTACTATCAATACTAACTTCAGAAATCTGATTTAGGACAGCAAAAAGCTCCTCACAACCACTTTCTAAGTTGTAGTATTGTATTGCTATTAAAACTCCTGTGATAAGTGCTGAAAGGGTGGTATAGAGTGCCACACCCATACCGCTGCCCATAGTTGTTAAAACACCTTGAAGAAGTGTAACGTCAAATGTAGTAATATCCGACAACGAACTCAGCATTATTATAAATCCGATCACAGTTCCTATTAAACCTAACTTAAGCATTACATCTGAACAAAACCATCCAAATTCGTAATAACCAACAGTTTTTTTTAAATACGATTCAAGTATTTGAGCATGGGTAGAAACACCATTTTTTTTAAGTCCTATTAAATCTTTAAAATAATCGCAAACAATTCCATTAGAGATCTCTCCTTTGGAAGTTAGGATAAGGCTATTTTGAATTATCTTTAACTTAACATTTTCCTGAAGCAAGCNTTTTTTTATTATATGCGCCTTATTCAGTTCCTCTGAGACTAGATATGTGAAAAATGCACAATGAACACTTACTATAATAAATAAAAGTAAAATTATACTAGTTATGTAACTTTTATCTGAAGATAAAATTTTTGTAATCAACCCCTGGTCATAAGCCAAAAATATGAAAAAGATAATTAAACTTATCTGCGACAACCATTTTAAAAAAAGTTTATGTGCTTTTGTCATCTTAGTATTGAATCAAAGATTCCATAGGAACCGAAATTTTTTTTCTACCATTTAAAAAAGTGAGTTCAATTAGAGACAAAAAACATGAGGTTTGTCCACCTGCTTTTGCCAACAATTCAAGTGCAGCGTTTGCAGTGCCACCAGTTGCAAGAAGGTCGTCAACTAAAAGAAACTTTTTGTTCTTTGCATCTATATTAATCTCTAAGGTGTCATTACCATATTCAAGTTCATATTCATAACTAATTGTTTTACCTGGCAATTTATTTTTTTTTCTTACCATAATTAAACCTTTNTTAAGTTGGTGTGCAATTACGCTACCAAATAAAAACCCTCTTGCATCAATAGATGCTACNAGATCAAATTCATATTTTTTTGCAATGTCTATGAGTTTGTTAATGGTAGATGAAAAGGCATTATTATCAAAAACTAAAGTTGATATATCGTAAAATAATATACCTGGCTTTGGGTAATCAGGTATTTTGCTTATATAACTTTCAATTTCTTTAATCTGCATTTTTTATTTACAACTTATTAAGAATATATATATATATTTGAAACACAACAATAAAATCAATGAATTCTAACAATAAAGAACATTATCTTTTAAAAAAAGCGTTTGAAATAATTGAAAGAGACGGATGGGAAAAATTCTCTCTTCAAAATTTGAGTAAACAAGAAAAAATTAAAAATGAAGATATAAAATTTTATTTTAAAAATAAGAACGAAATTATTGATAAGTTCTCAACTATGATGGATTCAATTGTTGAATCCAAAGTAAATTTAGATGATTTTAAAATAAGCTCAAAAAAGGATAATTTATTTGAGCTAATAATGCTTAGACTAGAGGAAATGAAAAACTTCAAAATTTCTTTAGTAAAAATAATTGAAAGTGCAAAAAAAAAACCTTTACTTCTTAAAAGAATTTCAAGTAACGTAATGAATACACTAGATTTTTATTTAGAATTAACATCATGTTATGAAAACACTCCAATTGATTTTTTAAAACAAAACACTCTTTTTTTTATTTATTCATTTACATTTAAAACTTGGCTTAAAGATGAATCGGATGATTTATCTAGTACAATGGCTGAACTTGACAGATTATTAACATTTTCTGAGAAGGCCGAAAAGAAAATTAAAAACTTCTTCCCAATTTAGTTTTTTTAACAAGTTGTTTTTGATTTTTTTCGACTATTTTTTCATCAAAGTCTGATATCAATTCATTAAAGATTTTATACCAGTTTAATTCAGCCCCTAGATGTAAAAACACTGATCCTAATCCTATTGCTGCTCTATCCATAAAAACGAATTCTCGTGGAGGTTTGACTCCGCCAATTTTTTTCAATTCTTTATGAACTTTTGAAGCTGCTTCTGCACCATAAGCTGTTGAATTNGTTTCTTGCATCATCATTACTTTATCCTTCAATAAAGGAGAAAATAAAAATTTAGCCCAGATGTTTAATATATTTATAAGATCTTTGTTTATATTATCAAATCCCCAACTTTTATATGCGTGAACAGCTAAATCTTCGTTTTTTGTCATNATAGAGTGATAAAGATCAATAACACCTTTTACAAATGTTGATTTAAAAAATCTTATGCAACCAAAATCTAGAAGATTTATCATAAGTTGACTNTTCGCTGAATAATTTCCTAAATGAGGGTCGCCGTGAATTATTCCGTATTTATAAAATGGATAGTACCAAGCTTTGAACATATTTTTTGCAATAGTTTTTCTTACTTCATGAGATTTTTTTTTGAATTCTAACAACTTTTTTCCATCAAGATAATTCATGCATAATAATCTTTCTGTAGAAATTTCTGAAAAACAATTAGGTACTATGACATTTTTTGATTCTGAAAATATATACTTAAATAACATCATGTGTTTTTGTTCTCTAATATAATCAAGTTCTTCTCTAACACGTGATGAAATTTCTTTTTGAATTTCAGAAGTATCAATTGTTTTATCTATTCTCTTATAAATAGAAAACATTAGTTTTAGCTGACTTATATCTGCTTCTACAATTGACAACATATCTGGATACTGAAGTTTGCAAACAATTTTTTCGTTTTTGTATGTTGCCTTGTGGACCTGGCCTAATGAAGCAGCAGCATAGGGCTCTTTTTCAAAATCTTTAAACTTCTCAGTCCAATTAATACCTAATTCTTTTGTCATTCTTCTTTTAACAAAATTCCATCCCATAGGAGGGGCACTAGATTGTAATTTTGTTAGTTCAACTGCATACTCTCTTGGTAACAAATCTGGAACTGTAGATAATAATTGAGCTATCTTCATGATAGGTCCTTTTAAATTACCTAACACCCTAGTGAGTTCTTCGGCATTTTCTTGATTTTCTCTATTTAATAGCTTTGCACCAATAAAATTGAAGGCAAAGGAGCCTGCCGATGTTCCTAGGCTAGCATATCTTTTTACTCTTTTTGAAAATTTGTTTAACTCATCCACATTGATAAGTTAATGTATATTAAGAAAATTTAAATGAAAATTAAAAAAATTATAAAAATTAGGGAAATAAAAAAATAATTTTTAGANAAAAACTCTAGTATTCTTATTTTTATGTAATTATCTTTAACAACAATTTTTGATTTGAACATNATATTAACNGTGCAAATCTTATTCCAAATANTTAATTTTTCCTAGATACTAAGTAGTTAATTAAATTAATTATCCTCTCTTTTTCTTCTGATCTAGGAAANAGCCCAAGACTATCTTTTGCCATAANTGAAAAGTGTTTAGCTTTATCCAAACAATCATTTTTAACATTATATTTATTCATTTTTTCAATTATATTTACAAAATCTTTCTTATTTAATTTTTCTTTATTCACTAAATACTTAAGTACTTGTTTTTCTTTATTATTACTCCTTTTATATAAAAGGATTAAGGGAAGAGTCATCTTACCTTCATTAAAATCATTACCAATCTCTTTACCAAAAATTTTTTCGTCTGAAAAATAATCCAGTGTATCGTCAATGATTTGAAAACAAATACCCAGATATCTTCCAAACTCCTTTAGTGAGTTTTTCATTTCCATAGAAATTTCGCTAATCTCAGAGCTTAGTTGACAAGCTGCAGAAAACAATTCAGCTGTTTTGCTTTTTATTATGTTTAAATATTCTGATTCACTTGTTTCAAGTTTTCTAACAGACATCAATTGNTTGACTTCACCAAAAGATATTTTTTCTGAGGCCTTTGAAATAATATCAATACACCTAAGAGAGCCATCAGAAATTAAAATTCTAAAAGCTTTACTGAGTAAAAAATCTCCTACAAGAATGCTAGATTTATTTCCCCAAACAAAATTTGCGGTTTTTTTCCCTCTTCTTTTCTTACTATTATCGACAACGTCATCATGTAGGAGAGTGGCTGTATGAATATATTCAATGACTGAAGCCAAAATAATATGTCTGCTTCCCGAATAGCCACAGAGCTTTGCAACGGCAAGAGTTAATAACGGTCTAATTCTCTTTCCACCAGAGTTTAAAATATGATTTGATAAATNAGAAATTAGGGGTGAGCTATTTANCAGATTTTCTAGGATTAGTTTGTTTACAGAATTTAGGTCATCTTGAAGCCAGTTTAGAAATAGATCAAAGCTTTCATTTTTTAAACTTGACTTAATTTTAACAACATTCATTGACTTAACTGACCTATTATTTTTTATTTGGTATGTAATTTAATTATTTATATTAATATATTTAAAAGTATTTATTAGTTTTAGTTATATTTAAAATGTTAACATTTCAAGATATTATTACCAATTTACAAAAATATTGGATAAAAAAGGGCTGTTTATTACTTCAACCGTATGATATGGAGATGGGAGCAGCAACCTTTAATCCATTCATTGCGTTAAAAACACTTGGTAAAGAGCCATGGAAAACTTGCTTTGTACAAGGTTGTAGACGTCCTAGCGACGGTAGATACGGTAAAAACCCAAATAGGTTACAACACTATTATCAATTTCAGGTTCTAATAAAGCCAAGTCCAAAGGAATCTCAGGAATTATATTTGCAGAGTTTAGAAAGTGTAGATATTAATTCTAAGGANAATGACATTAAGTTTATTGAGGATGATTGGGAGAGCCCAACCCTTGGAGCAGCTGGACTTGGTTGGGAGGTTCAATGTAATGGAATGGAAATAAGTCAATTTACATATTTTCAACAAATTGGAGGGGTAGATTGTAGGCCAGTTAGTTTAGAACTAACATATGGTCTTGAAAGGTTGGCTATGTTTGTTCAAAATGTTGATGATATATTTGAAATAGTTTGGGATAACAATGGAACAAAATATGGCGAGGTTTTTAAAAAAAATGAAGAGGAACAATCATATTATAATTTNCTATATGCTACTGAAAAAGATTTATATCAATCATTTAAGAATTATGAAGTTAATGCCGAAAAATTAATTCAAAAAAATCTTATANTACCTGCTTATGAGTTATGTATAAAAGCTAGTCATTGTTTCAATTTGCTAGATTCAAGAGGAGTGATTTCTGTCAATGAAAGACAAGCTTATATACTTAGAATACGTTCACTAGTTCAAAAGTGTTGCAAAACTATGGTTGAAAATTATGAGTGAATTTTTATTAGAAATTTATGGTGAAGAAATTCCCTCATCAGCACAATCATTAGCTGAAAATGAATTGAGGAATTTTTTTGCAGATTTTTTAAAGAATGAAAAAATAAATTTTTCTTTAATTGAAACTTATTCTACTCCCAGAAGAATCACTGTTATTATAAAAGGTTTAAAACAAAAAATAGCAGCATCAATTAATGAGATAAGGGGTCCAAACACCTCTGCCGATAAAAGAGCTATTGANGGTTTCATGAAATCTCAAAGTTTAAGTAATNAAAAGCTTTTATTNAAAAAGGAAATAAAAGGTAAAGAGTACTTTTTTTTTGAGAAAAAAATTAAACAAAAAAGTTTATTNGAGATTTTTGAGTTAGAAATTGTAACTATTCTATCCTCAATTAAATGGAAAAAATCTATGAGATGGTCTTCATTTAATCAAAAATGGTCTAGACCAATTAAAAGTATTTTATGTCTTTTGGATAAGAAAATAATCAGTTTTAATTATGCAGGAGTAAANTCTGACAATTTTACTTATGGAAATTACCATTATGTAACTAATAAGATTAAATGTATTGATTCGAAAAGTT
The DNA here is from genome assembly GCA_002712255.1 of Alphaproteobacteria bacterium. GTDB lineage: Bacteria > Pseudomonadota > Alphaproteobacteria > Methylaequorales > Methylaequoraceae > MED-G10. The sequence goes on from PATB01000019.1 coordinate 10,452, forward strand.
ATAAAATTAATTTGAAAAAAAATTTTGTTGTTATTGAAAAAAAAGAAAGAATCNAAAAAATAAAAACTGANTTAGAAAAATTTTGTAAAAAAAATCAGTTGAGNTTTAATAATGACGAAGCTNTNATGTCAAGAGTATCAAACTCTGTTGAGTGGCCAAATGTATTTTTTGGTTCTTTTAAAGACGATTCTTTTCATTTACCTGAATTTCTTTTGAAAACAATTATTTCAGAAAAACAAGATAATTTTACTTTTAAAAAAAAAAATGGAAAATTAAGTAATTTTTTTAGTTTTGTTTCAAACCTTGATGTAAACAAAAAGAGGAATTTAATTCTTGGTAATCAAAATGTACTTAAGGCACGTTTCAAAGACGCAAAATTTTTTATCGAAGAGGATAAGAAAACTAAATTTTCAGCAAAAGCAAATAAATTGTCATCAATTATTTTCTACAATGACCTTGGAACTTTGCTAGATAGATCNAAGAGNATNCAAAAATTNTGTATNANAATTGCNGAAATNATTAAATTANACATTAATGAAAATATTNANANTNTATTGTATTCTAATGTTGATTTAACAACAGAATTAGTTCGTGAATATCCNTCTTTACAGGGTCTCGTAGGAGGTTTTTATGCTAAACTTTNGGGTTTTAANGAGGAAATTTGTAAAGCATTTTCCAATCAGTATGAACTTTTAAAAGATACAAAAAATGATTTAACTTTTATTTTATCAGTGTCTCAAAANGTTGATAGTATTTTTGGATTTTTNGCNTCAGATAGAAAAGTTNCTGGTTCGGGCGATCCATTTGGAATTAGAAGAATGGCTTTGTCTATAATAAATTTATTAATTAATAAAAAAATAAATTTAAATCTCAGTACTATATTTGAAAATCTTAAAGTAATTTATAAAAATCAAAATATTAAAATTAAATTTGACAAAACTAAAATTATAGAATTTTTAAATAAAAGATTTGAAATATTATTATTAGAAAAAGGCTATGAATCCAATATTGTAAAGAGTTGTCTTGAAAAAGAAGATTTTAANCCATCAATTTTGTTTATNAAAATAAATAGATTTACAGAATTTTTAATTTCNAAAGAAGGAAAAGANTTTATTAAATCCTATAAAAGAATGGATTCNATAATTAATGAAAAAGAGTTTGAANNAAAAATNGATCAAAAGCTTTTTCAAAAAATCGAAGAAGAAAGATTATATTCAGATACACTTTCNATAAATGAANATTATAAGAAAAATTCTGAAGTTTTNAATAAAAAATTNTTTTATAATTTATCTAAAAGCATAAATAANTTTTTAGATAATGTGATGGTCAACGCTCCAGAAATAAATATAAAAAGTAATAGAGTTTCCCTTCTTAGTAATTGTAAAAAAACTGTNAATTATTTTTTTAATTTTTCTGCNTTATGAGCTTATGAAAAAAGGTATTAAAAAAAAAATTTTTTTGTCTAATTTACTAGAACAAATTGAAATAAGCAGAGAAACAAATGAAATTGTTTCTCAGCTTGATCAATTTCACGTAAAAGCTAAATCTCATGTAATTGGTGTGACGGGCCCTCCAGGTGCAGGAAAATCTTCTCTTGTTGATAAATTAATCTCAGAAATAAGAAATAATAAAAAATCTGTGGGAGTTATAGCCGTTGATCCATCNTCAAGTAAATCCGGAGGAGCTTTGTTGGGTGATAGAACAAGATTCTTATTAGATCCAAAAGATAATGATATTTTTGTAAGATCAATGGCTGCTAAAGATTTCTTGGGGGGACTTTCTGAGTTAACTTTTCCAACTATGNTTGTAATGAGNTCCATGTTTGACTANGTTATAATTGAAACTGTGGGAGTGGGACAGTCAGAAACAAACGTCAAAGAAGTNGTNGATTCAGTTATTCTTTGNGTTCAACCAGGTAGCGGTGACACAATACAATTTATGAAATCTGGTATTTTTGAGATTCCTGATGTAGTAGTTGTAACTAAATCAGATATTGAAAAAATTGCAGATCTTACTTATTCAGAGTTAAGAAACAGNAATAATTATTTTAAATCAACGGATGATTGGGATATAGAGATAATTAAAACTTCTGTTGTTAGAAATTTTGGTCTGGATTTACTTTTCAAAGAAATTAATCGAAGATGGGTATGGCTAAAAAAAAATGACATTTTACAAAATCAAAGGAAAAATCAAGATATTTCTTGGATTAGAAAAACNATAATCAGAGAATTTGGAACNAATGGTGTNAAAAAAATTGAAAAACTTTTAATTTATAAAAACAAACCGTTTCTTACACTTCAAAAATTAAAAAAACTATTGTGAATTNTTATTNGACCACCAAGGNATAGATATTTTTAAACTTGAGTCCCCACATAAAANATTTTGGTTTTTTTTAAAATCAAAATTGGTATTAATATATGCTATTCCAAAATATTTATTNTGACTAAATAACTCNCCAATTTCCTTATTATTTGANAAAATTTTTTTATCTAGNACATTATTAAAGNTGATTGAAACACAGAATATTTTTTTTTTTANAATGTTTCTATATTTCATTCTTGCTGTTATTTCTTGNCCCATATAACATCCCTTTTNCCATGATATTCCGTTAAGTTCATCAAATCTCATTTCAAGTAAAAGAGATTTATTTTTTAAAGCATCAACATTAAAATCAGGAATAGTTTTTGTTATCCTAAACTCATTAAATTCTTCCTCACTTAATAAATTAAATTTTTTTAAAAATTCAGACAAATACTCTTTTTTTACATAAATTCTTGTTAGTTCGTTAGAAAAGCGTGGATCGGAAAAATACAAAAGCTTATTCTTTAATGTTGAAGAGAGCAATGCTAAGTTAGAATAATTTGTAAAAAAAATCTTCAGTTTACTTTCAATTTTAAAAGTTACATTAGATTTTAGTTTATATAAATTTAATTTTTTTAAAATCTCTTGAGTATTAGATTCACAGCATTCAAGTAAAAAAAAATTATCCGAATAAGTTATAAAAAAATCATATAGAAATCTTCCCTGAGGAGTTAGAATCGAGGCATAAATTGATTTTTTTTTTTTTAATATTTCAATATCATTTGATATAATTCCTTGAATGAATTTAAATTTGTCGTCCCCTTCAATGAGAATTAAAATGTTATTTTTAATATTAAATATACTTTTTTCTATAAACATTATATTTAATTTATTTCATTATTTATTTTTAACAAGGCTCAATAGATGAAAAAAGTATTAATAATTTCTTCTAACAGACTAGGTGATTCAATTTTATCATCTGGATTGAACAAATTTTTTAAGGATAAGGGTTTTCAGGTCACCTTTGTTTGTGGTCCTCTACCATTTAATTTATTTAAATTCTGTAGAAACATCGAAAAAATTATTTCTCTTAAAAAAAATAAGTTTTCAATACATTGGTTATATCTATGGAGTAGAGTAATTTTAAATTTTTGGGACTATGTGATTGACCTAAGAGGTAGTGCGGTTGGTTTTTTCTTATTTACAAAAAAAAGACTTATTTACAAAAATTTAGTTAATAGTGAACTACATAAAACTAAAAGTATCTCATCTTTAGTTAGT